>NZ_JBNTJU010000003.1:0-228351 GCF_051195015.1 Halococcus sp. AFM35
GAGATCACGCCTTACCCTGAACAAACGAGTGGCTTACGCCTTCAACGCGGAGGTGAGGCCTTAACCGAACACGGATGGTTTATATACCATACCGCAGCCAGACCGCCCAACGCACCAACGCGCTGCGGGCCGAGCGGTCGGCGCTTCGCTCCCGGCGGCGGTGGTGTGCAGAACACAGGAAAATGAAGGAACAACTCAAACAGTTCGTTGCGGACAAACGGGGCGTCAGTCCCGTGATTGGCGTCGTGTTGATGGTCGCAGTCGTCGTGATTCTCGCCGCCGTCATCGGCGCATTCGTGCTAGGACTCGGTGGCAACCAACAGACGACACCACAGGCGAGTTTCAGTTACGATGCAGATTCTGGGACTCTGACAATGGAGGCCGGTGATGCCATCAACACGAGTCAAGTGACCGTGTACGCGGATGGTTCGGAGGTGACACCCAGTGGTGGCACTTGGTCCGATCCACTCACTGCTGGCAGCTCAGGTACGATAACGCCGGGAGCCAGTTCGGTCCGTGTGACTTGGACCCCTGCGGGTGGTGGCAGTTCATCAACGCTCTGGGAGACCTCAAACTAATCCGGCGACCCGCCCACCCTTTGAGTGAACTGAGCGGTTCGGTGCGATTCCCATTTTTCGACGACCCGACGACGACGAGAGTCGGCGGCACGACGGTCGCGTGGCGGTGCGGCGGGCGGTCCTGGCGGATGAAGGGCGAGGCGAGTGAGTGAACGGAGTGAACGAACGAGCCGAGGGCTTCGGCGGTGCTGTGCGGAGTGCAGTTGCGGGAGCGATAGTGATTGTACCGCGAGCGAACGAAGCGAGTGAGCGGGAGTTTTTGGTGCAGATTTTTGCGAGGGGTTGAGCGCGAGCGAAGCGAGCGCGACGCCCCGAAGTAAAAAGGTGCGAGCGAGGCTTTTGATCCACATTTTGCCAGCGAGCGAGTGAGCGTAGCGAACAAGCGAGCGCAGCAAAAGGTGGGTCTTAGACCCACTCGCCGGGGACGTATTCCTCGATGTGCCGGTGGTCGTCGTAGGCGTCGGCTATCACCCGAACCGCGTTGACGACGGCTCCGGGCGACGGGTTTCGCCGTTCGACGTACAGCAGCAGTCCCCGGTTGTGGTCGAAGTCGAAGAAATCGTTGTCTGCCGTGAAAACCACCCATCCATTTCGGGCGGCGTATTCGCTGATGGACTCATCGACGGTACTCGGTGAGAGAAGGTCCCTGATGCGAGCGACCGTGGCCCAGTCGGCACGGTCGAACGCGGTGACGTATTTTTCATCGACGTGTTGGTCACAGAGGATTTTCACGACCGGTGCTTCGCGTCGTCCGACGCGCCGGGGGCACGGCTCTGACTCAGCACCCGCTGTCGGGTCGCCTCTTTCTGTTGACGAAGGATATCCATCGCCTCGGGATGGTCGTCGTAGTAGGCAAGCGCCGCCTCGACCTGCTCGCGGGTGAGGTCCGGGTACGCGGTGAGCATATCCTCGACGGACCGCCCGGCAGCGCGAACGCTCTCACCTATCGTGAACACGCCGATACGTGTCCCCTCGATTCGGGGCTTGCCGTGGAGCACGTCGGGCGTTTTGACGATTTCGACGGTGGTGCTCATGTGTGTTCGTAGCTAGTCGGGCTACTTGAACCTGCGCGTCACGCGACAGCAACACTCCACTCCTCTCGGAGTGAACTGAACGGTTCGGTGCGATTCAGTATTTTTCGACGGCGCGACGACGGGAGCCGGTGGTTCGGAAGCGAAGTGAAAATTATTGCTCCGCGTCGTTGCTCTCGATGATCTCGATTCGACGGTCTCGTTCGGCTCCAAGTTGTCGATGAGCGGCCTACTCGTCGGCCAGTCTATCCAGAATCGGGCGTTCCCGTTCGATGATTCGGTCCACCCGCTCTCGAAATCCTTTGTCTTCGTCCTGCTCGTGTCCCGATTCGGCCATAGTGTGACTGTCGTTCCGTTTCATGATTAGTGTTCCGGCAGTTTCGATTCGTCGATAGCGCCCGTTTCGAGCCACGCGGCGAGTTCGGTCACGTCGAACAGGCCGGCGCGGCGAACGATTCGCTCGATTGTGTCGTTGTCTTGCTGAAAGTCCGGCCTGCTTCCCGTTCGCTCCAGATATTCCATCGTGACGGTCCACGCCGTCCGCTTGTTCGCGTCTTCAAATACGTGGGCGCTTTGAATCCCGAACAGCAATGTCGCCGCTCGATGGTATGGGTCATCGTATTCGGCCGCCGGTTTGATGACCTCCCGTCTGAGTTTGCTCCTCGGCGCTGCGGTACGGATGCCCGTATATTTCAGGTCGTATTTTTGGTCGATTCGGTCGTGTATCGTGATGATTTCGCCCGGTGTGGGTAGGTCGTCAGTCATTCTCGTCCACCATAGCCTGCGCTGCATCCCTTTGCGAGCCTGTGACGTTTCAGGATATCGTCCCTGCCCCGCCAAATGCTCGGGAATCACCCACCAGTTCATCCACTCAGTGGCACACGGACCTCGGCGGCGGTAACTGCTCGGCGAAAACACCGTTTTCGCTACTCGCCGTTGCTCTCGATGATTTCGATTTCGACGGCCTCGTTCGGTTCCAAGTCGTTGATGAGCAGCGAGACCTCGCCCTCCATGTTCGTCATGCTCGCGCTCGGTTCGGCCTCGCCGTTTCGGTGACAGACGATTTCGAGTTGGCCGTTCTCGCCGGGAACGGCGGTCGTGCTGGCCATATGTGGGATTGGGAGTGCGTACGGATGAGGGCATGCCCGGCACACGCATGGCCGCCCGGCGACCGTCAGGTTTTACCCCCGACTGGCTGTACCCGCAGCATGAATCAGCTGGAGGCGTCGCTGCTCGATGCGCCCGTCATCGAAAAGGAGGGCTATCACTACTTCGTCCACCCCATCAGCGACGGCGTGCCGATGCTCGAACCCGAACTCCTGCGCGAGATCGTCATCAAGATCATCCGCAAGGCCGACCTCGACGTCGACAAGATCGTCACGCCCGCGGCGATGGGCATCCACATCTCCACGGCGGTCTCGCTGATGACCGACATCCCCCTCGTGGTGGTTCGCAAGCGCCAGTACGGGCTGGAGGGCGAGGTCGCGCTCTCGCAGGTCACCGGCTACTCCGAAAACGAGATGTACATCAACGACGTCGATGCCGGCGACCGCGTGCTCCTGCTCGACGACGTGCTCTCGACGGGCGGAACGCTCCGCGGTATCACCGGCGCGCTCGAAGAGATCGGCGCGGAGGTCGCCGACGTGGTCGCAGTCATCAAAAAAGTCGGCGGCGGCAACGAACTCGACGACTCGAACTACGACGTGAAGACGCTCATCAACGTCGATGTCGTGGACCGCGAGGTCGTCATCGTGGACTCCGAGGGCGACGGCTGAGGTCACGGGGCTTTTGGGTGCGGCGCTGCTATCCCATCCGATGCCAAGCGCACTGTTCGTCGTCAGCGAGGAGGGGTACTGGGGCGAGGAATGTACGACGCCGCTCACGATGCTTTCGGATGCGGGCGTCGATATCACCGTGGCGACGCCGAGCGGCGCACCACCGAAAATCGACGAGCGCTCGGTCGACCCCGACGAGGTGGGCGAGGAAACTGCCGAGGAGGTTCGAGAGATTCACGACTCCGACGAGCGCCTGAACGACCCGATTCCGATTGCGACCGCCGATGCCAGCGAGTACGACCTCGTGGCCTTCCCCGGCGGCCACGGGACCGAGTGGGACATCAATCAGGACCGCCACGCCCGCGCGCTGCTCGCCGATGCGGTCGCCGGCGACGAGGGGAAAGGCTACGTCGTCTGCCACGCAGTGGGTATCTTCGCCTTTGCCCGCGAGGATGACGGCTCCCTGCTCGTCGAGGGCCGCGATATAACTGGGTTCCCGAACGAGTGGGAGGAAGGCATCGTCGACGAACACGACCGGATGCCCGACGGCCGGAAACTCCCCTATTGGGTCGAAGAGGAGGTGAAAGCTGCCGGCGGCAACTGGGACGCCGAACTCGATGCCGACGAGAGCGTGACCGTCGATGGCGACCTCGTCACCGCCCGCGGTCCCGGCTCGTCGGCCGCCGGCGGCGAGGTACTGCTCGACGAATTGGGTGTCGAACGGTCGGCCTGACTCACAGATACGGCAGCGGACTCACCGGACAGCACATCGGCGTTTCGTCAAGCAGATGGCGCAGCACCCTGATGTGCCCGGTGCCGACGACCAGTAGCATGCGTTCATCGCCATGCTCCATCGTTCGCCAGAGATGGTGGGCCATCCGAATGTTGCGGTCGTACCAGTATGCGAGAAACGTGGGAGTGCCGAGCGTTTCCTTCGTCGCTCGTATTCCACGGTCGAACATCAAATCGTGGTTGTATCGAAGCTGTGATTCCTGATTTTTCCATGCGAGGTATTCGGGGATGGGTGTCGATACGAGACGGCGGCTGATTTCGCGCTGTCGTTCCTCGGGGTCGGGTAGTGCAACCGAGGTCTTCCGTGTCGAATCGATTTCGCGGTCGGCGAACGGGTCGTCGTCCGGCTCATCCGGGTGCTCGTCAATCGGCACGACGTGGCTGTGATTCAGCCTGTCGGCCAGCCGGAAACCGATTTGCACGACCTCGCTTCGACATTCGCTCTCGTCGTCGTCTCGCATCGGGTGCGGGGCGGGAAACGTCTCCTCGCGGTCGTAGGCATATTCGCCCGTTCGATAGCGCTCGTAGAGTGAGTTCACGGCCGCCACGTTGTCATAGGGCCGTTCGACGGCGATTCGGTCGGGCTTCCAGTCCGCGAGGCGCTCGGTGAGGTCTTCGAGTTGCGCTTGGCGCTCGTCGGTGAGTACGTCGTCGGCATCGACGTTCACCTCATCCAATCCCGGATTATCCATGTGATACGTCCCCAACAGCATCACCTGCACCTGCTCGGGTTCGCAACGCGGCCACCCCTCCGGCGGAATTTCGGATTTTTCGGCGTCTGCCATCGATGAGTACGACCTGAACCGGCGTGTTCCTAAGTCTTGGTGCAGCGCGGTGGCGACGCGGTAGCGGTGCTGTGCGGTTGCGGAGATAGGTTGCTCTGCCGCGAGCGAACGCAGTGAGCGAGCGGGCCGACGACTGACCAAGGGGAAGGAGGAGGCTTTTGGTCCAGATTTTGCCAACGAAGGAGCGACCGCAGGGAGCGACTGAGTGCAGCAAAAGGTGGTGGAGTAGCGGGAGGTAGATTTGAACTACCGGTCTGCGGGTTATGAGCCCGCCGGAATCTCCTGGCTATCCCATCCCGCTACCCAATCGTACCGCGGTTTGCTGGTTAAGGGTTGTGATTCACTCGCCGTCGGTTCCCGTGTGAACGCGCCACGTGAAGAGGCTCTCGGCGACGTAGTTGACGACCAATCCGACCGCGATACCGATGGCGTTCGCGGCGAGCAGCCAGAACTCGATGCCCGCGAACGACAGCGAGACGTTCACCCATCGAATCAGCGCCGAGAACACGGCCGTGCCGACGAGCACGCCGCCCGCCCGGACGAGGTTCGAGGTGAGAAATCGACGGACGAGCCAGCGGAGTCCAGCCCGCCCCTCGTCGACGAACGTCCAGCGCTCGTTGGCGGCGAACATCACGACAATCGACGTTTCCGCCCCGACGAGTTTGGCGATTTCGGGCGTGATAGCGAGCGTCTCGACCAGCCCCAGCAGGACGGCGTTCTCACAGACCGCGCCGAGCACGCCGATGGAGACGAACTGTCCGAAGCGCACCGCGGACGTTATCGCCGCGAAGCGAGCGTAGAGACCGGCAAGGAGCGTCCGCGTACTCATCGTTCATTGCCGTCGATGAGCGGATATTCCTCGCGCTGGGAAGCAATCACACCGTGCAGCCGGTTCTCGTGGATGAGCGCCGCACGGTGGCGGGCGGCGAGCAATCCACGCGCGAGCGCGACCGAGGTTCCAAGCGGCGACACGGTCGAGTCGGGCTGGTCGTGCCACTCGATGGGGATTTCCGCGATGCGCTGGCCGAGTGCACCCGCGATGGCGACGAGTTCGATGTCCCACGCGAATCCCGACTCGTAGAGGTGTTCGCGCACGCCCTCCCACGCCGCGCGGGAGATGGCCTTCGCACCACACTGATAGTCGAACAGTTGGGGGTCGAGCAGCCGGCGGGCGAGCCACGCGAACGTGTCGCCGAGCCGGCGGCGTGCGAACGTCCGGTGGCGCGCGATGTGTGCCTCGGGATGGCGGCGCGAGCCGACCGCGAGGTCCGCGTCGTCCTCCTCGACGGGCCGGACGACGGATACGAGCGAATCGACGGGCGTGCTGCCGTCGGCGTCGGCGAACATCATAACGTCGGTATCGAGCGCCTCGAACCCCATCGTGATTGCTCGCCCTTTCCCGCGGCGATAGGGGGCCGTGGCGACGGTCGCCGGGAGCGGGGCGAGCGCTTCGACCACACCCGGCTGGGGAACGTCGAGTTCGACGCGGATGGCCGTCGGATCGAGTCGCTCGGCGATGGCGGTGACGTACTCGGCGAGTCGCTCGACGTCGGGCCGGTAGGCCGGCACGACGACCCCGACGGAGCGCTGCATGGCCGAAGTCACCGACGGAGCGGATAAAAGCGGTTCGGAACCGCCGGCTGCCGCCATCCCGCAAGACCGATATGCGCCGCTTCCCCGCCTCCGATATGGAGTTCGGTCTCGTTGCCCTCTGGCTCGCGGCCTTTCTTGCGCTCGGACTTCTGGGAGCGCCGCTCGCCGCCCGGTTCTTTCGGGGCTTTCCCGACCGCGGGGTGGCGCTGGCGCTGCCGCTGTCGCTCGCGGTCGTCGGCATCGTCGCCTACTGGGTGGGCCATCTCTCGCTCACCGCCGGTCTCGTCATCGGGCTGGTCGCACTCGTCGCCCTTTCGGTGCTCTCCGTTCGCAACCTCGATAGGAATCGATTCGATTTCCGGGCGATGGCCGGACCGGCCGTCGTCTTCGCGCTTGCATTTCTGTTCATGACCGCGGTGCGTGCGCTCGACCCGGCCGTCCATCCCGGCGGCGGCGAGAAGTTCCTCGATTTCGGCCTGCTCAAGTCGCTGCTTCGCACCACCCGTCTCCCGCCGGAGGATTTCTGGTTCGCCGGCAAGCCGGTCAAATACTACTACGGCGGGCATCTCCTCACGGCGCTGCTGGCAAAGCTCACGTTCACCGAGGCGCGCTATGCCTACAACCTCGCGCTCGCGGGCTTTTTCGGCATGCTCGCCACGGCAGTCTACGGTCTCGCCGGCGCGATTGCGGCAGCACGCGGGCGTTCGGCGCGGACGGCCGGCGTCGTCGGAGTCTTCTTCGTCGGCTTCGCCAGCAACCTCGAAACGCCGGGAAGAGCCGTTCTGTGGACACTTCCAGACGGACTCACGCAGACGGTTGCCGGCGCGCTCGGCGTGGCTATCGAGGGGCTTGTGGCCTCGCCAGCGGCCTTCAGCTACTGGGATGCGAGCCGCGTGATTCCCGGCACCGTCAACGAGTTCCCGCTGTTCGCGTGGCTCAACGGCGACCTCCACGCCCACATGATGAGCACGCCGTTCCTCCTGCTCGCGGCGGGGGTGTGGTTCGCCTATTACCGTACCTCGGCCGACGCACTCGGGCGTCGCCGATTGCTTGTTTTCGGCGCACTGCCACCGCTTGCCGGGCTGCTCGCGGTCATCAACACGTGGAGTTTCCCGACCGCCGTGGGGGTGGGATGGCTCGCGCTCACCTTCGACGACGGCACTCCCACGGCGCTCGTTCCACGACTCGACTCGCGGTGGCCCTCGGGCGAGTCGTGGCTCGCCCGAGAACTATCGCGGACGACGGGCGCGCTGGCGGTCGCGGCGGGCGTTCTCGTCATGGGACTGCTCTGGTCGCTGCCGTTCTGGCTCGGGGCAGCGAGCGGTCGCGCCATCGCATTCCTGCCCGACCGGAGCGCGCTGGGGCCGCTCGTGCTCGTCCACGGCGCGTTCGTCGCCGTGTTCGTCCCGTATCTCCTCGCTCGCTCGCGTGCCCTCGCAAAACGCACGCGGCAGGCTGCGCTCATGGCGACGGTTGGACTGTTCACCCTCGCGTGGCTCGTCGATGCCGCCGCGCTCGCGCTGTTCGGTCCGCTCCTGCTCGTCGGCTGGTTGGTGCTCGCGGTGCGACGAAACGGCGAGCACCTCGCTCAGACGAAATCAGGTCTCACCCAACGGGCGCGACCCGCCGAATCGGATGGCGGCGTCGAAGGCCGACCGTCACTACCCGACGTAGGTTTCGAGACCGTCCTGCTCGTCGCCGGCGTCGGTCTCGTGCTCATCGTGGAGTTCGTGTATATCCAAGAGAACGCCGGGCCGGGCCGGTTCAACACCGTCTTCAAGACCTACGCGCAGGTGTGGGTGCTGTTCGGGACGGCGGCGGGTGCGATGGCCGCGTGGCTCGCTGGCGCTCCTGAATCGAGCGCCGCCACGCTATCGGGCGGTGCTCGCACGGCTGGTCGCGTGTTACTCGTCGTTCTCGTGCTTTCGACGTCGATATACGGTGCGCTCGCACTCACCGACCAACTGACGAGCGAGGCGAGCGTGGCGACCGTCGAGAACCCGACCCTCGACGCGCTGGAGTTCGTCTCGACCACCCATCCCGAGGAGGCCGCAGCCATCGCGTGGCTCGACGCGCGCGAAGGCCAGCCACACATCGTCTCGACGCCGGGCTGTTACTGCAACGAGGACGATGACCTGACCAGCTACAACTGGGTCAACGCCCCGTCGAGCCTCACGGGACTCCCGACTGTCGTCGGCTGGGACCACGAGATCGGCTATCGCGGCGAGAACCCGTATCTGGAGCGCGTCGCTGACGTCGAAACCATCTATCAGGGAACGCCCGACGAGCGCGCCCGACTCCTCGACGAATACGATGTCCGGTACATCTACGTCGGCCCGAACGAGCGGGCGGCCTATGGACCGACGGACTTCGACGACCTGCGTGGCGTGAGCGTCGCCAAACGGTGGGATGCGGTGACGATTTATCGGGTGAACCAGGGGCGATTGGCTGCCTGATTGAACGGTCGAGCGACGGTGGGGCGATCAACCGCGCTCTTCGAGCGGGCCGTAGCGCTCCTCGACCAGTTTTTCGTACTGTGCGAGAAACGCCTTCTGCGAGCAACTGCCGATCTCGGCATGGATTTCGACCAGCAGCGCTTCGAGTTCGTCGCGGGGTTGATGGCAGAGGTCACGGTGACACGCCTTACAGAGGTGTTCGAACGCCTTGTTCCGTCGCTCCCACCGGTCGCCGTGTTTGTCGTATTCGCGCGCTGCCGAGCGCCGCACGTCCTCGCCGCAGGCGATGCAGGTGACGCGTTTCGCCCCCCGGTTTCGCCGGGACCCCCACATGGACATAGCTTACACGGCGGGGCACTTACCTCTTCGCGTCGTCCAGCGCACGATTTATCCCCAACCGTCGAGAGGATAGCCCATGCAGGTCAAATCCCGTCATCACCTCCGCAGTGACGCGGTGGCCGACATCGAGGAGAGCCTCTCCGGAGCGCTCGGCATCGATCTCGACGGCGACAGCTATGAACGAGTGGAGTTCGCCGACGCCGAGCGCGACCTGGTGCTGGTCGACGGCGACCCCACGATATGCTATTTCGACGGCGAGCCGTTTCTCACCGTGCGCGGCGCGAACGACTTCCCGCCCGAGAGCCACGTCGTCACGGTGGATGCGGGCGCGATATCGTTCGTCTCCGATGGGGCGGACGTGATGCGACCGGGCATCACCGAGGCCGACCCCGACATCGAATCCGGCGACCTCGTCGCCATCGCCGAGGAAACTCATGGCAAGGTGCTCGCCGTCGGGCGCGCGATGGCCGACGGAAGCGAGATGGCCGGCGATTCCGGGAAGGTCATCGAATCGCTCCATCACGTCGGCGACGACCTCTACGAGTTCTCGATCTGATTTTCGTGTCCGGCATCGACCCCGCCGCCGGTGCGAGGCGTCGAACGTGACCCGGGAGCGCGCCATCCGCGAGTACGTCCTCGACACTCACGAGGAACTCCTCGAAAGGACACTCGCGTGTGCCGATTGTGTCGCCGAATCGTGGGACGGCGACGCAACGACCGACCGTCAGCACGTGGTCGAACCGTTCGAACGCACACTCCAGAGGGGAGATGTCATCGACCGGCTTCCCACGGTGCTCGTCGATGCTGTCGCTGCGCTCGGTGAGGGCCTTCCGGCGGAGCCGGTCGCCGCACCACCGTACCTCGTCGTCACGAGCGTCGGTCCGGTGCTGCGTGCGACGCTATCGGGCGCGCGACTCGTCGTCACGATTCAGGTCTTCGCCATCGAGCACGACCCGGTGCGGTACGTCCGCGGTCCCGCCACTCCCGCCGATGCACTCAGCGTCGCGCTCAAAAACTGCTGAACTTGTCCCGGCGGTAGAGGTCGAGTTCGCTCACCGTCGAGTTCTCCTGACTGGCGGCGAAAACCACGGCGTCGGCGATTTCGTCCGGTTCGGTGACCTCGCCCTCATCGAAGCGCTCGTTGAAACTCCCACCGTCGCCGAACTCGGTCCGCACCTCCGAGGGGTTGATGACGGTGACGGCGACGCCGTCCTCCCCAGCCGCGGCCGCCACGCTGTGGGCGAACCCGCGCACCCACCACTTCGTCGCGGCGTAGACGGGGTTGAACGGGCGCGGGTACTGGCCCGCGAAACTTCCGATGTAGATGAGGTTGCCCGCCGAGTCTTCGAGGTGCGGGAGGGCCGCCCGCGTGGCGAAGAAGCTCCCGTCGACGTTGACGTCCATCATCGTCCGATACTCCTCGGTCGAGAGGTCGTCAACGGCCGACCCACGGGCGAGACCCGCGTTGTTGACGAGCACATCGAGACCCCCGAATTCCTCGACCGTCCGCTCGACGAGGTCCTCGACCGCCGTCTCGTCGGTCACGTCGGTCGGTACGACGAGCGCCTCGACATCGTGGTCGCTCTCGACCTCCTCGGCGATGTCGTTCAATCGACCCTCGCGTCGCGCGGCGAGTGCGACGTTCGCCCCCTCGCGTGCGAGCGCGTGAACCGTCTCGCTGCCGATACCCGAACTCGCGCCGGTGACGATTGCGCTCTTGCCCGCAAGGGAGGATGCCATGACAGGGAGATGGGAGGGTGAGGTGTTCGGTCTTTCGGCTGTCGTCCGGCCGGACTCGACGACTACGCGGGTCGACTCTGTCTAGCTTCGTCGACGGCGGGCTACTCGGCTCAATAGTCATCGACCGGCGGCCGCGAACTCCTCGCCGAAGACGAGGAAATACCCCGTGCCGAGAAGACCGACGGCCGTCGCCACGCCGAAAGCCAGCGGCGGGCTCCCGACGGTGCCGATGCCCGGAAGCGCCACGCCGCCGTAGAGCGCGCCACCGAGTGCCGCACTCGGGATGACGACGACGTTGCGGACGAGGTAGTACGACCCAGTGACGCGCCCGCCCGCGCCGCGCTCGGCGGGACCGACGATGAGTGCCTTGTGCGCAGGCAGACCAGCGAAACGCAGCCCGGAGAAGGCGAACAGGGCCGCGAGAACTCCGGCATCGGCGGGTGCGGTGATGAGCAGAGCGGGAAAGACTGCATAGACGGCGAAGCCGAGCGTAACGACGGGCTTGAGTCCCACGCGCTCGGCGAGTTTCGCCACAGGGACCATCGTCAGGAGTGCGACGGCCATCTCGATGCCCAACAGTACCCCGAAGTACGCCTGTGGCGAGAGGTCGATGTCGCCGACGACCGGCAGACTCAGTGACAGCCCGACGCCGAGAAAGCGCGTGACGACGATGACGAAGAAGACGTAGACCATCCCGTTGGCGAACCGAACCAAGGTGTCGCCGACCAGCAGCGGCCGCAGCTCGGTTGGCAAGTTCCGGAGGTCAGCAACGACCTGTGAGATGCCGGAGAACCCCTCGCCGAAGTCGTCGCCTGCCGCATCGTAGAGGACGTGCTGGGCAAGCGTGCCGCCGAGGGCAAAGACGACCGCGATAGCGAGAATGACTCCGAACGCGGTGACGATGCGGGAGTTCGCCATCGAGCCGGCGTCGGCCATCCCGAAAAGGGCGAACACGCCGGCCGCGAGCAGCGGTCCCACCAGAAATGCGCTCCGGCGCACAGTTTCAGTGCTGGCGAACCCTTCGGCGAGCCGCGCGGGCGCGACGCTCTGTTTGACGATGGCGAAGGTCGCACCCAGCCCGAAGGACTTCCACGCCTGTGCGAACACCACGCCGACGAAAAGCAAGGGAACCGCGAGCGCGCCCGCGGCGGGTGCGACGAGCCAGATGCCGAAGCCAACCGCCGAGAGGAATCCAAAGAGCGTGAGCGCGTAGCGCGAGCCGACCCAATCCGAGATGACGCCGCCGGGGTAGGGATAGACCGCGCTGATGACGTTCGAGACGGTCCCGTAGAGACCGACGACGAACACGCTCGCACCCAGCGCGACCATGTACTCCGAGAGGTAGCGACTCGTCATCTGGAAGCCGAGGCTGAATGCGAACATCGCAACCGAGAGCACGAGCACGTCGCGTTCGAGCGCGAAGAACTGCCGGACCTGCGCGCGAACGCTCGTCGGTTCGCCGGCCATGTCGGCAGATCGGCGAGCGATGGGATAAATCGTTGCCACATAGCGGTTTCCGTGGCTATATAGCACAGGGAATTCATCGCTCTCCCTCCGCTGTTCGGTTCCAGTATGTCGTGTAATCTACATTGTCTGTTGGGAGTTCAGCCACCATTTGGGACGGTTGGCGCGGGAGCGCCGCAGGGCGCGACTCGCGCGTGATCTGCGCCAGCGTCAGCGAGTGCAGGCTCGTCAGAGCCACGCTCTGACGGTGGATGACTGAGCGGCGTCGTTCGAGAGGCACGAAGCGCCTCTCGTGATGTCCAAAAGAACCTTCGGCTCTTTTGGACATCGCGGGACCTTCGGCCCCGCTCAGTGACGAGACGCCGAAGGCGTCTCGAACCACGAACGAAGTGAGCGAGCGAAGGAATCGGCTGGGGAGGGTGTGGCTTGTGGTTCTCGCTTGAGTCAGAGTTCCGTCCGGATGCATCGGCAGTTCTCACCGGACGCTACGACAACACCGTACGAATACCATTCATCGACAAAGTCGCTCTACCGAGTTCACAGCCAGCGGCGGGCGGCCCACTGCGCAATCGTCCATGGAACGAACACGGCGAGCAACACCGACATTGCGGTTCCCGGTGTCGGCGGCCCGGCTGTGAGACCAGCATAGAACGCCACCGCACCGGTTGCGAGCACGCCGACGACCGCGCCCACGTACTGCGGGTCGCGCCACGAACGCGGGAACTCATCGACCATACCGCAACTGCTCGTGCCCAGAAAATAACGATTGCGGGCGCGCACGGTCCCATCTCAGGGGTGGCCGCTGCCCCCGTCCATCGCCGCCATGCAGTCGTCCACCTCCGCCGGAGCTATCACGGGCATTGCGCCACGGACGGTGCGCGCGAGCGCTCCACAGGCGACCCCGGCCACAAGCGCCTCGTCCACATCCTCGCCGTCGAGTCGGCGGGCGAGAAACGCTCCACAGAGCGCGTCGAACGCGCCACGCTCGTCAATCGTGTCGGTCTCTGGAGAGTGCTGCTCGTGGACAGTCCGCTCGTACCAGACGAGCGCGCCGCCGTCCTCGCGGACGACCACCACGACGTCGAGGCCGTGGGTGGCGGCGAGCGCGTGGGCGGTCTCCGGTGGCGTCCCGTGTTCGTCGAGAACCGCCGCCCCTGCCTCGGTCGTAAACAGGACATCCGTCGTCGACAGCAGCGACCCGATGCGCTCGCGTGCCGCGGACGATTCGACCGCCCGCGAGCGCTCGAACGCGAGCGCCCTCGGCCCGTCGAACGCCGCGAACAACTCAGCAGTCGTCTCGGCGAGCGTCTCCGAAAGCGCGAGCGTCGCGCCGCTCGTGTACAGGAGTTCGGCCCCACGAACGTCTTCCGTGGGCAATTCGTCCGGCGTCAGCGACGCGGCCGCCGCCCCCGCTCGGTCGTCGATACGGGTACTCTCCCGCGGGGCCGCCGCTCGTTCGGCGAACGTCAGTCCCACCCCCTCCCCGCCCCAGCACACCGCCGGTTCGACGCAGTGGCGTCGGAGTGCACCGGTCACGCGCCGCCCGAGCGCACTGTCGGGCAGTTTCGAGAGCCACGTGGTATCGATACCGAGACGACTCGCCGCGACCACGGCGTTCGATTCCGGTCCCGTGACCGCAACATCCAGCCGAGTGGCCGTTTCGAGGCGCTCGTCACCCTCGGGTGCGAGTTCCAGACCGGCCGCGCCGACCGCGAGAAACTTCGTCATGATTTCACCATTCAGCCGAGGTATATTACCCGTGCGGTCGGCGACCTATGGGTCGTGGTTCGCCCGCCGGCCGGCGTGGCCGGGATAGTCGCGTTCGAAGCGCTCGTCCAGTGCGCTCTCGCTCAGTTCGATGACGACCGGCCGGCCGTGCGGGCAGGCATAGGGGTTCTCGCAGGCGTCGAGCGCACGCAGGAGGTCCGTCACTGTCCCCGCCGACAGCGACGTGTTCGCCGTAATCGAGGGATAGCACGCGAGGTCCGCGAGCAGCGCATCACCGACCTTCTCCACCGTGTCGCCGGGGTCGCGTTCGCCGACGAACGCCGACAGCACGTCCCGCAGGAGTTCGGGGTCGGCCGCGCCCGAGAGCACCGCCGGCACCGCCACAACCTCGATTCGCCCCTGTCCGCTCCGACTGGCCCGAAAGCCGAGCTCCGAGAGCGCCTCGGTGAACCCATCGAACAGCGCGCTTTCGGCCGCCGTCAGTTCGATGTCGACCGGTGCGGCGAGTTCCTGTACTCCCATGTCTCCGGCGAAACGCTCGCGCAGACGTTCGTAGTTGACCCGCTCGTGGGCGGCATGCTGGTCGACGAGCACGAGACCGTCGGGCGATTCACAGACGAGATACGTGTCGTGAAGCTGGCCGAGCACGCGCAGGCGCGGCAGGCGCTCGAAGGCCGGTTCGTCGATGGTCGTCTCGCCGTCGAGGGTCGACTGTGCGGGCGTCTCGGTGAACTTCCGCCCGTGTTCGACCGTCTCCCTCTCCGCACCGCCCGTCGATGGCTCCGGCGGTTCCAACGGTTCGGACCGCCGTTCGTCGCTCGTTTCGTCGTCCCTCGGCGTTGCGCTCGCACCCGGAGGTCCCTCGGCAGGTTCAGTTTCTGGGTCTGGGCTGGTCGTCTGCATCGTCTCGTCGGTTTGGGTATCGCTCGTTGCCCCATCGGTCGTCGCTGCCGACCGGCCGACGGTATCGCTCCCGTCGCCCGATTCGGTGGGTTCCGGCTCGATGACCGTCTGTTCGGGGGCCGACTGGCCGCGCGGCGCGCCAGAGCGCACGAGACCGGCGTCCAAGAGCGCGCTCTCGACGGTCGTCTCGACCTGTTCGCGTATTGTTTCTTCCTCGGCGAAGCGCACCTCCTGTTTCCGGGGGTGGACGTTCACGTCGACCGTCTCCGGCGGCAACGAGAGGAAGACGACCGCGAACGGGTAGCGGTCGGGCGCGAGCTGGCCGCCATACGCATCGACGATGGCATCCCGAACGCTGCCCGCGTGGACGTACCGGCCGTTGACGAACACCGAGCAATGCTCCGGACTCGCCCGCGTCGTTTCGGGATGGCTGACGACGCCGTCGACCGATGCGAGCGGTCCCTCGGCGCTCTCGCCGTCGAGGGAAATCATCGCCTCGGCGACCTCGCGGCCATAGACTGCCAATACTGTGCTTTCGAGGCTTCCCTGCCCAGTCGTCGAGAACACCTCGCGGTCGTTGTGCGAGAGCGCGAGCGAGCAGTCGGGGTTCGAGAGCGCATAGCCCGTCGCCACCCGACTGACGTGGGAAAACTCCGTCCCGTCCTGTTTCAGGTACTTCCGCCGCGCGGGGACATTATAAAAGAGGTCCGTCACCTCGACGGTCGTGCCCTCGGGACAGCCGGCGGGTGCGACGCTCTCGGCCTCGCCACCGACCATCGTCAGTTCGGTTCCGCGACTCGCACCGCGTGCCTTGGTTCGAATCGTGAGCCGCGAGACCGCGCCGACGGCCGCGAGTGCCTCGCCCCGAAACCCCAAACTATCCACACCGGCTTCGAGGTCCGCGATGTCGCCGATCTTGCTCGTCGTGTGTTTCTCGACGGCCGTCTCGACTGCGGATTCGCTCATCCCGACCCCGTCATCAGTCACGCGGATTCCGTCCTTGCCGCCGCGCTCGACGGCGATACGCACCCGCGAGGCGTCCGCATCGAGGCTGTTCTCGACGAGTTCTTTGACGACGGAGGCGGGCCGCTCGACCACCTCGCCGGCGGCGATGCGCTCGATGGTGGACTGGTCGAGCCGCCGAATCTCGTCCGGAGCACCGCCGTCTTCGCTACCGCTCATCGTCGAGTTCCTCCTGCCACCGTTCGACTTTGCCCATCAGTTCGACCGGCGATGTCTCCGCCACGTCGGTCGTCCGCAGCGCCTCGACGACCGATTCGACCGCCGGGACGGTCCCGTCGGTCTCGGCGTTTCCGTCGGCCGCCTGCCCTCCATCGGCGCTGGCCGACCCGCGGAACGACGCACTGTCGAGGTCGAACACCGTCTGGACTGTCTCCCCGGACGAGCCACGGGCCTCGATGGCCTTCTCGGCGCGGAGCTTTGCGAGCACGTCCTGCGAGCGCTCGACCACCGGTCCCGGAACGCCCGCGAGGTCCGCGACGTGGACCCCATACGAGCGGTCGGCCGGTCCCTCCTCGACCGTGCGGAGGAAGGTCACCTCGCCGTTTCGCTCGTCCGCCGCAATATGGACGTTCGCCACTCGGTCTAAGTGTTCGGTCAGCCCCGTGAGTTCGTGGTAGTGGGTCGCAAAGAGCGTCTTCGCGCGCACCTCGTTGTGGAGGTACTCGGTCGCGGCCCACGCGATTGAAATACCGTCGTACGTCGCCGTGCCTCGCCCCACCTCGTCGAGAATCACCAGCGAATCCTCGGTGGCCGAATGCAGGATGTTCGCCAACTCGCTCATCTCGACCATGAACGTCGAGCGTCCCTGTGCGAGTTCGTCGAGCGCGCCCACACGAGTGTAAATGCCGTCAACGGGCGCGATGCGTGCGCTCCGAGCGGGGACGAAACTCCCGATTTGAGCCAAGAGGGCAATCAGGGCGTTCTGGCGCATGTAGGTGGACTTCCCGCTCATGTTTGGACCGGTCACGAGGAGAAACTCGCGCTCGGCGGCGAGGGTGAGGTCGTTCGGGACGAACTCGACTTCCTGCTCGACCACTGGGTGGCGGCCCGCCTCGATGTCGATGCCCGAGACGACCAGTTCGGGCCGGGTCCAGCCGTTCTCGACGGCATGCACTGCGAGGCTCGATAGGGTGTCGCATTCGGCGAGCGCACGACCGACGTCCTGAAGCAACTCGGCGTGTTCGGCAACGCGTTCTCTGAGGCCGGTGAACAGTTCGTGTTCGAGGTCGCCACGGCGTTCCTCGAAGCGAAATATCTCGCGTTCGCGCTCGGCCAGTTCTTCAGTGGTGTAGCGCTTTGCGTTCTTCAGCGATTTTATCTCGTCGTAGTCGTCGGGAACCTCGTCGGTCTCGGAGTTTCCCACCTGAATGTAGTATCCATCCGTCTTGTTCCGGCCCGTACTCAGATGGGTGATGCCCAGCCGAGACTGCTCGCGCTCGGCAAGCCCGTCCATCCAGTCGAGCGCCGCCTCGTGGCCCTCGATGAGGTCGTCCAGTTCGTCGTGATAGCCCTGCCGGATGAGACCGCCCTCGCGGACGCCCGCGGGCGGGTCTGCGGCGAGCGCGTCGGCGAGTTCCGTGGCCAACGTTTCGGCTTCCGCTCTGTCCGGCCGCTCGACGACGCCGGCGAGCGGCGAGTCGCCGAGTTCCGGGGATTCGACGACTTCGGCAACGTCGTCGAGCACGACGAGCGTATCGTGCACCCGGAGCAGGTCGCGCGCGTCGGCGCTGCCCGAGACCGCCTTGCTCGCCAGCCGCGCGATGTCGTAACCCTCGCCGAGCGTCTCGCGGAGCCGTTCGCGCGCGAGCGCCGCGCCTGCGAGCGCTTCCACGCAGTCGGCCCGCCGCGCGAGTTCGCCCTCGTCCTGAATCGGCCGGCAGAGTCGCTCGCGGAGGGTTCGTCCGCCAGCACTGGTCACGGTGTGGTCGAGAACGTCGAACAGCGAGTGCCCTCCCTCGCCCATCGTTGCGGTGAGTTCGAGGTTGCGCTGGGTGGTCACATCGAGCGCGACGCTGTCGCCCGTGTCGTAGGGTTGCAGCCGCGTCATCGACGCCAGCACGCCCACCCCCGTGTCGTCGACGTACGACAGCACCGCACCCGCCGCCCGAATCGCTGCGGTGGCATCGTCGAGACCCACGCTCGAAACCGCCGCCGCACCGAACTGCCCCTCGACCGCCTGCCGTGCCTGCCCGGGGGCGAACGCCTCGGTCGCATGCAGCGAGAGGGTCGCGTCGGTCGCACGCAGTTGCTCTACCAGTCCGTCGTCCGCCCGGAGGTCGGGACCGGGCAGGATTTCGGCGGGACCGAACCGGTAGCATTCGGTGAGTAGTTCGTCACCATCGAGTTCGGTGGCGTGAAACCGGCCAGTGGTGACGTCCGCGACGGCGAAGCCGTAGCCGCCACCCGCTTCGACGACTGCCGCGAGATAGCGCGCCTCGGTCTCGGTGGTTTCGAGGAGCGTACCCGGCGTGACGACGCGCTCGATGGCCCGCTCGTGACCACCATCGACCTCGTACTGGTCGGCGACGGCGACGCGATAACCGCGCTCGACGAGCACCTTCAGATAGGCCGTGAGTTCGCTGAGGGGCACGCCGGCCATCGGGTAGGACGACCCGTGTGAGGACTTCTGGGAGACCTTGAGGTCGAGTTCCTCGCCGACGAGTTCGGCGTCCTCGGCGAAGAACTCGTAAAAATCGCCACACTGCATCGCCAGCAAGTCGGCATCGGTCTCGTCTTTGAGTGTGAGGAACTCCCCGACAATTCCCTCCTCGGTCATGGTTCCGCTCGGAGCACATCGCGCTAAAGCCTGTGGGTTCCGAAAGGCAACGCCGAAGTCCCCACGGCGGAACGGTTCGAACGATGCTCGCCGGTATCGAGGGGACGGCGACGGCGCTGCTCGCCCAATATGGATTTTTCGCGTTGCTCGTGTTCGCCTTCCTCGAAACCTCGCTGCTCTTCCCGTTCGTCCCGAGCGAACTCGTCGTGCCCGTCGCGGCCGCCCTGCTGGTCACCGGCCCGGCGAGCTTTCTCGCGTTCGTGCTCGCCGTGATGGTCGGGGCCACGGTCGGAAGTCTGTTCGTCTATTTCGTCTTCGATGCGGCCCACCAGCCCGTCATCGACCGGTATGGGACGTACGTCAGCGTCTCGACGGATGACATCGAGCGCGCGAGCGGCTGGTTTCGCCGCTGGGGCGAGTCGTCGGTGTTCTGGGGACGGCTGTTGCCCGTGCTGCGCTCGATTATCTCGATTCCCGCCGGCATCGCGGGGATGGGTGTGGGGCGGTTCACCGTCTACTCCGCCGGCGGCAGCGGGCTGTTCGCCGCTGGCGTCGCGGCGCTCGTTCTCACCGGCCGCGAGCTGGTGCCCTCGCAGCTACTGTTCGGCTGGCTCGGTGGACAGTTCGACCGCGGCGTGACCGTGGCGCTTGCAAACCCCGTTCTCGCGGTCGCCGGATTTGGACTGGGGCTGTTTTTCGTGTTGTTCGCACGGAATTCCTGGGGCGAGCGGCTCCGGTAGTGTCTCCGTCGCTCTCTCCGTCGGATTCGCAGAAACCGGCTCAGTCGGGCCGCCGCTCGGATGCCTGATTATCCCTCGACGAGCCGTTCGAGCTGTTCCGGTGGGACGGCCCCGCGGGCGGCGTAGCCCTCGTAGGCGAACGTCGGCACGCCCGTGACACCCGCCCCCTTTGCCTCGGCGAAGCGCTCTTCGAGAGCCGACTCGCGCTCGTCGTCGTCGATAGCTGCCCGGAGGTCCGCGGCGTCGATTCCCAATCCCATGGCAATATCGGCCAGCACATCCGGGTCGCCGATGTCGCGTTCGTCCTGCCAGAGCGCGTCGAACACCCGTTCGTGAAAGTCCTCGAATTTCTCGGGGTATGCCTCGCGGACGTAAACGGCGGCCTGCTGGGCGTTCTTCGAGTCCACCTCGCGCGCTATCGACAGCGACATCTCGACGTCGTACTCCTCTTGGAGTCGCTCGACGTTTTCTCTCGCCTGTGCGTAATAGTCCTCGTCCTTGCCGTTCTCGATGGTGGTGTCGATTTCCCCGTTTGGACCGCGCTGGCCGCCACGGAGGTCGAACGGATGCCACTCGACGTCGAGTGGTTGCTCGCGGCGCTCCCGATACTGTTCGAGGGATGCTTCGCCGAGATAGCAGAAGGGACAGACGTAATCGGCGTACATCGTTATCGTTTCCTCGCCCGCCGTCGCACCCGAAGCGGTGTCGTGGCTCATCGGAGGAAGTAGGCACTCGCGACAAAAGAAGGGTCGGCTTACTTCCCGCGACCCTGGTCGCCGTGGACGCTCGGACGGGTGTGTTCGGCACCCTTGCCCTTCGTATCGAGTCCGCGCCCGCTCGTGCCGGCGCTCGTGAGGCCGCGGAACGCCCGGCCGCGGTGGGAGTCGTCACAGATCCAGTTCAGGTCGTCGTCGTTCTCGATGGCCGGGTGCTCGGGGTCGATGAGGATGGTCTCGAACCACTGCTGAGAGCCGTCTTCGCCGACGGGATAGGAGTTGAGCACGCGGAGGTTTGTGAACTTCCGGCTGGAGCGCTCCTCGGCGATGCGCTGGTTGGATTTCGTTCGGGTGACGCGGTTGACACCCTGTCGCTTCGTCCGTCGACCGGCCGTGTGGCGCTCCTTGCGGGCGGTGCCCTTCCGAACCGCGATGCGGGCGAGGACGACGCCCTGTTTGGCCTTGTAGCCGAGCGAACGCGCCCGGTCCAAGCGGGTGGGGCGGTCGATGCGCTCGATGGCTCCCTGTTCGCGCCACTCCTGGAGCCGTCGCCACTGGAGTTCGGCGTGTTTGTCGTTGTCCGCGTCGTGCCACGCGTCGCCGACGTGTGCGTAGAAGCTTCGTGCCATGGTTGGTCTGCGGGCGTTGATGGTTCAGCCCTCCGGCGGCTTCGCCGCCTCGTCGTGGCCCAACGGGCCACGGTGGCCACATACCGGCCTGCTGTGCGGATTCACACGAGCAGGTGCCCGCCGGTGCCCGGTTCCCAGCGAGTTACCACTCCTTCCGGGCAATCGCTGTTAAGGGCTTCGAAACCCGTCGCCCGGCGGCAAGCGCCGTGGCCGGTCCGGCTGGTTGCTTTTAACTACCCGTCGAGTGCAAGCTATATCGTGAGGTTCGGGTCGGATGAGTCTGTACGTGATGTTCGAATCATCCTCCAATCGTCATCACCCACGACCGGCCACAGCCGTTCGGGAGCGTCGCCGATGAACCCCCTCGCCCTCACCGGGACGGCGCTGCAGTTCTCGGGCGACTTCCTCTATCTCGCGGTCGTCTTCATCGTCCTCGCCATCGTCGCCTATCTCGCCGGCGCACGGGGCATCGCGGGTCTCTCCGCTGGAATCGCCCGCATCCTCATCATCGTGTTCGTCGTCCTCGCCATCGTCTCGCTCGTTCTCTGAACACCGAATTTTTAGTCGTCAGCACCGACGTTTTGCGTGCTTTCGAGACATGGCGGGTCGGGTTCGATGGTCGCGTACTCGACCGCCCGTCGACCGAGCGTCGCCACGCGCTCGACGGAACTTTCGTCCACGAGTTCGCCGTTCTCGAACTTGTCGCTGACCCGTGGAACGGCGGCCTGATGCGGGATGACCCACGCGTTGAGCGCCCGCGCCACGGACCGAAGGTGGTCGAGCGGCGTGATGGGGAACTTCCCGCCGGAGACGCTCAGCAGTCCGACAGTAGTGTGCTCGAACTCGTCGAACCCGCAGTAATCGAGCGCAGTCTTCAGCACCGAGGAGTACGACCCGTGATAGGAGGGCGTGCCGAGGAGGACGCTATCGGCCGCCCGAACCCGCTCTTTGAGCGCGAGCGCGTCGCCGGCGTCGCGCGCATCGGCATCGAACACCGAGAGGTCGAGGTCGCGGAGGTCGACGAGGTCGGTGCTCGCACCCATCTCCTCGGCCTCGGCGAGCGCGACATCGAGCGCGAGGCGGGTGTAGCTGGCGTCTCGGAGGCTGCCGGAAAGCGCGACGACGTGTGGGCGGTCTGGCATGGCTGGATGGACGTACCTCGGACCCAAAGCCCCGTCGGAGCGAACTACCCGTCCCGGAGCCAGACACTCGTCTCCGCGTCGTCGGTATCGAGCGCAACCAGTCCGTCGTCTTCGAGGTCGGCGAGCAGCCCGCGGAGCCATTCTTGGCCGTGCTCGCCCTCCGGAGTGTAATCGACGCGGACTCTGGGACCGAGCTCCGACAGCGCCAGTTCGTCGTACTCGCCGAGCACGCGGACGATGCGCCCGCGGAACTGCCGGCGGCTCCCCTCGAATGGCGACTGGGTGGGCACGTCGGGCGCGCTGAAATCCCCCGTCGCGTAGGCTTCACACCACGCACGCCACGGACAGTCGACCTCGTCGCAGGCGGGCGTCTTCGTACACGCCACACCGCCCAATTCCATGATGGCGTTGTTCCACGTTCGGGATTCGCCGGCAGGCATCAGTTCTTCGGCCGCTTCCTCGAAGGCCGTATCCTCATCGGGCACGCCGAAGGCCCGGTAGAGCACGCGCTTCACATTGGTGTCGACGACGGCGTTCCCGTTGTCGAAGGCGAAACTCGCCACCGCGTTCGCGGTGTAGGGACCCACGCCCTGCAACTGCTGTAACTCGTCGGGGTCGTCGGGAAACTCGCCATCGAACTCCGCGAGTACTTGGCCGGCGGCCTCGTGGAGGTAGCGCGCTCGATTGTTGTAGCCGAGACTGTGGTCGCTCCAAAATCCCACGACTGCCGAGCGGTCGGCGGCCGCGAGGCGCTCGACATCGGGCCAGCGCTCGACGAAGTCCGCGAACGCCGCGACGACCCTATCGAGTTGGGTCTGCTGGCTCATCACCTCCGAGACGAGGATTTCGTAGGGGTCGGTCGTCTCGCGCCACGGGAACTCCCGATGACCCTCCTCGTACCACTCGATAAGTGCCGAGCGGACAGTATCGGTCTCCTCTGGAAGCGAAAACGCGGACTCGCTCATCGGTTAGCGTAGTGCTGGGTTCGTCATACGGATGGCGATTCCGTGCGCGAGCCGACCCGAAAGCGGTTTGCGGACGGCAGACCCAGACCGGCCATGAGTCTCGACGAACTTTCCGACGACGTCGAATCGCGCTACGCCGACCTCGGCGAGAGTATGAACGTGAGTCTCGACCGCGAGACGCGTAACGAACTCGCGCTGCTCACCTGTGCGCTCGACCCGGAGGAAACCGACGAACTGCTCCGGCGGGCGGTCCACATGCTCTTCCAGACCAGCGCAGAGACCGGCCGGCTCGATTTCCACCTCCGGAGCAGTTATGATGTGACCTACGACGAGTACCTCTCGGGGATGACCTACGACGAGATGACCGGCGGGATGGACGTGCAGAGCCAAAACCAAGACGACGTGCGTCGCTACCAGTATTGAATCGCTCCGTCTCGGCGAATGTAACCATCTATTGGAATTGAAAACCATCGAGAACCGTTAGCCGCCAAGCCTATTGCCGTCGCGGCCGTATCCCGAATCGATGATGCCCTCCGACAGCCACCCACCGGACAGCGGCGCGCCGCGTAAGGCCGTGCTCTACTGTCCCACGTGCGGCCACGACAGTCCAGTCGACGGCGACTGGCGGGTCGCACGCGACGGGGACGACCCGAATCGGGTCGACTACCGCTGTCCCGTCTGTGACTCCGCCATCGCGAACCGCCCCCGCAAACTCGTCCGTCCGTGACTCTGCCGACCGGTTCCGTCGTCGGTAGTACGACTATCGTCGTCAGCGCATTCCCTCGTCGGTGATGACCGAATCGACGAGACGGAGCGGCGTCGCGTCGTAGGCCGGATTCTCTATCCAGAAGCCCTCGGCGGGTTCGCGCATCACCTCGCTGCTCGACCGGAACTCGTTTTCGAAGACGAACCCGTCGTCGATTATCTTCGCGCCGGAGCCGATCACGGTGACGGGCGTGTCGGTCTCGGCGGCGGTCGCGGCGATGGGCAGGCTGCCGATGCGATTGTAAAGGGTTTCGCCGACGATGCAGTCCATCCCCATGAGTACCCTCTCACACTCGGGGAGGAAGTGGCCGCAGGCGCTGTCGACGACGAGGTGTGTCTCGACGCGGTCGATAGCTGCGAGCGTACGTGCGCTCTTCCGGCCGAGATACCGGGGACGTGCCTCGGTCACATAGACCGTGAGTTCGGCCCCCTCGCGTCCGGCGAGTTCGATGGCCTCTAGGACTGTCGAGGAGTAGTCGTGTGTCAATACCGTCATTCCGTCCTCAAGCGCCATCGCGCCATACTCGGCCGCCCGCCGTTTGGCCATCTCGACGCGCTCGATGACCGCCCGAACCGCCTCCTGCGTGCGGGCTTTGGCCGCTTCGATGTCATCGAAGTCCTCGGCATCGAGGGCGGCAACGATTTCGCGTTGGGTGTTCTGGAGTGAAGCGTGCGAGGGGTTGGCCTGCCGCAGCGCCGTCGAGTTGTGCTCGACGTCCCTGAGATAATCGTCGAGGCTCCGGAACTCGCGCTCGGTGAGCGATGCGAGCGCGTGGGCGGCTTTGACGGCGACCACCGAGGAGCTGTGGGTCTGCATCTCGCGTATCTCCTCGACCGTCTCGTCTATCATACGAAAGCCTCTCGCGGCCACGGCAAAATCGTTCCGACCCACCTTTTTACTGCGGGGGGTCGCGCTCGCTCACTGCGTTCGCTCGCTTGACCCCCGTCTGCTCACGGGCGGCTTCGCCGCCCGTTCGCACGGCCAGCGGGACCTTCGGTCCCGCTCGGCTTGCAAAAAGCTGGACCAAAAACTCCCGCTCGCTCGTTTCACTCACTCGCGGTAGAACTACTGGCGCTCTCCGCACCCACCCCGCCGAAGCCCTCGGCGTGCTCACTCCGTTCGCTCGCACGCCTCGCCCTTCATCCACCGAGGAACCGCCGCCGCACCGCAGCCGCGACCGCAGAAAAACAGTTACTCTTCGAGAACGGCGTTGACTTGTCCGTCCTGACCGGGCCGCGATGTGACGCGGGCGGTGCCCTCGCTGGTCTCGATGAGCGCGCCCTTGGTGATGATGTTCCGGCGCACGTAGTTCGGGTTCGCGGGGTTCTCGGTCACATCCTCGATATCGGCGTGTCTCGTCTCGCCGTCGACCGCGACGCTTGCGTGGTCGGTGGCAATCGCCCGGACCGTCCGCGTGTTGCCGCGCGTATCGACGGTCTTCAACACCGGGTCGCCGACGCGGGTCTCGGTCGGCTCGCGGCCGAGCTGATGTTTGCGCTTCTTCCGTGTTCGTCGCCGTCGCCCGCCGGTGCGCTTTTTGAGCGCTCGTCCCTGGTCTTTCATACCCGAATGCGGGCGAGCGCGCTACTTGAATCGCTCGATACCCCATCGATGGATTTAGCACGACGCCGCTCGCGCCTCCACCGTGAGCCTTCGCAGCGCCGTCGCCGCACCGTTCCAGGGCCGCGGCGAGGGTGAACTGGCAGAGAGCGAGTTCGTCGTCGCGCTCTCGCTCGACAGGGATTGGTTCTCGCCCGAGCAGGCGACCCGGCTGGCCGACGTCGCCGTCGGCGAGGGGTTCCTCGAACGTACCGAGAGCGGACTCGTTCCCTCCTTCGACCCCGGCAGCGTGACGATTCCCGAGGAGTTCGTGCCCAGCGAGGACCTCCTGCGCCAGCGCTCGGCGTTCGAGCAGGTCCTCGACGCGCTCGTCGCCGAGGGCATCGATAAGCGCGAAGCGGTCGCCGACATCAACGAACTTCAACAATCGCTCGCCGTCACCATCGAGACCGCCGCCGTGCTCTACGCCCGGCGGCGGGGCGTCGAGGTGAGCGAGGCCGCAGAGCGCGCGCTCGCCGAACTCGGCGATTAGAGGCTCTCGATAAGGCTCGGAAGTTCGGCCGCGAGCGCACTCCGTGAGACCGACGCATCGGCCTCCTCGGCTGGTTCGCCATCGGTGACCTGAACCGTCCGCAGTCCCGCGGCGTGTGCGCCCGCGATGTCGATGTCGGGATGGTCGCCGACGTAGACGGTTTCGGTGGCGGTCGACGAGAGTTCGTCGATGACCGCCTGAAAGGCCCGTTCGTCGGGTTTGCCAGCCGCAAGCGTGCCGGTAACGACGACCGCATCGAACAGACCTGTCCAGCCGAGCGCGTCGAGTTTCGCCCGCTGGGCGTGCACCGGCCCATCGGTGAGCAGTCCGACCCGATAGGACTCGCGGAGGCGCGCGACGAGTGCCTCGACCCTCTCGACCGGCACGAGCGCGTCGCCGATGGTCTCGCGGTAGGCGTCGGCGAGCGCCGCGGGCGATGGCTCGTCC
The DNA here is from genome assembly GCF_051195015.1 of Halococcus sp. AFM35. Lineage (NCBI taxonomy): Archaea > Methanobacteriati > Methanobacteriota > Halobacteria > Halobacteriales > Halococcaceae > Halococcus > Halococcus sp. AFM35. Next base: position 26,481 of record NZ_JBNTJU010000003.1, read on the forward strand.
TCGTCGAGGAGGTCCGCGAAGATTGCCTCGCGCGTCTCGTTCGTGAGGTTGCGCCGGTGGGCATCGAGGTACGTTTCGCGGGAGAGGCGGGGCGCGCCGACCGCCGCGGTCGCCTCGTCGAGCAGCGTCTGGCGGTCGCGTTCGGGAACCGCAAGCGTGTAATCGAGGTCGAACGCGACCGCCGAGACGGACATAGGGACTATAGGTACTCCTGCGATATGAGTGTGGCGAGACGAACCCGAACGCCCTTGGTCGGTCGCCGAGAGGGTGAGGCATGTTCTTCGAACGCCTCGCGGAGCGCATCGACGCCACGGACAGCGTGCTCTCGGTCGGCTTGGACCCCGACCCCGACCGACTGCCCGACCACCTCCGCGAGCACGACCTGCCGCGCTGGGCGTTCAACCGTCGCATCATCGACGCGACCCACGACCACGCCGCCTGCTACAAGCCGAACGCCGCCTTCTACGAGGACAGCGATGGCTGGCGGGCGCTCGAAGAGACCATCGCTTACGCCCACGGCAAAGACGTTCCTGTCCTGTTGGATGCCAAACGTGCCGACATCGCCAACTCCGCCCGCCAGTACGCCAGTTTACTCGATAGTCGTGCCAGCGGGCACGCAGCCGATGCCATCACCGTCAACCCATATCTCGGGCAGGATTCGCTCGAACCGTTTCTCTCGCGGGAGGACAGGGGTGTGTTCGTGCTCTGTCGCACCTCGAACGCCGGCGGCGCGGATTTGCAGGACGCCGAACTCGCCTCGGGCGGGACGGTCTACGAGCGCGTCGCCGACCTCGCCGGCGAGTGGAACGAGCGCGGCAACGTCGGGCTGGTCGTCGGAGCCACAGCACCGGAGGAACTGGAGCGGGTGCGCGAGCGCGCTCCCAGCCTCCCCTTTCTGGTGCCCGGTGTGGGTGCACAGGACGGCGACGTCGAGGCAGCCGTCGAGCACGGACTCGCCGACGGTGTCGGTCTCGTGAACGCCTCGCGGAGCATCATCTTTGCCAGAGAGGGCGAGGCGTTCGCCGAGGCGGCCGGCGAGGCGGCGAAACGATTGAAACGACGGTTGAACGAGTATCGCTGAACTAAAACCGTACGTTTTCGCCGGCATCCTCACGGCCGGGACCCGTCGGTTCGTCGGGACCCGACCCCGCACCCTCCGCACAGTCCAGACAGAGGCTGAACGAGTCGTCGTAGTGTTTGGAGCAGACCGTTCGCCCGCAGCGTTCGCAGGTACGGTCTGCCGGGCGACTCTCACAGATTTGACACAGTTCGGAAACGCTCATGGCGGTCGTTCGCCGGCCACGAACTTCAAGGTGTGGCGAGGGGTTTAGGCCGCCCGGTCCCTAACGACCGGTGTGCTCCGGTCGCAGCTCGTGCTCGTCCTCGCGTCGGTGTTCGCCGGGCTGACAGTCGTGCTCGCGGTGCTCGGGTTCGCCTACAGTCCGGTTGCGCTCGTGGTCGCGCTCCCGTTCGGTGTGACGACCTACGTGCTCTGGTATCACGCGAGCGGTCGGCTCAAAGAGCGCATCAGGCGCGAGACCCGTGCCGGACGGGCGCGAACGACGACCGAGCGCGGCGGGTTCGGCGCGGGACCGCGCGAGGACTGGACCGGCCCACGGGGCGGGGGCAGCTTTCGGGATGCGCGCCAGCGCCGCGCCACGCGTCGGACGAGCGGCCCGTCCGCGCGGGACGCCTACCAAACGCTGGGAGTCGACCCTGGCGCGGACGAATCAGCAATCAGACGGGCCTATCGCGAGAAAGTGAAGGAGGTCCACCCGGACACCGAGAACGGCTCCGAGCAGCGATTCAAGCGCGTGAACGAGGCCTACGAACGCCTCTCGGAGTGACCGGTCGGACGACGAGCGACGGCTTTCGACCGCGGTGGCGATAGTCACGAAATTCGGGCCGTATGCCGCGGCGGGAAGGTTTTTGCGCACGGCACGCCACCACTCGGCATGGTCGCTGACCGGGCCGTCCTCGAACGGGCGCTCGCGGCGGGCGAGCGCGAGGGCGGCAGCGTCGAGTTCAAAGAACGGCTCACCGAAGACCTCCACCTCGCCGACGGCAAGTTCGAAAGCCTCGCCGCCCAGCTCCGCCATCGCGTGCTCTCGGGCGACGGCGAAGCAACCTATGTGGTGGGCGTCACCGACGACGGCGGTCTCGCCGGCATTTCCCACGACGACTTCTCCGAGTCGATGGACGTCCTTTCCCTACTGTGCGAGGAGGCCGACGCCCACATCGAGGCGGTCGATACGTGGGGTATCGAGGACGGTCTCGTCGGCGTCGCCACGGTCGCCGAGGGCACAATACTAGAAGACGACGGCCACATCGTCGTCGGCACCGCCGGCCACGTCGACCACGGCAAGAGCACCTTGGTCGGGTCGCTGGTCACGGGCCAGCCAGACGACGGCAACGGCGGCACGCGGAGTTTCCTCGACGTCCAGCCCCACGAGATCGAGCGCGGTCTCTCGGCGGACCTCTCGTATGCGGTCTATGGCTTTCGGGACGGCGAGCCGATACGCACGCACAACCCGAACCGAAAGGCCGACCGCGCGGAGGTCGTCGAGGAAGCCGACAGACTGGTCTCCTTCGTCGATACCGTCGGTCACGAGCCGTGGCTGCGAACCACCATCCGCGGACTGGTCGGCCAGAAACTCGATTACGGGCTGCTCACCGTGGCCGCCGACGACGGACCGACGAAGACCACCCGCGAACACCTCGGCGTGTTGCTGGCGACCGACCTTCCGACAGTGGTCGCCATCACCAAGACCGATATGGTCGACGACGAACGCGCCATCGAGGTCGAGCGCGAGGTCGAGCGCCTGCTCAGGGACGTCGGCAAGACCCCGCTGCGTATCGACCGCCACGGGGTCGAGGCGGCCATCGACGAAATCGGCGACACCGTGGTACCAATTTTGCGCACGAGCGCGGTCACGATGGATGGACTCGATGCGCTCGACGAACTGTTCGAGCGCCTCCCGAAGACCGGCACCGAAAGGGGGGAGTTCTCGATGTACATCGACCGCAGCTACAAGGTCACCGGCGTCGGCGCGGTCGCCTCCGGGACTGTGCGCTCCGGAACCATCGAGGCCGGCGACGAACTCCTGTTGGGTCCGTTCCGTGACGGTTCCTTCCGCGACGTGGAGGCGCGCTCCATCGAGATGCACTACCACCGCGTCGACCGCGCGAAGGCCGGCCGCATCGTCGGTATCGCGCTGAAGGGCGTTCGGGAGGCGGACCTCGAACGCGGGATGGTGCTCCTGCCACGAGAGGCAGACCCCACACCGGTCAGGGAGTTCGACGCCGAGGTGATGGTGTTGAACCATCCCACCAGAATCGACGACGGCTACGAGCCGGTCGTCCACCTCGAAACGGTGAGCGAGGCCGCATCCTTCCATCCCGAGGGCGGCCAACTGCTGCCCGGCGACACCGGCCACACGACTGTGCGATTCAAGTTTCGGCCCTATCTCGTCGAGGAGGGCCAGCGCTTCGTCTTCCGCGAGGGCCGGAGCAAGGGCGTCGGCACCGTCACCGGTGTTTCGACCGACTGATCAGGCGTTCCACGGCGGATTTGCGAGTTCCTCCATCGAGGCGAGCGTGTGGTCGGGAACCGGGTCGGGTTCCGAGCCGTCGTCGAGCCACACGCTTTGGAGACCGGCCGCCTGCGCGCCGGCGACGTCCGATGACAGCGAGTTGCCGATGTGGACGCTCGATTCGGGGTCGCCATCCAGCGCGGATAGCGCCCGATGGAACGGTGCGGGGTCGGGTTTGGCGGGCGCGTCGTAGCCCGCGTGGACCACGGTCTCGAAGGCGTCGTCGAGACCGAGCGCGGCGAGTTTTTTCGACTGCATGGCGGGCGGGCCGTTCGTCACCACTCCCACTCGGTGGTCGTCGGCGAGTGCCGCGACCGCCTCGCGCGCGCCGGGCAGCGCGCGGACGTTCCGGTGGTCGCGTTCTTCGGTGTAGACGTCGGCCAGCGCACGGCCGAGACTGGGGTCGCGGTCGTTGTCGTCGGCGATGCCGGCGAAGCACTCCGTGCGGAGTTCGTCGATAGAATCGGTGGTTTCGGCGAACTCGCCGTAGCGGGCGTAGTAGTCTTCGATGGTGAAAAACGGCTCCACATCGTGGGCGTCAAAGGCGAGCGTGAGCAGTTCGTCACCCGAGCGGCGGTACTCACAGAGCGTGTCGTCGATGTCGAACAACACCGTATCGACAGAGGTCGTCATTGACCGAAGGAGGCGCTCCGAGCACAAAAATCAGACGGCACGGTACGCGCCATCGACTCGCTCGGCGAGGTCGAATATCACCGCCCAGCCGAGCAGCCGTTCGACGCGCTCGCGCCAGTGGTCCTCCCAGTCGGGCCGTCGATGGCGCTCCCAGTTCGGCACGTGGGGACGGAATCGCTCGAAGACCGCCTCGCTATCGAGTGTGCTCTCGCTTCGAAGTCCATCGAGCACCGCTTCGGCCCCGAAGACGTGCTCGCGAAACGACGTCGCGAGAGTTCGGGTATCGGGGTCGCGGCGCAGCCGCCGGTAGCCCGAGTCGGTTGCCTCGGCGAGACCGAGTGCCCGGAGGAAGGTGATCCACTCGCGGGCGTCGTCGCGGGCGGCGAGGTCCGTCCGGTCGAGCAGGCGCGCACAGCAGTCGTTCTCGCTGCTGGGGACCAGTGGGAGCGCGCGCTGTGCGTCGTCGAGAAACCCCTCGTCTCGGGGTTCGGGTGCGACCTTGAACTTCACAGCTCGAACGAGTCGGCGAGCAGTTCGTCGTTCGTTTCGCCGAGGACGTGCGTCGACCCGCCGAGCACGTCGACGGTGAGTGTGGCCGGCGCGAAGAGGTCGCTGGGGAGGTCGGCGAGCGACCAGCCGGCGCTTGCGAAGATGTCCTCGAAGGGGGTTCCGTACTCCTCGCCGGCAGTGGACGGCAGTTCGTCGAAGCGGTCGAAGGACTCGGCGACAGTCATGTGGACCCGTCCGCCGTAGGCGAGGGCGTCGTTCGTCCGTCCCAATGCACTCGCCTCGCTCTCGGCCACAGGGGCCAGCGGCGCGCTCGCGCTCACAGACTGGATATCGAGCGGGTCGTAGCCCAGATCGGCCAGCCGCACGGCCGCGAGTTCGCCCGCCCGCGCGGCGACGGTGAGGCTGCCGGCGAGGCTCGCGGTCGGCGTCGTCGGCAGAAACAGGGAACTCGGCTCGATGCCCGCGCGTTCGGCGACCTCGGCCGCGACCGCCTCGGTTGGCGCGGCGTCGGATTCGACGGCGAGCACGCCGAAGTCGAACTCGTCGGCGTAGCCCACCCGCGAGAAGACCTCCGCCTCGGCGACCAGTGCCCTCGCGGGACCGCCGCCGAGACCCTCGAAACCCTCTCTATCGAGTTGCCAGTCGGCCTTCTGTGCGCAGAGCAGCGCAAGCGCCGGGCGGTCGGTCGTGAGTTCAACATGGGGAAGGGGTGCGTCCGCGACCGTGTCCATCCGCGTCTGGACGGTCGCAAGCCCTGCCGTCTGGAGTTCGGCCAGCAGCAGACCCGCCTCGATGCCGCCCGGAACGCGATGGCCGAAGTCGAGCACCGTTGCCCCGTTGTCGAGTTCGAAGACCTCGATGCCGAGTTCATCGGTGAAGTCGATGGCCTCCTCGATGAGTTCGAGCGCCATCCGATTGAGGCTGTCCATACCGGTGGTTGGGATGGACGATGAACCGTTCGTCGGTTCGTCACTCACGGTCGCCGTGTGCCTCCCGCCCGAGTTCGTCCTCGACGGCGGCGACCTTCTCGCTTGCCGCCTCGTCGCTGGTGCGCTTGTCGTCGATTTTCAACACGGTGCTCACGCGGTCGCCGTCGACGGCCTCGTGGGCGGCCTGTGCGGCCGCGAAAAGCTCGTCGGCCGATTCGGTCTCGATTACCGTGCCCATCGGGTTGGTTTCGTAGCTCACGTCGAACTCCTCGAGCGCGGCGACGGCCTCCGCGACCTCGCCGGCCATGCTGTCCTCGGTGACTGGGGCGACGCTGAGCAGTGCAACGACGGTCATGGGGAAACGACGCGGGCTACCTACCTAACGCTGTGGGCCGACCGGCGAACGCAAGCTACATTCCCGCCGGTCCGGAATCCGGGAGTATGATCGGCATCGTCGGCGGCGGTATCGCGGGGCTTGCGGCGGCCTATCGCCTCCAGCAACACGGCCACGAGGTCCGCATCTTCGAGACCAGTGAGGACGTGGGTGGACTCGCCGCGACCTACGAGACGGCGGGCGATAGGATAGAAAAATTCTATCATCACCTCTCGAAATCCGAAGAGACAATCGTCGAACTCGCCGAGGAACTTGGACTCGGGAAGGGACTCGAATGGCGCGTCGGCAAGAACGCCTACTACGTCGATGGCGTCGCTCACGCAATGAATACGCCGTGGGAAATCCTCGCCTATCCCCATCTGAGCCTCTACGATACGTTTCGCCTCGGCATGCTCACCCTCGATGTCGACGTGCGCGGCGGGGTCCCGAAGTTCGACAGCTACGAGGACCTCCGGAATTTCGAGGACGTTCCTATCAAGCAGTTCGTCCTCGAACACACCACCCGAAACGTCTACGAGAACTTCTTCGAACCCCTCTTGGAAGCGAAGTTCGGCTCGCGCAAGGACGACGTGAGCGCGGCGTGGCTACTCGGGCGCGTCAAGTTCCGCGGCGAGCGCGACCTCCTCCGGGGCGAGATACTGGGCTACTTCGACGGTGGGTTCCATCGGCTCATCGATGCGCTCGTCGCGGCAGTGGGTAGGGAGAACATCGAGACTGGCACGCGCGTGACAGACCTCGAAACCACGGGGAGCGAGGTCGAATCGCTCACCGTCGCAGCCGATAGCGGTACCGAAACCCACGCGGTCGATGGGACCGTCATCGCGGCGATGCCCAACGTGTTGGAGGACCTCACGGGCTACACCTGCGAGGTCGATTTTCAGGGTACGGTCTGTTCGGTGATGTCGCTATCCGAATCGGTGATGGACACCTACTGGCTCAACATCGCCGACGAGGCCCCATTCGGCGCGCTCATCGAACACACCAATTTCGTTCCCGAAACACACTACGGCGGCGAACACCTGCTCTACGCGGTGAGCTACGTGCAAGACTCCGCAGAGGACATCTGGCGGATGAGCGACGAGGCGGTTGAGGCGACGTGGCTCTCGGGCATCGAGGACCTCTTTTCCGACTTCGACCGCAGCAGCGTCAACTGGATGAAAACGGCCAGAAATCCCCGGACTGCGCCGGTCTACGAGCGAGGGTATCTCGACATGGTGATTCCTTACGACCTCGCCGAAGACGTTGCCGACGGCGTCTATTATGCTGGAATGGCGAGTCGCGCACAGTACCCGGAACGAAGCCTCAACGGCGGGATTCGTGCCGGCTTCGCCTGTGCGGACCGCATCGTCGAAAAGGGTGAAAGCGAGCAGCGGCGGGCGGTCCCGGCGGTCGGCGACGGCGGTCGTTGAGTTGTTCGATGGCCACCCCTCGTGGGCGACCTCGTGCCTCACGGGTCGCGGGTTCCCCGTTCGGCTATCGTCGCTCTCGCTCGTTCACTCGCTCCGAGCGACCTCGTGTCGGCCGAAGCCGTAGCGGAGGCGGTTGGCGAGCCGACGGGCGAAGCGACCGTCGGCTCGTGAGCCGAAGCGCTCGGCGAGCGCCGTGTAGATGAGGGGGACGGGAACCTCCTGTTCGAGTGCTTCCTCGACGGTCCACGTGCCCGTCGAACCGCCCGCAACGTGGTCGGCGACGCTCTCCAAATCGCCACCCTCCTCGGCGAAGGCCTCCTCGCAGAGTTCGAGCAGCCACGAGCGAATCACCGCGCCGTTGTTCCACGTGCGCGCGACCGATTCGAGGTCGAGGTCGTACCGACCATTGTGAAGGAGTTCGAACCCTTCGCCGTAGGTCTCCATCAGCGCGTACTCCACGCCGTTGTGAATCATCTTCACGTAGTGGCCCGCACCCACGGGACCCATCCTGTCGTGGCCCGCCGGTCCCGTCGCCACGGCGTCGAAGACCGGTGTGAGTTCCTCGTAGGCCCACTCGGGACCACCGACCATCAGCGAAAAGCCGACCTCCGCACCCGCCGGCCCACCGGAGGTGCCACAGTCGAGATACGCGGCTCCCGTCCCTTCGGCCCGACGGACCGACGCCTCGAAGTGAGAGTTGCCACCGTCGACCACGATGTCACCACTATCGAGATGGGGTTCGAGGTCGGCGAGCGCGGCGTCGACGGCGTCGCCGGCGGGCACCATCAGCCAGACCCGTTTCTCGCTGCCGAGTTTCTCGGCGAGGTCCGAAACGGAATCGGCCGGTTCGACACCCACTTCGGCGGCGGCCGCGACCGCTTGCTCGTCCATGTCGAAGGCGACCACGTCGTGACCGCCATCGAGTGCGCGCCCGGCGACGATGCGCCCCATCCGCCCGAGTCCGACGACGCCCAGTTGCATACCCCACCCTCCGCGGGCGCGCAGGTAGGGGTTGTGATTCCGCTATCCGGGCGGCTCTTCGTTCGCTCCATGCCGGTCGTCGAACTGGGCTGCGGAACCACCCCCAACAGTCATTCGTCGCAGCCGACGCCGTTCTGTCGAATCGCGTTCGTGGGTGCTTCGAGTGGTCGGCAAGAGGTCCTCGACGGTTGCGCCGTGATGTCCCGCGACCCGTTCGACGAACTCGCCGTCCTGCATCCGCTGGAGGCCGTGCCAGAGTCCGAGGAACAGCAGTGAGGGCGCGACGCAGACGAAGGCACCGACCAGCACGCGAAAGACCAGATTCATGGTTCATGGTAGCGATTCGCATATAGATCGATGACGGCTCCGGCGAGATAGCCCCGGTCTCGGCGTGTGACCCGGCGAACGCGAACGTTTATCCGGCCGGCCCGCGTGGATATGGCATGAGCGTGATGGCGTCGGTAGTACGTCGCTGACCGGCTCGCGTTTTCGATACCGTTACTTGACCGGACGCAGGCATTCTCACCATGACAGAGCTATCCGAGAGCTACGACCCCACGGCCCTCGAAGCCAAATGGCGCGAGGAGTGGGCCGATTCCGAGCTGTATCGCTACGACGACACCGCCGAGCGAAGCTCGGCGAGCAATCGGACGCAGTCCGACGATAGTGACACGCGGTACGTCATCGACACGCCACCGCCGTACCCGACGGGCGATTTCCACATCGGGAACGCGCTCGGGTGGTGTTACATGGACTTCGCTGCCCGCTATCACCGCCTCCAAGGAAAGGACGTCTCCTTCCCGCAGGGGTGGGACTGCCACGGGCTGCCAACGGAAGTCAAAGTCGAGGAGAACCAGGGCATCCGGCGGACGGACGTCTCCCGCGAGGAGTTCCGTGAGCTGTGCATCGAACACACCGAAGGGCAGATCGACGCGATGAAGGAGACGATGCACAGGTTAGGCTTCTCGCAGGACTGGAATCAGGAGTTCCGGACGATGGACCCTGACTACTGGGCGAAGACCCAGCGCTCGTTCGTCGAGATGGCGGAGGAAGGGTATGTCCACCGCGACGAGCACCCCGTCAACTGGTGTCCGCGATGTGAGACGGCCATCGCCGATGCCGAGGTCGAGAACGTCGACAGCGAGGGCACGCTCGCGACCGTTCGCTTCCCCGGTGTCGGCAACGACGACATACCCATTGCTACCACGCGCCCGGAACTCCTCGCAGCCTGCGTCGGGATGGCGGTCGACCCCGACGACGAGCGCTACGCCGACCGCATTGGGGACACGTTCGAGGTCCCGATTTTCGGTCAGGAAGTCGAACTCATCGCCGACGAGGCCGTCGACGGGGACTTCGGCACCGGAGCGGTGATGATATGCACCTTCGGCGACAAGCAGGACGTCGAGTGGTGGGCAGAGTACGACCTCGACCTCAGACCTGTGGTGACCGAGGACGGCCGCCTCGACGAGGGCGTCGCGGCGTTCGGCGGTCTCGACCTCGATGCGGCAAAGGACGAAATCACCACCGCGCTTCGGGAAGAGGGTTATCTCGACGCCGAGGAGCCAATCGAGCAGTCCGTCGGGGCGTGCTGGCGGTGTGATACGCCAATCGAAATCCTCTCGAAGGAGCAGTGGTTCGTCCGCGTCGACCAAGAGGAAATCCTCTCGAAAGCCAGGGAGATCGAGTGGATTCCCGAACACATGTACGGCCGTCTGGAGGAGTGGACCGAGGGGATGGACTGGGACTGGGTGATTTCCCGCCAGCGCGTCTTCGCCACCCCGATTCCGGCGTGGTCCTGCAACGACTGTGGCCACTGGCACATCGCCACGTTGGACGACCTCCCCGCAGAGCCGACCGAGGACGACCCCGGAATCGAGTGCCCCGACTGTGGCGCAAACGACTGGACCGGCGAGACCGACGTGATGGACACGTGGATGGACTCCTCTATCTCGGCGCTGCATGCCGCCGGCTGGCCCGAGGAATCCTTCGAGCCGGTGCAGCTCCGCGAGCAGGGCCACGACATCATCCGAACGTGGGCCTTTTACACTATTCTCCGAACGGCGGCGCTCGAAGACGAGAAACCATGGGACGAAGCGCTCATCAACGGGATGGTGCTGGGAACCGACGGCAACAAGATGTCGAAATCGAAGGACAACTCCGTCGCGCCAATCGATGTCGTCGAAGAACACTCGGCGGATGCCTTCCGGCAGGCGATTGCACTCGGCGGCCAGCCCGGTTCGGACATCCAGTTCCAGCCCAAGGAGGTCACGAGCGCCTCGCGGTTTCTGACGAAACTCTGGAACATCACCCGGTTTGCGAGCGAGCACCTCGACGACTCCGAGGGAGCGGAGCCAGCATACACCGACACCGACCGCTGGATTCGCTCGAAATGCGCACGCGTCGCCGACGACGTGGCCGCCGACATGGACGACTATCGCTTCGACCGCGCACTCAGGACGGTTCGGGAGTTCGTCTGGCACGACCTCGCCGACGATTACCTCGAACTCATCAAGGGGCGGCTCTACGAGGGCGGTCCCGAAGAGCGGGCGGCCGCCCGGAGGACGCTCTCGACCGTTCTCTCGGCATCGATTCGCATGCTTGCGCCGTTCTCGCCGTTTCTCGCCGAGGAGACGTACCACCACCTCCCGAACACGACGGGCAGCGTCCACGCGGCCGCATGGCCCGAACTCGACCCCGAAGCGGAAGCCGTGGAGGCCCGCGGCGAGCGCATCGCGGCGGTGGCGAGCGCAGTCAGAGCGTGGAAATCGGAGGCCGGGATGGCACTCAACGCCGACCTCGACCGCATCGAAATCTACGCCGATGAGGACATGGACTTCGACACCGGCGACCTGCGCGCGACGGTGAACGCCCCCGTCGTCGTCGAAACCGGCGACCCGGACATCGAGATGGTCCCCGTCGAGGTCGACCCGGACCACAGCCAGATTGGTCCGGAATTTCGAGAACGGGCCGGTGCAGTCGTCGGCGCGCTCGAAGCGGCCGACCCCGTCGACATCGCCGCACAGAAGCGCGAACAGGGCGAAATCGAACTCGATGCCGGCGGCGAAGTCGCCGTGCTCGACGGCGACGCGGTCGACATCCACCACGAGCAGCGCGCGGCTGGCGAGACCGTCGAGGTACTCGATGCCGACGGCGCGACGGTGCTCGTCTTCCCCTGAAGTCTCGGTTGCCGTCGACACGGCTGCGGTGCTTTGCGGTCGCGGTGCGGAGCGTGTCGGCATCCGCCGAGCGAAGCGAGCGCGATGGCTCGAAGTAAAGGGAGGGCCTCAGATTCCTTTGCCCATCAGGTGGCTGCGGAGGATGTCGGCTTCCTTGTTCGCGCTCGCGGTGTTCACCAGCACTACCGTGTCGTCGGCCCCGAATGCGCCCTGTTCGGCAAGTTCCCACGCACCGCTGGCTGCTGCCGCGCAGGTCGCGCCCATCTCGATACCCGTGTGCTGGGCGACCGTGACGGCACTGTCGAGAATCGACTCGTCCGGTGTGGCGACGGCACCGCCGCCGGATTCGTCGAGGGCATCCAGAACCAGCGGGCTTGCGCCGGGGTCGGAAATCTCGATGCCGCCGCAGATGGTGTCGGGCACCGCCCACGGTTCGTGGACGTCCGCACCCGCATCCCACGCCTCGACGATTGGCGCACAGCCGCTCGATTGGGCGGCATACAGCGCTGGAACGTCGTCGGCGAGTCCGAGTTCCTCGAACTCCTGCGCGCCCTTGTACATCCCGACGAGACCGACGCCGCCACCGGTCGGATAGACGATGCCATCCGGTACTCTCCAGTCGAGCTGTTCGATTATCTCGTAGAGCATCGTCTTCTTCCCCTCGTGGCGGTAGGGGGTGCTAAAGGAGTTCGTCGAGTACCACCCTTCCTCCTCCATCGCGTCGACACAGGCCGCGGCGGCGTCGGAAAATCGTCCCTCGACGACGTTCATATCGCCGCCGTGAACGTTTATCATCGCCTTGTTGACGAAGTTCGCGCGCGAGGGGACGAATACATGCGAGTTCAGCCCGGCGCGGGCGGCGTAGGCCGCGGCCGACTGACCGGCGTTGCCGGCCGAGGCGAGCGCGACGTCGCTCGCGCCGTGTTCGCGGGCGGCCGACACCGCGAGCGCGTGGCCGCGGTCCTTGAAACTCCCCGTAGGATTGCGGCCTTCGTCCTTGATGAACAGTCGAGAAACGCCGAGTTCGTCGGCGAGGCTGGGGCATTCGACGAGCGAGGTGGTTCCCTCCTCCATCGTCACCGCCGATGCGCGCGGGATGGGCAGCAGTTCCTCGTAGCGCCACAGCCCGTCGAACGGGCGATTTTCGAGGTCTTCGCGCCCGAGGTCGATGCGGTCGTACTCGTAGCTCGGGTCGAGGATTCCGCCGCAATCGGGGCACTCGTGGGTCACGCTATCGGCATCGAACCGTTCGCCGCAGTCCGTACAGACGAGTCCGTCGAACGCCGCCGTCGTCTCCATATGCCGACTCCTGACGCGAGCGACTAATCGGTTCCCTTCGTGGCGGGACCGCCAGCGGTTTGCCGACGCCGGCGCATCGAGCACTATGACCGAGCCCACGGGCGAGACCATCAGCTTCGATATCGAGGGAGCGGGCAAACGCTCGGAACTCGAACTGCCGCGGGCGCTCGTCGAGGCGCTCGCCGACGAGACCGATAGCCCGGCCGATGTGGTCGCCGACATCGCCCAGTTCGATGTCACGCGCCGCGCCTACGAGATGGACGCTGACGCCACGGCTGACCGCGCCATCGAGCGGGACGCGCTTGCGCTGTTCGAGACCCATTTCGGGGTTTCCTTCGAGGAACTGGTCGAAGCGAGGGAGTGAGCCGCGCGCCGTCACGCAGTCGTTTTGTGGGCGGCCCGCACAGGGGAGCCATGACACAGGTCATCGTCGTCGGCGGCGGTCTCGCGGGACTGGTCGCGACCCGGCATCTCGCCGACGGCGGCGCGGACGTCGAACTCGTCGAGCGGCGCGAATCGCTCGGCGGACGAGTGCGCAGCCGACGGATGGATGGCTATACGCTCGACCGCGGCTTTCAGGTTCTTTTCACGGGCTATCCGGCCGCACGGCGCGAACTTCGGTATCAGGAACTCGACCTGCGGCGGTTCACGCCCGGCGCGACGCTCGCCCGTCCCGGTTCCCGGAGCGTGCTCGCCGACCCACGGCGTGACCCTGCTTCGCTGACCGAGACGCTGTTCAACGCGAACGTGAGTTTTGGCGACATGGCGCGCCTGCTCAGGCTCTGGCGTGACCTCGCGAACAGGGACGAACACGAGGTCTTCTCCGGCGAGGACGCGACAATCGGCGATTTCCTCGAAAATCGAGGGTTCTCCCGGCAGTTCGTCGAACGGTTTTTCGCTCCATTCTATGGAGGCATTACCCTCGACAGGACGCTCTCGTCGTCGGCGGCGGTGTTTCAGTACACCTTCCGGATGCTCGCCGGCGGCTCGATTGCCGTGCCCGCCGCGGGCATGGGCGCAATCGCCGACCAACTCGCCGCTTCCGTGCGGGATGCCGGAGCCGAAATCACGCTCGATACCGAGGTCGAAGCGGTCGAAACGGACAGGGACGGAGCGACGGTCGAACTGGATAGTGAAACCCGCGCGGCGGATGCGGTCGTGGTCGCCGCCGACCCGAAGCACGCCCGCGACCTCACCGGCGTCGGGGCGATTCCGACCGACGCGCGCGGCTGCGTGACCCAGTATCTCTCCCTGCCGACCCACCAACAGCTCGACACGGGGAAGAAACTCGTCCTGAACGCCGGCGGCACCGACCCCAACCACGTCGCATCGCTCTCGACCGTGGCCCCCGAGTACGCCCCCGCCGGCCGCGAGCTGCTCAGCGCGACCTTCCTCGGCGAGGAGGAACGGAGCGACGAGGAGCTGGCTGAGCGAGTGCGCGAGGCGCTCGTGGCGTGGTACCCCGAACGACGGTTCGACGACTGCGAACTCCTCGCCACCGACCGCATCGGATTCGCGCAGTTCGCCCAGCCGCCGGGTTTCTATCAGGACTTGCCGGCGACGGACGCACCCGATGGGGACGTGTATCTCGCCGGCGAGTACACGAACTGGTCGTCGATTCACGGCGCGATGGAGAGCGGTCGCGCGGCCGCCCGTGCGGTGCTCGATTCGTGGTAGTTCGGGGGGTCAGCGCCCCATCCGGCCGACGATGAGCGCGTTCTCGATGAGCGTCTTGTGGCCGCGGTGGAGCCGTTCGGAGAGCGCCTGATGGGTGATGTCGAGTTCGTCGGCGAGGTCATCGAGCGTCGACTCCTGAGGGATGTCGAAATAACCTGCCTCGACGGCTGCGACGAGCGTCTCGTGTTGGAGTTCGGTCAGTCCGTAGCGGTCACGGCTCTCGCCACCGAGTTCGTAGATTCGTTCGATGGTCATCGAGAGACCCTCACTCTGACAGAAATCGTAGGTCGCCGACAGCGAATCCCGGTCGGGAAAGAGCAGTCGTAACTCCCACTTCTCGTCGCGGCCGTCGGCGTTCAGCACCGTTCCGTTTTGGTCGAGCAGGACGTGCAGGACGATGCGGATGTCCTCGACCCACTCCATGCGGTAGAGCCACTCGTCGTCGAAGGCGGCGAGTTCGCTGAAGCTCTCGATGCTCGGGTCGGCCGAGAGCGCCTCGTCGAGGCTCTCGCGGTCGGTCTCGCCGGTCGCCCAGACGAACGGCATGATGCGTCGCTCTCGTGGGCGACGACGCGTTCGACTTCGAATTTCACGTGCGACAGCGCATCGAGCGTAGCCGCCAGCGCGAACTCGGGGGTCGGAATCGACAGCTCGGTGATGGTGCTCATGGGCGGGCTACCTCGCCGGCGTGCATAAACTCCGTCGGTGTTCGGCGAGCGCGGTTCGACCGGCGGTCGTCGCCTTCGAGGGGTTTCTCGCCAAACAGCGCCGCCCGGAGGACGGGCGACCCCTCGTCGCCTCGATGATCCACGTCACCGCCACGGGTGGCAGCCTGCTCGTGAGCTACCTCGTGTCCGTGGGTGGACAGGGCCGTCTGCCGCCGGCGCTCGTCTTCGGTCTCGTCGGCTTCCTCGGCACTGTACAACACACTGCCCGTCACCGAGGACAGCCTCGGGCGTGCGGTCGAGTCACGATAGGATTTTCGTGGCGGCCGCCCGAGTTTCCCCTGGCCGGCGTTCCCGACGACAAGCGTGACGCGACCCGCTTTCGCATTCTCGACGAGACCGCCGAGCACCAACCGGCGGTGAGCGCGCTGTGGGACGGGGCGTCGCCGACGAGGTATCGAGCGGTTAGCCGGCGTGTTCCCGTGCTGTCGCGTAGGCCTCGCGCACGCGCTGAAATTCCTCGTGGTCGCCGCCGTGGTCGGGATGGACGCGTTTGATCTTCTCGCGGTAGGCAGCGGTGACCTCGCGTGTGCTCGCCCCGGAGGGGAGACCGAGCACGGCGAAGGCGGCGCTCGCGGGGTCCACATGACTGTCCTCGACATCGAGGTCGGGCGTCTCGAAGGGCAGCCGCGAGCCCAGATGCACGCCCGGTAGTTCGTGTTCAACGAGTACGGCGTGGGTCGGAGAGCGCCGGAGGCGATAGTACGCCCGCGCGTCGAACGTGATGGCGACGTCGCGCTCGGGGAGATAGAAGGCGACCGACTGTCCCTCCACTGAGCGGTTCTCGACGAACGACTCGCCGATGGTGTCGAGGTACTCGCGGATTTCCCGGCGGCGCTTCGCGTCGCTTTGCTCGCGGGTTTTCCCGTCAGTGCCGCCGGCGGGGACCGTCGGGTACAGCCGTGCAGCGAGGACGAACACGCCGGTGACGAGCAAAAGCGAGCCCGCTCCGAGCGCCATTCCGACCAGCCACACCGGCAGCGATACCACCTCGGGCACACGCCGTGATAGCCGGCGGTGGTTGATAAATCGTCCGCAGAGGGCACCGAATCACAACGGCTTTGTGCGGTCTCCGTCCACCCTCCGTCGATGCTCGCGGTCTCGCCGACGACGGCGTACACGCTGTCGGTCGCACTCGGCACGCTGTTCGTGATGGCCCTCGGCGCGGTCGTCTTCCTGCCGCGGCTCGACCTCGTGTCGTTCGGGAGGGAGTTTCTCCACACCGACTGGAAGTACCTCGGCGTCGCGTGGCTGGTCACCAACGGCGTCAACACCATCGCCCACCGCTTTCACGCCGAGCAAACGTTTACGTGGCTCATCTACGAGTTCGAGGGGACCGTCGTCGCTGCCTTCCAATCGGTGGCGAGCGAGCCGCTCACCGTCATGTTTACTGCGGCGTACCTCGTCGGCTTTCCGACCATCGTGCTGTTCACCTACTTCAAACTCAAGGCCCACGACGAGCGCGAGGCACGGCGCTACGCGCTCGCGTACGTCGTTCTCGTCCTACTCGCGGTGCCGTTTTTCGTCTTCGTCCCGGTCGGGATTCCGGCGCTCTATCCGGCGGTGGCGGTCCAGCCGCTCATCTTCGACGTGAGTCCCATTATCCGAGCGGGGATGCTCGCCACGGACACGATGGTCAAGGCGTTTCCGAGCCTCCACACAGGTTTGTCGGTGCTCGCTGCGCTCTACGCCCGGAAGGCCGGACCGCGATACGCCGCCACCGCGGGCGTGCTCGCCGGTCTCATCGTGTTCTCGACGTTTTATCTGGGGATTCACTGGCTCACCGACGCCGCCTTCGCGGTCGTCTTGGTGGCCGTTGCCTACTGGGCCTCCCGAAACATTGCCCCCGAACGCGTGCTTCCGGTACCCGCACTCGGTGGCCTGCGCCCGGCCTTCCTCAGTCCCGACGAAGAAAGCGAGTGAGTTGGTTCAGGCCCGTTTCTGTATTTCCTCGCGCAGCAGTTCGCTCACTTCGTCGCCCTCCGCGCGACCACCGAGTGCGCCCATACACTCGCCCATCAGCCCCGAGAACGCGCCCATACCCTGCTCTCGCACCTGTTCTTCGTTTCGCTCGACCACCTCGATAACGGTCTCGCGCACCTCGTCGTCGCCGGCGCTCCCGAGTCCCTCGCGCTCTGCGGCCTCGGCGGGCGAGAGGGCGGGATTTTCGGCAATCGCCGCGAGCAAATCGGGCAGACTCTCGCTCGTTACCTCGCCCTCTTGGTAGAGTTCGAACAGGGAGAGAAACCGCTCGTCGCCCACCTCATCGACCGGCACGCCGTCGCGGCGGAGTTCGGTCGCGGTGCTCTCGACTGTGCCCGCCGCGAGCGTCGAGTCGACGCCGCGCTCGACGGCCGCCTCGAACAGGCTCATCCGCCGGCCGTAGGCGACCTGTTCGGCCAGTCCGGCGTCGAGACCGAGTTCGGATCGATAACGCTCGACCTTTTCGGTGAGGAGTTCGGGCGTCTCGACTCCCTCGAAGTCGAGTTCCACGGGAGGGACGTCGGTTTCGGGATACATCCGCGCCGCACCCGGGAGCGGCCTGAGATACCGCGTGGTGCCGTCATCGTTCGCTCCACGGGTCTCCTCGGGCACACCGTCGATGGCCGCCCGCGCGCGGTCGGCGACCGCCTCGATGGCTGCGGTCGCGCTCTCGGGGTCGGCGGCGACCATCGCGACCGCGTCCTCCTCGTCGGCATCGACCGCCTCGCGCAGCGCCGCGACTTCATCCCCGATGACGCCGTAGGCCGGGAGTTCGTCGGTGTGGAAGACACCACCGACGCCGTGGCGTTTGGCGTGGTCGGCGAACTCGGTGCCGAGCCGGCGGTCGGGCTGGAGTTCGCGGCCGACCAGTCCGTCGAAGCCGTCGAGTCGGACGGCCATCGCCCGCCCGTCCCCGGAGAGCGCGCCGCCGATGAGACCGCTGTCGGTGTCCGCGAACACTTCCGAGACGTCCATCGGTTCGGCCACACCCGCCTCCCGCTCGCTGAGTGCGTCGCGGACGTCGAGCAGTTCGACCTGCCTGTTGACCTCGTTCCGAACGATGTCGTCGATGTCGTCGAGGCTCTGGACGCCCTTGAGTTCGACGCGCGCGCCCTCGGCGATGGAGACGTTCACGTCCTGTCGGATGGTGCCGAGTCCGCGCTTCACTTTTCCCGTCGAGCGCAACAGCATGCCGATGCGCTCGGCGGCCTCCTTGGCCTGTGCCGGCGAACGAATATCCGGCTTCGTGCCGATTTCGACCAGCGGGATGCCCAACCTATCGAGCGCGTAGCGCACCCCGGAATCGGTTTCGGCGACCCGCCCGGCGCTCTCCTCTTCGAGTTCCATGTCCTCGATGCCGACCGCGCCCTCCGACGTGCTGATTGCGCCGTCGCCGGCGACGCGTGCCGAACGCTGAAACCCCGACGTGTTCGAGCCGTCGACGACGATTTTGCGCATCACGTGCGCTTCGTCGACGGGATTCATATCGAGCAGGGCGGCGATTTCGAGCACAGTATGAATGGCCTCGTCGTCGATTCTGTGGGGTGGTTCCTCGTCGGCCTCCACGAGACAGGTGGAATCGAAGGCCAGATACTCGAACTCGCGCTCGACGCTCGCCTCTTCGAGCGCCGCGACGTCGATTTCGCCGAGTTCGCTTTTCGTGGGGTGGAGATACCGTCGAAATCGATGGGTGGATTCCTCGGAGTCGCGCCGGTCGGTCGGACAGCCACAGAACAGTTTCGAGTCGGTGTCGAGCTGCTGGTGAATCTCTAGCCCAGCGACGAGACCCAGTTCCTCGTAGTCGTGGTCCGTGTCGTGCTCCGCGCTCATTGTGTGGCCGTGCGGCGTGGAGCGACAAAAACCCGTCCAGTCGGCATCGGGACTACTCGCCACCGGTTTCCGTCGGTGCGTCGGACGGTTCGCCCGCGCCGCGGCGTAGGGCGAGGCTCTCGCCGAGTCGCCGGCGGACCGTCTCGCGGAGGTCAATCGCCTCGCCCGTGTCGAAATCGACCGCGCGTGCGCCGCGGTCGGTGACCGACAGCGACCCGGCGGTGTCGATGGCCACCGTGGCGAGGTCTCGCCAGCGCTGGAACGGCGTCGCGGTCTGAATCACGGTTTGAACGCGGTAGACGGGGACGACGGCGGTGGTTCTCCTCCAAAATCCGTTTCGCGTCAGGACGTGCTCGGTCCCCGCGGCGTAGCCGCGATTGCGCCACTTGTAGTGGGCGGCGAACGGCACCGCGAGGAGTGCGACCAGCGGGACGTACCAAAATTGGAGCAACGATACATCGACGGCGGCGTTCGCGGCGTACAGGATACCCGTGATGACCGCGAGCACGAGCGCGTAGCGGACGGCATACCGCCGGCGGGCGCGCCGCGGCGGGCGGGAAAAGTCGGGGTCGCCGAAATCGAACCCGTCGATGGAGCGCGCGAACGCGAGGACGCGCCCCCGTTCGGCCAGCGGAATCGCGGCTTCGGACCCTCCGGACGGCCCTTCGCCGGGCGTGTAGCCGGCGGTCTCGACGGCAAGCGAGCCGTAGCCGAGCCGGCGCATCAGGACGTTCTCCCGGATGTCGACCTGTTGAATCTTATCGAGCGGAATCGAGCCGTCGTACCGCGAGAGCAGGCCCCGCTCGTAGCGGAGTTCGTCGTCGAAGCGAGTGAGCCGGAAGTCGTAGTAGCGCGCGGCAGTCACGGCGGCGCTGCCGGCCCACGAGACGACCGCGAGCGCCGCACCCCGTGGTCCGACGCCGAACGCGCCGCTCTCGGCGAGCAGGTCGGGAATCGAGATACCGAGCGTGGGCACGGCAAAGAAGAGCACCGGCAGGAGCGCCCGGAGGTCCGGCGCGACCAGTCCCAACACGACGAGATTTCGACTGTCGAGTTCGAACAGCAGTTCGGCCCGCTCCTCGCGCTCGTCTTCAGTCCTGGGTTCGCCGCTCTCGCCGCGCTTGCGTCGGCGGATGTCGCGCTGGAGGCGTTTCGCCTCCTCGTAGCTCACGTATCGGAGGTCGGCTTCGGTCTCGCCGCCCCCGGCGGTCTCGATACCGACGGCCGCGATGGAGAGCGCGCGCTGGAGTATCCCGCGCTCGATATCGACGTTTTGAATCCTGCGAAGCGGTATTTCGCGTTCGCGCCGCGAGAACACTCCGGACCCGATGTCGAGCGTGTCAGTCGTGAGTTCGTACTCGAAGCGGCGGTAGTAGAGTGCTTCGTAACCCACGCCCACGAGAAAGCCGCCGACCGCCGCCGCGATGGTGAAGACGAACCCACCGGGAACCAATGCCATCGAGGTGACGATGGTGACGACGACGAAGCCGAACGAGCCGAGTTGCACGCCACGGGGCAGCGCCCGGAAGACGAGCGAGAGCGGGTGGAGCTTCACACCGCGTCCTCCGGGTCACCCGGTTCGCTCTCGATGGCGAGTCGGCGCAAGTCCTCCCGGATGGCGTCGGCACGCTCGGGCGTCAGTCCGGGGATCGTCACGTCAGCGCCGCGAGAGCCGGCAGTATAGATGACAACGCTCGACAGCCCGGCGAGGCGTTCGATTGGGCCGCGCTGGGTGTCGACGTGCTGGACGCGGACGAACGGGACCACGGCGGTCACGCGGGTGAGGACGCCCCGTTCGAGCACGACGGCGTCGTCCTCGATGGCGAAGCACCAGACCCGATACCGAGCGAGTTCGTAGCCCATCCCGAGGACGGCGAGGGCGACGAATACCACAGGACCGACCCAGAGACCGAATTCGAGCGTGAAGCGGTCGGCTGCGCCCGCGAGCGCGCCGCCGACGAGCGCCACACCCAGCGCGACCGCGAGCCAGACGACGCGAACGCGAGAATCGAGCCGTTCCATGCGTCGAACACCGCACCGGCCCCACATAAAGCGCCGTCATCGCTGCGGCGTCGGTGTGACGCGAAATGTGTGGGATTGATACGATGACGCACGCTGGAAGCAAAAGTGCGATGTTCGACTCCGACCGCCCGCCGGCCGTCCTGCGATACTACCTCTACCGGGCGAGCAGCCATCCCGGCTTTCACTGGCCGATTTACGTCCTCTTCCTCCTGCGCAACGGTCTCACGTTCACCGCAATCGGTGCAATCGCCAGCATTCAGTCGGTGGTCGTCATCGCCGGCGAGGTGCCGACGGGCTACGTCGGCGACCGCATCGGCCGGCGCAACAGCCTCGTCATCGCCTCAGTGCTCTTTCTGGTCTCGAATCTGGCCTACCTTGTAGCGACCGACTTCGTCGGCTTCACGTTCGTGTTCGTCGCGCTTTCGTTCGGCGGGACGTTCGTCTCCGGCAGCGCGAGCGCGTGGCTCTACGACACGCTCGACGAACACCATATCGAGGACGAGTTCACGCACGTTAGCGGGCGCGCCGGTGCCGTGAGCAACTGGGCACAGACGGTCGCCATGCTTGCGGGTGGCGTGCTCTACGTCGTGAACCCCTACTACCCGTTTTACGCCGCCGTCGCTCTCAGTTTCGTGAACCTCGCGAGCGTGCTCTCGTTGCCGAAAAACGCCCAATACGCCGGTCGTGACCCCAAGGGGGCTGCCGGCACATCCACAGACGAGGCTGCGACGGCGGACGGAACCGACGACCGACTTACGATACTGGACGCCGTTCCGGTGGTCCGCGAGCAGGTCTCCAAGCCCGCGATGCGCTCGTTCGTGGTCTACATGGCGCTGTTCGGCGGCGCGCTCGTGACGGCGGACATCTACATCCAGCCGATTGCCCGCGAGGCGCTGCGGACCAGCATCGGTGCCACGCTCGCCGCGTGGAACGTCCCCGAGGCCGCGATGCTCGGCGTGCTGTACGCCTCCTTTACCGTGGTCTCGGCAATCGTCTCTGAATACGCCGGCGACGTCGAAGACCGGGTGGGCACCCGGAACACGCTCCTGTTGGTCCCGCTCGTAATCGCCACGCTCTATCTCCTGCCGCCGCTACTGCCGCTGCTGGCCTTTCCGATGTTCTTCGTGATGAAGGGCGGGCTTGCGCTCGTCTTTCCGATTTCGAAACGGTACATGAACGACCGCATCGATTCGGTGGGTCGGGCCACGGTGTTGAGCGTGGTGGCGATGCTCCGTGCGGTCGCTGGCGTGCCGTTCAGAGTCGGCAGCGGCGTGCTCGCCGACTACGCGACCCCGCTGGTCGCTGTGGCCGCCCTCGGCGCACTGTTCGTCGTCGGCACCGTCGTTCTCCATGTCGTTGCACCGCCGATGCGCGCCGCCACCGGAACCGGCACACCCGCCGACTAATACTGTCAAACGGTATTGAGTACCGAACAGCCGACGAATCGCTCGACTGCACGCTGGAGCCAGTCATGTCCTCACGAACTCCCCGTCCGACAGTCCGAGCCGGGTTCGTCTCGGACTCGGTATGGGATTCGGCACGTCCGTCGAAAGCCGGTGGGTTTGTCAGTATCAAGCCCCTACTTCTCAGCGAATGCAACCAATAAGCGACGGCGAAGCCGCCTTCGACGGCTCGACGAGCGATGGTCTCCGCACGGCAGTCGACGAACACCGCGACCCCGACCACGATGTCGACCCGCTGTTCGTCAACCGCTGGTCACCGCGAACGATGACCGGTGAGGGATTGGACGAGGAGGAACTGCTCGCGCTGTTCGAGGCTGCGCGCTGGGCACCGTCTTCATATAACAACCAGCACTGGCGGTTCGTCTACGCGACACCCGACCACGACGAGTGGGACGATTTCGAGGGTCTCCTCGCCGAGGGCAACCGCGAGTGGGCGGGCGACGCCGCGGCGCTCGTGGTCGTGCTCTCGAAGACGACCTTCGACCACAACGGCGAGCCTGCGCCCACCCACTCGTTCGACACCGGCGCGGCCTTCGAGAACCTTGCACTGGAGGGTGCGCGCCGCGGTCTCGTCGTCCACGGGATGCAGGGCTTCGATTACGACGGTGCGCGAGACCTGTTCGACCTCACCGACGAGTACGAAGTCGAGGCGATGGCGGCCATCGGCGTCCACGACGAGGACGACGCGCCCGAAGACGAACAGCCGAATCAGCGAAAGGCGTTGGACGACATCGTCTTCGCCGGCGATTTCGCGCCGAACTGAGCTACTCCTCGCGGCCCGGAATCCCGCGTTCGGTCATCGCGCGCGCATCGAGGACCTCCTCGGCTTCGCCCTCGTCGAGATACCCCTCCTCGATGACGACTTCCCGAACCGTTTTTCCTTCCTTCAGTGCATCCTTGGCCACCGTGCTCGCCTCCTCGTAGCCGATGTGGGCGTTGAGTGCGGTGGCGAGCGCCATGCTCCGTTCGACTTGCTCCTCGCAGCGCTCGCGGTCCGCTTCGAGGTTGTCGACGAACTTCTCGGCGAAGGTCTCGCTCGCGTTCGACAGCAGTTCGATGGATTGGAGGGTGTTGTACGCGAGCACCGGTTTGTAGAGGTTCAGGTCTATCTGGCCGTTTTCGGCCCCGGTGGAGACGGCGGCGTCGTTGCCGACGACCTGCACGTGGACCTGATTGACCGCCTCGGCGACCACGGGATTGACCTTGCCGGGCATGATGGATGAACCGGGTTGGTTCTCGGGCTGGTCGAGTTCGCCGATGCCGTTTCTGGGACCCGACGCCAGTAGTCGAAGGTCGTTGGCGATCTTGTGCATCGACCCCGACACGGTGCGTAGCGCGCTGTGGGCTTCGGCCATCGCGTCGTGGGCGGCTTGGGCCTCGAAGTGGTCGGTCGCTTCCTCGAAGGGCAGCCCCGTTTCGCCGGCGATGTGCTCGGCGGCGAGTTCGGGAAAGTCGGGATGAGTGTTGAGTCCGGTGCCGACGGCGGTGCCGCCGAGGGCGAGCTCCGAGAGATTGCGGGTGGTTCTGCTCACCCGCGAGATGCCCTTGTCGATCTGGGTGCGATAGCCGCCGAACTCCTGCCCTAGCCTGACTGGTGTCGCGTCCTGAAGGTGTGTGCGTCCGGTCTTCACCACCGTATCGAACTCGGCTTCCTTCTCGCCCAGCGCCGCCCGCAGGGTTTCGAGGGCGGGCACGAGGTCGCGCTCGATGGCCTCCAGCGTGGCGACGTGCATCGCGGTCGGCATCACGTCGTTCGATGACTGGCCGAAGTTCACGTCGTCGTTCGGATGGACAGCTTGAGAACCGACGTCTGCCCCGTGAAGTTCGCTGGCGCGGTTGGCGATGACCTCGTTTGCGTTCATGTTCGTCGAGGTGCCCGACCCAGTTTGAAAGACATCGACCGGGAACTGGTCGTCGTGCTCGCCGTTGATTACTTCCTCGGCGGCGTCGGTGATGGCGTCGGCCGTCTCCTCGTCGACGAGTCCGAGGTCGCGGTTTGCCTGTGTGGCGGCCTTCTTGACGGTGCCGAGCGCACGGATGAACCGCCGGTCGAAGGTGATGCCCGAAATCGGGAAGTTCTCGACGGCGCGCTGGGTCTGTGCACCCCAGTAGGCCTCGGCCGGGACTTCCATCTCGCCGAGGCTATCCGATTCAGTGCGGTAATCGTCGCTCATGCACGCCCGCTTCGCGCCGGGGTGGATAAAACCCCACGGGAACCGGCCGTGCTCTCACTCCTCGGCGGCGTACTCCTCCGGCGTGTAGGTCTTCAGTTCGAGCGCGTGGATATCCGTCGTCATGTGCTCGCCGAGTGCGTCGTACACCGACTGATGCTGGTCCACGATGGTTTCGTCCTCGAAGGCCGGCGCGACGACCACGGCCGCGAGATGGTCGTCGTCCTCACCGCGCGGTTGGGTGACAGTCGCTTCCGCGCCCTCGATACCCGACTCGATGAGTCGCTCGACTGCGGCGGTGTCCATACCTGAGGGGAGTACGCCAACGGTGAAAAACCCTCACGTCCAGCGGTCGAGACCCGATTGCACAGTTGCGTCCTCGATGCGCTCGAAGCCGCGCTCGACCTCCGATTCGGGAATCTCCCACTCGTCGGTGACGTACGCGCGGGCGGCGTCGAGGTCCGGTTCGATGTCCGTATCGAAATCGGCGTCGGTGACGTCGGGATTCAAGAACAGCTCGCGGACGAGGTCGGCGTTCTCGATGTACGCTTCCTCGGCTTCGAGCACTGCCCAGAGGTCGCCGTGCTCGCCGACGAGTTTGACGGCTGTTTTCGGCCCGATGCCCGACACGCCGTCGTTGAAGTCCGTCCCGCAGAGGATGCCCACGTCCACGAGTTGCTCCCACGTGAGGTCGTGTTCGTCGAGAGTGGCGTCGAGGTCCATGCACTCGGGGTCGCCCTTGCTCGTGAGGTCGCGGAGCGTGCATGGCGCGCCGAACAGTAGCGTGTCGTAGTCCTCGCTGCCGGCGTAGTCCACGGTTCCAGAGCGAGCCATGTGGGCGGCCTGCGCCTCGCCCTCGGCCGGTGCTTCCACTACCGGGACGTCGAGGAGACCGAGCAGTTCGCGCGTCGTCTCGTGAATCGTCTCCGTCAGGCGCTGGGTGCGCGATTCGAGCCGGGCGGCCTCGATGGCGTCGCCCGCCTCCCGCGCCTCGGCGGCCCGCTCTCTTGCCTTCTCCTTCTGTTCGCGGCGCTGCTCGATTTCGTCGGTCTTCAGGTCGGTGACGCCGCCGTCGAAGACCATCACCGGGGTGATGTCGTGTTCGAAGAACTTCGGCAGGCCCTGTACCACGCCGACGAGGTTTGCGACCTCCTCGCCCGCGGTGGTGGTATAGACCGCACCGCTGGTCCACTTGACAGTCGTGGTGAGATACCGATAGAGCCAGTTGTGCGCGTCGATGGCCACCGTCGCACCCGTAAGCTCCGAAAACGCGATTGGTTCGATGGCCGCGAGCTGGCGGAGGTCTGCGTTTCCCATTGGCTCTCGTAGGCCGGACCCGCGCTTGAATCCCCCGACTACTCGCTATGCGCTGTCTACCGGCCACGGGAGTGGCTCTGAGTGCCTACGCACCGTCCCGGTAGCCGTCAACGAACAGGTAGCCGACCCACGCGATGGCACCGGCGGCGAGAACGCCGGAACTCCCTCCAACGAGGTAGTTTCCGGACGACAACGCACGCGCTGCCAGCCCGACGAAAGCGAGCGCGATGATGCCGACCAGTCCACCGAGTACCGCTCGGTGGACCGAACCGAACAGCGTGTCGACGGCGGACGGATCCGAGGACATATCATTGCAGTTTCGATTCTGCATAGATAACCGTTTCTACTGTTTGCTGGCCGGATGTTTGATTGATTTAGCAGCGGTGGCGCGGGAACGCGCGAAGCGAGTAGACTCGCGCGAGGTCTGCGCGAGCGCCAGCGAGTGCAGGCCCGTCAGAGTGGTTCGGAAGACGCGTAGCGTCTTCCGTCATCACGGAAGAGCTTCGCTCTTCCGGACGACTTCGCTCTGACGGTGGATGACTGAGCGAGTAAACGAGCGAAGGAATCGGTTGAGGAGGGTGTGGCCTGCGGTCCCGGTCGGGTGGTGATTTATGCTGGCGCATCGAGCATCGAGGGCGGGCCAGCATCAGCCCGTGACGCTAAAAATTCCTCCTCACTCCCGGTGAGGTCGCGCTCCCGATAGACGTCGAGACCCGCCTGATAGGCCGACCGCGACCGCTCGCCCGGGCGTTCGAGGACGAGTTCGGCGAGACCCGTCTCCCGGCCGGTGTAGCCGAAGCGCGCCTTATAAAGCGCCTCGTAGGCGAATGGATTGTTGACCGCGATTCGGAGTCGCTCGTAGCCGCGGGCGAGCGCGCGCTCGGCGAGGAAGGCCGCGAGGCGCGGGCCGAGACCCTCGCCGCGGCGGTCGCCGCGAACGGTGATGTATCGGAGCCAGAGGGTGTCGGCATCGGTGCGGTCCTCGTTGAACGCGACCGCCGCGAGGACCTCGTCGTCCCACTTGCCGGCGGTTGCCTTCCGTGGGTCGCGGACGACCGCCTTGCCGGTCTGTGACATCACGAACTTGCCGGCGTAGGCGAAGTCGTGATAGTCGAGCCGGAGGGTCGGCTCGTCGACCGGCCAGCCATCGAGCGCGTACTCCATACCCGATTTGGGCGGCGGGTCGGGATAGACCCTGCGCCGGACGATTTAAACGCCGTCCGACACGAGGTAGCTCATGCACGCGCCGGGGGACGTCGCACTCTTCGAGCGGTTCGCGCGCTACTACGAGCGGTTTTCGCCCGCGACCAACGAGCGCGCACTCCGGGCGGGACTCGCGCTCGCCGACCGCGATATCGAGCGCGTCCTCGACGTCGGCGGCGGCACGGGACGAGCGGCGCGCGTTCTCGATGCCCCGGAGCGAGTGGTCGTCGACGCCGCGGCGGGGATGCTCGCCGAGGCGCGGCGGGTCGGACTCGACTGCGTTCGTGGCGACGGGGCGGCGC
Source organism: Halococcus sp. AFM35 (assembly GCF_051195015.1). Taxonomy (NCBI): domain Archaea; kingdom Methanobacteriati; phylum Methanobacteriota; class Halobacteria; order Halobacteriales; family Halococcaceae; genus Halococcus; species Halococcus sp. AFM35. Next base: position 54,098 of record NZ_JBNTJU010000003.1, read on the forward strand.
TGCCGATTGCCGACGACAGCGTGGACGCGGTCGTCATCGTCGATGCGCTCCACCACGTCGCCGACCAAGCGGGAGCGCTCGCCGAGGCCGAACGGGTTCTCCGGCCGGGCGGCGTGTTCGTCTGTCGGGAGTTCGACCGCGCGACCGTTCGCGGGCAGGCGCTGGCCGCTGGCGAGCATCTCGTCGGGTTCGACTCGGAGTTCTTCACGCCGGAGGAACTCGCCGGGGCGGTCGAGCGCACAGGATTGGATGCGGCGATTCCGGCCCGCGGGTTCGGATTCACCGTTGCTGGCGTCAAGCGCTGAAACGAGTGCTACATACCGCTCGCATACTGAGGGGAGTCCATGAGCGCCGTCGCCTCGCCTCCGCACGTCGATACCTCGCCGCGGACGCTCGTCGTTGCCATCGGTGACGCCGCACTGATACTGCTGTTCATCGCCCTCGGCGAACTCCAGCACGGCTACGACCTCCTCGCCCAGCCGGGGCGGGTCGTCGGCACCGCACTGCCCTTCCTCATCGGCTGGGGGGTCGCGTCCGTGCTTGCCGGCGTGTACACACTCCAGATCTATCGGTCGCTCCGGCGCTCGGTCGTCCGGACCGCGCTCGCGTGGGTCGGTGCGGTGCTCGTCGGACAGGCGCTGCGCGCCACATCGATATTCCACGGCGACTTCGCGGTGACGTTCATGCTCGTTTCGCTCGGCGTCGGTCTCGTCCTGCTCGTTCCGTGGCGCGCGGCCATCGGCTACCTCTGGCGTCCCTGAAAGCGGTCGAGCGGAGCGCACATTCTGGGTTGCATGCGTCGACGCCGTCCGCGTCGGGACCGTCCCCTTACATCATCGACTCGGAGAGGCGTGCAGGCGTGGTCGCGCTCATAACGTATGAATGGGTTTTCGGTAGATGCTTGCGTTTATCTGCACCTCCCACACCCCACCTATGGGAAACACTTATCAGTAACAATCCCATACAATGATGTATAATGGCTCACTACTACGATCTCGTGCTCGGTCTCATCCCACTCGCACTGGGCGGTATCACCACCGTTCTCGCCGCAGTCGGCGTCTCGTTCACCCTCGCCGTCCCGCTCGCGGCCGCGGTCGCGGTCGCGCTCATCGGCCACGGCATGTTCGTCAGGTCGCCCGGTGCGTCGCCCGCGCCGCGACCCGACGCCCAGAAATTCAACTCCGCCGACTGAATTCGCCGCTTCGATTCTCTCATTCTTTCAGCAAGCCACCAGTCATAAGCGCTCGCCCCGTCTTCTTCGAGTATGGCCGACGCAACCGACGGAGCGCTGTTTCTGACGAGCGCGGAGTGCGCCGAACTCGCAGCCCCCGGAGAGTACGTCGAAGCGGTCCGTGAGGGGTATCGCCAGCGCGGGCAGGGTGCGCCCGCCGCGCCACGGACGAAACTCACAAGCGAGTCTCCGCCGGGAATGCTCACCGGTTACAGCGCAATCCTGCCCGAGACGGGCGCGATGGGCGGGTATATGTACGCGGCGGGCTTCGGCGACGAGGACGCCCGCTTCATGCTCCCGCTGTTCGATGCCGATTCCGGAAGACCGCTCGCGCTGCTCGACGGCGCGAGCCTCAACCCGTTCAAGACCGGAGCGGCGGGTGCGGTCGGCGTCGATGCGCTCGCCTGCGAGGACGCGACGACGCTCGCGGTCATCGGCAGCGGCGCGCAGGCGCGCGGCCAGCTCCGTGCCGTTTCGACGGTTCGGGAGTTCGAGACCGTCAGTATCTACTCGCCCACCAAGGACAACCGCGAGAGCTTCGCCGCCGCGATGAACAAACAGTTGGCGGCGAGCGTGGCTGCCGTCGCCTCCAGTGCCGCTGCCGTCGAGGGGGCGGACGTGGTCATCACCGCGACCAATAGTCCCGAACCGGTCTTCGACGGCGCGGTGCTCGAAGACGGTGCCCATGTGACTGCGATGGGCCAGTACCACCCCGAAAAACACGAACTCGACGCGACGACCATCGAGCGCGCGACGTACGTCCCCGACCTGCGCGAGCGCGTCATGAACGACGCCGGCTCGTTCATCAACGCCGTCGACGAGGGCGTCGTGAGCGAAGAGGACATCCACGGTGAACTCGGCGAGGTCGTCGCCGGCGAGGTGCCGGGCCGCGAGTCGGCCGAGGAAATCACGGTGTTCGATTCGGGTGGCACGGGCATCGAGACCGTCGCGGCCGCCCACATGCTCTACGAGAAGGCGCGCGAGCAGGGTCTGGGGACCGAAATCGAGTTTGCACCGGCGAGCGAGGCGCTCACCGGGGAGTGAGTACCCGTCGATTCGCGGGGAAAGAATCTAATCACCCGCATGAGACGAATCCGTATGTCCGACATTCCATTCGCATCGGCGGCGGAACTCGTCCGCGAGATTCGAGCCGGCGAACGCTCGCCGGTGACAGTAGTGAACGCCTATCTCGACCGCATCGCGGCACGCAACGACGTGACCAACGCCTACGTTACGGTCATCGAGGATGACGCCCGCGAGCGCGCCCGCGACATCGAGGCGGCGATAGAGCGCGGCGAGGACCCCGGCCCGCTTGCAGGCGTGCCGGTCGCGCTCAAGGACCTCTTCGGGTTCAAAGCGGGCGTGCCGGCGACGATGGGGTCGGCGGCGGTCGGCGAGTTCATCCCCGATGAAAGCGCGGTCGCCACCGAGCGTCTCGAAGACGCGGGCGCGGTCGTTCTCGGCACCACGAACGCCCCGGAGTTCGGCCACAAACTCGTCACCGAGAACGCGCTGCACGGCCGGACGGGGACGCCGTTCGACCCCGAGCGGATTTCAGGGGGGTCCTCGGGCGGGAGCGCGGCCGCAGTCGCCGACGGGCTGGCGGCGTTCGCACAGGGGTCCGATACCGGCGGGTCGATTCGGATTCCGGCCGCCTGCTGTGGCGTCTACGGCATCAAACCCTCGTTCGGACGAGTGCCGAACGCCCTCAGACCGGATGCGTTCGGCATGGCGACGCCGTTTTCGAGTACCGGCCCGCTCGCGCGCACGGTCGAGGACGCCGCGCTCGCACTCGACGTCTTCGCCGGTCCACACCCGAGCGACCCACACAGCCTGCCCGCATCGGACACCAGCTATCGTGAGGGCACAGAACGGGCGACGGATGGCCTCGCGGTGGCGTACAGCCCCGACCTCGGGTTGTTCGATGTGGCTGAACGCGTCCGCGAGGTGCTTGGCGACGCGACGGACGACCTCGCGGGCGTCGTCGAACGGGTCGAACGCGCGGACCCGCCCTACGAAGGAACGCTGTCGGACCTCCGCTATGCGTTCACCCAGCAGACGACTGTCCTGTTCGCCTCGCTGGTCGATAGTCTCGAAGCCGATGGGAAAATCGAGGCGGGCGACCGCGAGCAGCTCATGCCATCGACGGCGACACTCGTCAGTATCGGTGAGGATTCGGACGCGCTCGGCTATAAGCGATCCGAACGCCCCCGGACCGCGTTCTACGACGCTATCGAGTCCGTCTTCGCCGACTACGACCTGCTCGTGAGCGCGACCGCGGCGGTGCCTCCCTTCGAGCACGGACGCGACGGGCCGAGCGAAATCGATGGCGAGTCGGTCGCCAACCCCGTCGTCGACTGGTGTCTCACGTGGCCGTTCAATCTCACCGGCCATCCGGTCGCATCGATACCCGCAGGGTTCGTCGATGGTCTCCCCATAGGTCTCCAAATCGTCGGTCGACGACACGCCGAGGACACGGTGCTCGCGGCGAGCGCGGCGCTCGAAGGCGTCCGTCCGTGGCAGGACGCCTATCCACCCGGCGAGTAATCAGAGATACGGCCCGAGACCGAGCGCGCGCACGAGCGGAATCCCCGCCGCGAGCGCACCGAGGAGATAGCCGCCGATTGCGCCGCCATTCAGGAGTGGAAGACCGGCGTGGGCGCGGCCCTTCATGACGAGCCAGAGCAGGACGACGAGACCACAGACGGTGCCGACCATCGCCGTGAGCGCCGGCAGCGAGAGCGCGAAGCGCTGAAACAGGGGCTCGGCAGGCGCGAAGACGGCGGCGCTCGCGACCAGCACGGCCGGCATTACCGCATCGCCCAACCCGACGAAGAAGACGTCCCGCTCGGTGGCGTCCGGCCGGTCGGCGCTCGCTGCGTCCGTGGTTTCATCGCCGCCGTCGACCTCGACCGCCTCGCTTCCGCCGTCGGTCGACGGTGCATCGCCGAGAAACGAATAGGAGAGGGTGAGCGGAATCACCAACACGACCGGGAGTTTGAGGTCCATCACGCCGTCGGCGAGCGTGAGCATGTGCTCGGTGCCATACACTGAAATGGCGTCGTAGACCGCGAGGACAGTAAGGAGAACGATGGCCGGCAGGAGACCGAAACTGATGCCGAACAGGCCAGCGGCACCCGCACCCATGACGACGCCGGCGGCATCGATGACGTACCACTCGGGGTAGAGCAGCAGGGCGAGCGCGAGCAGGGCCGCCGGGCCGACCGCGAGCGGGTTGACGGCGACGCCACCGATAGAGACGGAAACGGGAGGTGCGAGCACGGAGAAGACGTACAGCGAGATGAGTCCACTCGAAAGGATGACGAATCCTCGGAGGAGCCACTCGACGCCGAATTTGATGACCGCGAGCATCCCTGCGGTCGCCACGAGAATCGCGCCGACGTAGGCGATGCTGTTGATCGGATTCGACGGGTTCTCGACGGCACGATAGCCGGCGCTCTGGAAGGGACCGGCGAGCGCGACCGCACCGAGTTGGACCAGAACAAAGACGGCGACCGTGGCCGACCCGGCCGCGACCGCCCGCGTGCGCTGGTGCATGAGTCATCAACTCCGGGCGCGGCCTTCGGGGTTTCGTTGTCGGCGAAGGCGAAGAGTTAGGCGTTTCCGTCCCTTCTCTCGGGAAACCCCTCGCATGCGTCTCCGCTCGTCGCGGTCGGCCGCCATCCTGCGGGCGATGGCCGCCGAAACGACCGAAAACCACCTCACCTTCATGGCGGGCAGCCTCGCCTTCTACGCCTTTCTCTCGTTGATTCCACTGTTCATCCTCGCCTTCGTCGCCGCCTCGGTCGTCGGCGGCGAGGCGTTCGCCCAACAGGTCACGGGCCTGCTCGAATCGATACTTACCGATAGCGCGCGCGAGGTGCTCGCCGATGTGCTCACCGACCCGTCGGGCCAGACGGGAGCCTCGGCGCTCGGCTTACTCACCCTGCTCTGGAGTGCGCTCAAGCTCTTTCGCGGTCTCGACATCGCCTTCGATGCGGTCTACGGCGTGCGCGAGGCCAAATCGCTGCTCAAACAGCTCCGGGACGCGGTCATCGTTCTCGCCGCCGTCGGTCTCGCGGTGGGCACGGTCGTCCTCGTCGGCGGCGTGCTCGCGCTCGTCCCACTCTTTCCCGCCGTCGAACAGTTCGGTGCGCTCCTGCTGGTCGTCGGTCTCTCCGTGACCTTTCTCCCCCTCTATTATTTCGTCCCCGACGTCGACCTCTCGGTGCGCGAAGTCCTGCCCGGGACCGTGCTCGCCGCGCTCGGCTGGGCAGTGACGGAGTTCGCCTTCCAGTTTTACGTCGCCTACGCCGGCCAGTACGCCGCCTACGGCGTCGTCGGTGGCGTGCTGTTGGTGCTCATCTGGCTGTATTACAGCTGCTCGGTCCTCCTCTTTGGCGCGGTCGTGAACGTCGTCCTCGCCGGGCGCTCCGGCTATCTCGACGCCGAAGACGAATCGCTCGACGCACCGCTCGCGTTCGATTCGTCAGGTGAGGCCGGACGCTGGCGCTGGTGAGATAGGACGGGAATATGAAGTCACCATATACAGTCACGCACTGCACCGAGGAAGCATAAACCGCCGTTCGAAACTCGTACCGAACAGCTCCGATTGATAGAGAGTACCGGAAAATCCATAGCTTTGTGCAATCCGTTCCAGCAGTTGGGGGATATGGCCCGAGGAATACAGTGCGCGTATCCATCGATTCACCATCGCCAAGGGAGAGGTAACGGGAGCATCACCCCGTGTCGGTAGATGATGTCGTCGCCACGCCACTGACTAGCGCTCCCACGGAGCAAGAGGACCGATACCGACTTTTATAGAACTGCCGAAACCTCCGATATAGCGCGGCTGGTTGCGGCAGCATCCGTGTCCTATCAGCGACCACGAGCGCGGTCGTCGTCCGGACGCCCCGAATCATCCGGGTCGTAGACCCAGATCATGTTCGGCGGGTCGTGGCTCTCCATCCCGCTGTCTTCGCCGATGATCACTCGCCCGTCATCCATGACCACGATGTTGTCCGGGTTGGCGATAGTGTTCTCCGGGTCGACCGTCGAGTTCGATCCGAGTGCATGGGTCCCGAGCACTCCCGAGGCCTCCTCCTGATTCGGATTGAACGAACAGTCCGCACACACAGAGCTGGCCGAGTTGGGGCTTGCATCGTAGGGACAGCCACCACAGATGTTCGCCTCTGGACCACCCGTGATGACCGGTTCCATTCGGCCGACATCGTAGTTTTCGTCCAGTTGCATCCGGTAGACTGCGCCGTAGTCGTTGCCCGACAGCTGAACGTCGTCCTCGTCGTCGCTCATCGTCTCGTTGATCTCCGACATCGCCATGTAGAGATACTCGCCGGGTTGGGCGTCCCGCTTGATATTGACACCCTCCATCTTCCGAAATTCGTCGGTCGCGCCGATTGCACCAGCAGCACGTCGTGATTCGAGGAAGGCGACCCGGTCGTCGTCGGCGTTCCCGTTCGCCCACCGTTCGACCTCGCGCTCGGTGATGTACTCGGGGTCGTTCTCGGGGTCTTGGCCGTCGTAGTCGGCGATCCAGCCCTCGATTTCGTCCTCCTCGCCGTGAGCGAGCTCGATCCATTCGAGGGAGAACCCAGCCGTTGCAGGGTCGTCGCTCGATTCCTGATCGGCCTTCGCGGCGTAGAGCGTTCCCGAAGAGAGGTCACCCGCCTCGTCGGCGACGAACTTGAAGAACACCGTTCCGGTGCCGTCGTCGCTCATGTAGGCCGTTCGCCGGTCGGGCATGACGACGGCGTTCTCGTGGGCGAACCGTCCCATCGCGTAGTGCTTTCTGGGAGCGGGGTCGCCCGTCGGTGCTTCGAGTTCGACGATGTAGCCGTAGCGGTAGGCGTTGCCGAAGTATCCGAGGTACTCTTTCATCGTCTGCTCGCGGTTCCCGTAGGTCTGCTCGTCCGGTTCGAACCACGCTTTCGCGTCGGGTTCGTACTCTTCGGAGGTCAGGGGTGTTCCCCACGGCGAGACGGTTCCAAAGCAGTTGTTCCACGTTCCCTCGACGGGACGAAAGTCGACGTTCTCCTTGCCCAGAACCTCCCACTCGTGATTCGTGCTCTTCCCGCGGCGGCCACGCATGCGGAGGTGGAGCCGACTCACCATCCCCGGGGCGGTCTCCCAGTTGGTGAATAGGTAGGCCTCGTTCGGATGCTCGGCGGGAACGAATCCGTTGTAGTCGGGGACGTTTCCATCGGTCATCGGGTCGCCCGCCGCCGAGTACGGAACCCCGAACTGCCTTCCATCGTCGGTCGGGTCGCCACCGTTTGCGAGCGGTTGGTGACGGCCGACGGCGGTATGGACCGTCTCGCTTTCCTCCCCGTTCTCCGGGACCTGCACGCTGGCAAAGTCCTCAGGAAGGTCATCGAGGGTCGCGCCGGTGAGCGCGCCGACGGTCCCTTCGTCGTACGGATCGTCGTTTGTCGCGTCCGGATGCTGGACGTTGAAGAAGAACCGGCCGTTCTGAGTGAGGAACATACCGGTGATTTCCGCGCCACGCACTGTCGTGGCGAGACGGTTGAGCGTTGGCCCGTCGTCATGGTCGTGCTCGTTACCCCTCCCACGTCCACGACCGCGGGCAGCCACCGGGTCGCTCGCTACGCCACCAAGCCCTGCAGCCGTCAGGATCGCTATCACGTCGCGCCGCGAGTAGTCGGACATACGCTCGTTCATCCTACCGTTGCCACATCAAACTATTGCCTCTATAATAACAATGAATACAGAGAGCACAAGAGAGCAATAGACGGGTATCTGTGGGTCAGTAGTCACGGCAAAATCACCGTAACAACGCTTTTGTTCGAGCGGCGAAACAGCGGAACGTGCAACGAGCTATCACCCGCCGTGGGTTTCTCGTGCTCACGGGCGCGTCGACTATCGGCACCGGCATCGCCGGAAGCGCAAGTGCGAAGCCGAACGAGGAGACGTTCGCCACGTACAACGTCACCGACCTCCGAACCGAACAGGTTCAGTCACCGGGCGACGAGCAGGCCGCGGCCGCCGCACGCGTCATTCAGGAGGTCCGTCCGGACGTACTCGTGCTCAACGAACTCACGAACAACTACCAAGAGAGCGCCGTCAGGGACGTTCCGACCGACCGGGCGAACGCCCGCGCGTTCGCCGAGAACTACCTGAACGTTCCCCAGCACCGTGGTCTCAACGGATTGGAGTATCCGTATATCCACGTCCCGAAGAGCAACACCGGTGTCCACAGCGGGCTAGACTTGGATAATAACGGCACTATCGACGACACGCCCGGCGACCGCACCTACGGCAACGATGCGTACGGTTTCGGCGTCTATCCCGGTCAGTACGCACTGGCGATTCTCAGCCGGTATCCGATTCGAGAAGACGCGATTCGCTCGTTCCGGACGTTCCGCTGGTCGGACATGCCTAACGGTCTGCTTCCTCGTGATCCGAGTACCGAGATGTATCTCACCGACACGGAGGCCGAACGATTTCGTCTCTCCTCGAAGACCCATGTTGACGTCCCCATCGCGGTCGACGGTGATACCGTCCACGCGCTCGCGGCCCATCCCACGCCGCCCGTCTTCGACGGAGCAGGAAACTTCAATGGGAAACGCTGTCACGACGAGATTCGACTGTTCGCCGACTACGTCGCCGGAGCCGACTATCTCTACGACGATTCGGGCACGCGAGGTGGTCTCGATGGCGACGCTTCGTACGTCCTGATGGGCGATATGAACGCCGCGCCCGGCGATGCGGAGAGCCTCAGCGCTGCCACCGAGTTCTTCGTCGAAAACGACGACTTCCTCACTCGACGGTTTCCGACCAGCCCCGGCGGCGCACAGCAAGACGGCGCACGCTCGCGCTACTGGACTGCCACGTTCGAATCGCAAGTCGATTACGTCCTTCCCTCGCCGGATCTCGGTCTCCACCGTTCGGCAGTCGTCTGGCCGAGCAAAAGCGCAAACAAACGCGGTCTTGGAGACGATGTCCGCGCTGCCTCAGACCACCGTCTCGTTCGAGCTGATATCACGCTCGGTGGTTGAGCCGTCGAAGTGCTCCGGGGGTCTGTGGGGACCAGTATGTGGAGAATCGAGTCACGCAGTTGCTGATGGTCCCTCCCTTCCGCCCCTCGGGGCTTCATCGTTGTTCGGCCGACTCGTGGTGGTGGGTTGGATGGACACGTCCTCTGAATCGGTTGCGCTGGTCTCAGTCGGTCAAGAATCCCGTACACTGGAAAGTACGAACGGTTCCACGACTCACGACAGTACGCCTCCACCGGCCGGTCCGGCCATGAACAACGAAAGCGACCGCAACCGACTCCGGTTGCCGTTTCGGGGAGTACCCACAGTTAAGTCACTACCACGAACTGGACCTGTATGGCTCGCATACTGGGTCCCCTCTTGGTCCTCACGATAGTCGTCGCCAGCGGTTGTACCGGCGTCTTCGGTGGCCCGGGAACGACGACCACGGCGGCCGGACCCGCGAACGGTTCGGTGGGGACGTCCTCGGCGGCATCGACAGGTTCGACGGGCACTTCGGCAGCGACTCCCGCCGGTGGTTCGACAGTGACGGCCAATCGGTCGTACACGCTCTTCACCGGCGGCAGTCCCCGGAGCAACGCCAGCCTCGGACCCAGAACGTTCGTCGCCGGACAGCCGGTGACAGTATCCGTGACCATCGACAACAAGGAGGGACAACGAACGAATTACACGACCGTGGTACAGATCGTACGCCTCAACGGTACTGGCTCGGATGCATCGGTGACCGAACGACGGATGCTCGACCGGTTCACGACCGGCCTTGCGGCCAGCGAGAGCCGAACGACGACGCGCACCGTCGTTCCGAACATGACCGGACAACGACTCCTGCTCACGTTCTTGCTCTACAAATCCGACCCGCCGGCGACGCCGACGACCGGCAACGCCTATCAGTACTTCGGAATCCCGATCACCGTCAACAGTTCCCAGCGGACGAACCGACCGTCGTAGCCGGGCGGCGATTTCGGAGATACACGGTACCCCGTTGACGTCACTCGCTATACAGCCGCACGCCGAGCAGCGCCGCCGGGCTGTTCGTGGTATCCACCGCCAGAAACGGCCGCTCGACGGGACCGAACACGTCGACCACCTGACCCGCCGTCGAGAGGTCCTGTTCGAGCAGTCGCGTCCCGATGTCTGGATGGCTCTCGTCGGGCGTGCGCACGATGGCCAGCCCCTGTGCGACGCCGACGACCTCGCCGGCGCGTTTCATTCCCGGAGTGCGGTGACGTAGGCCGCGATGGCTTGGAGAAGATCGGATTTGCCGTCGTCGTCGGCGTCCTTGATGAGGACGCGGCCTCGTGGGGCGTACTCGCGTGGATACGTCTTCTCGCGCTCGATGGCCACATCGTAGCCGACCTGTCCGGCCGCGCGCGCGATTTCGTCGACGGTCGGCTCCGGGACGGCGACGCTTCGGGGCACGCGCCGGCCCTCGCTGCGACTCAACTCGGCATCGAGATAGGCCGGCCAGATGACGTTCTCGACCATACGGCGGGTTCGCCGCCCGGCGGATAAACCGCTTGTGACACGCTCTTAGGTCCGTCGGCCGAGCAGCGCCGCGCCGAGGAGCGCGATGGCTGCCGCCAGCACGCCGAAGCCGGGACCGCTCCCCGAACTCGTCGTGGTGCCCGCGTCGGTGCCGGTCGCTCCGTCGGTCGCCCCGCCGGACGCATCGACGGCGGTTTCTGCGGTGGTGTCATCAGTCGATGCGCCACCGTCGGTTGCGACCGTCGTTCCGGCTTCGCTCGTGGTCGTCGCGGTCGCGTTGCCACCATCGGCCGCGGTCGGCTGTGCGGTGGTCGTGTTGCTCAGGTTCGCCTCCTGCATCGCCTCTGGATGGAGGTTTCGGGCGATTTTCGTCATCGGAACCACCACCCGGGGACCGGGCTGGCTGATGAGGTTGGAGCTGACGACGACGGTCTGGTTCCGCTGGATTGCCGTCGTGCTCGCGTACGGTTCGCCCGTGGGAATCGCCGTGGCGTTCGATGTGATTATCCACTCCGGATTCCGCTGGGCGATGGTCTCGTTGCTGATCGGTTTGTAGCCCTCGATGCCGGCGTTCGCGGCGATGTTGTCGCCGCCGGCGGTCTCCATGACCGCGTGGATGAACGTCCCGTTGCCTGCCGCGAAGCCGCCACTCATCGGGTACAGCACCCGTGGGCTGTCCGCCCCCTCGACGGCCTGCCGGATGGTGTTCACGCGCTCTCTGGTGTCCGCGGCCGTCTCCGCCGCTTCCTCGCACGCACCGACGAGCTCGCCCGTCCGATTGGTCTTCGCGTAGATGTCCGCGAGCGAGCGTCCGAAGCCGAACTTATAGACCGTGAGTCCCGCCCCGCGAAGCGTTTCGACCGTCTCGTTCGGGACGATGTTCGGCGCGAGCACGAGGTCGGGTTCGAGTCCGACCACCTGTTCGGTGGCCACGGTGAACCCATCGGCCCGATAGATGTTCGTCCGGTTGGCCGACCCGTTCAGATACGCCGTCGTGGGATTTACCGGCATCCCGACGACCTTCTCCTTCGCGCCGACCTCCCACAGCGTCTGGGCGGTGCTCGCCCCGAGCGCAACCACTCTTTGAGGTTCGTTCTCGACGGTCACCTCGGTTCCCGTGGCGTCGGTCGCCGTTACCGGGAACGAACAGTTCGCGGTCTGTGCGGGATGGGACCCCAGTTCGGCCGGTGCCGCCGCGGCCGGCCCGATACCGGCGGCCACGACCAACAGTACCATCGCCGCGCTCGCTACCTTCGAGAGCATATACACGAAGCCTGTGGCGGTGTGCAATAAGTATTTACCTAACCCAACCGCAGTTGGTGTCATGGATGGCGAGGCGTCCACGGCTGTCGCGCCGGCCGACGCCCACAGCACGGTCGGCTCGCGCGCACTCGCGTGGTCGGTCGGTCTCTCGGTCGCGCTGGTCGTCGCGGTCCTCGCAAGCGCGACGCTCGGGCCGGTCGGCATCGGATACGAGGTCGTGGCGCGGGTGATTCTCGACGCGCTTCCCTCGTTTTCGTTCGCGGTTCCCGAGACCGCCGCGACAATCGTTATGGACATTCGACTGCCGCGCATCGCGCTCGCGGCGGTCGTCGGCTTCGCCCTCGGCGCGTCCGGGACGGTGATGCAGGGATTCTTCCGAAACCCGATGGCCGACCCCTCGATTATCGGCGTTTCTACTGGGGCGGCGACGGGCGCGGTCGCGTGGATCGTCCTTCCAATCGGACTGCCGTTCGCCCTCGGCTTGCAGGGGTCGGCCTTCGCCGGCGCGCTCGTCGCCGCCTTCGGGGTGTACCTCATCGCCACCGAACATGGAAAAACGCCCGTCGCCACCCTCCTGCTCGCCGGCGTCGCGGTCCAGACCTTCCTGGGGGCTGTTATCTCCTATCTGATGCTCCAGTCCGGCGAGAGCCTCGAACGGGTGACTTACTGGCTGATGGGCCATCTCCACAACGCCGGCTGGAGCGACGTCATCACGACGCTGCCGGTCGCACTCGTCGTTGTCGCCGTGCTCGCGGCCTACGCGCGCGACCTCAACGTCCTCCTGCTGGGCGAGAACGAAGCCCATTCGCTCGGCATCGAGGTCGAACGCAGCAAGCGCGTCCTGCTCGCCCTTTCAAGTGTCTTGACTGCCGGCGCGGTCGCGGTCTCTGGCGTCATCGGCTTCGTCGGACTCATCGTCCCCCACGTGATGCGCCTGCTCGTCGGTCCCGACCACCGGATTCTGTTGCCGACGAGCGCGCTCGCCGGCAGCGTCTTCCTCGTCGCTGCGGACACGCTCGCACGCTCCGGTCCCGCCGAATTACCTGTAGGAATCGTGACGGCGGCGGTCGGCGCACCCTTCTTCCTCTATCTGCTCCGTCGTCGGGAGGTGCATGCGTTGTGATCGCCATCGAGGACCTCTCGGTGGCCTTCGATGACGTGCAGGCGCTCGACGACGTGCACCTCGGCGTCGAGCGCGGCGAACTCGTCGGGCTGGTCGGGCCGAACGGCGCGGGCAAGAGCACGCTCGTGGGTACCATCAACGGAACCCTCGAACCGACGGCCGGCACGGTCGAGGTCGCCGGCGACGAGGTGTCGGACCTCTCGGCGCGTGCGCTCGCCCGCCGGGTGGCGACCGTCCCCCAAGAGACGAGCCTCTCGTTTTCGTTTCCCGTCCGCGAGGTGGTGGCGATGGGTCGGACCCCCTACCGCTCGCGGTTCGAGCGCGTTTCACAATCGGACCGTGAGCACACCGAACGGGCGATGGCGCGCACCGACGTCGCGCGCTTCGCCGACCGGACCATCGACGAGGTAAGCGGGGGCGAGCGCCAGCGGGTCGTGGTCGCGCGCGCACTCTGTCAGGACCCCGATGTACTCCTGCTCGACGAGCCGACCGCCAGTCTCGACATCGACCACCAAGTACGGATTCTCTCGCTGGTCCGCGAGTTCGTCGCCGAGGGGCGGGCGGCGCTCTGTGCGATTCACGACCTCTCGCTTGCCGCGCGCTTCTGTGACCGGCTCGCACTCGTCGCCGATGGGGAACTGCTCGCCACTGGTGCTCCCGGGGACGTCCTCACGGAGTCGAACGTCGAGCGTGCCTTCGGGACCGACGCGGCGGTGACGAGTCATCCGGTCACCGGAACGCCCGACGTTACGGCGCTCACCGGCGACGAACCCCGAAGAACGAATCCACCGACGGTGGACGACTGATCGGACCGTTATCCTTCGCTATCAGCGTCGTCGGCAAGATAGCGGTCGTAGAGCGCGTCGGCGAGTGCGGTGGCGACCAGCAGCGGTACGAGCGCCGAGAGCAGTGCGAGGAGCGCGAGCGTCAGTTCCCGTCCGGAGACCCCATCGAGGAGCAGTTCCGAAAGCGTCGCCAGCGGCTCGCGGAACTGGACGAAAAGGCCGAGAAACACCGTGCCGATGACGACCAGTCGCGTCGCGGTCCGTGGATGCGGTCCGAACCACCGTTCGTCCGGCATGCTACACCGTCGGGTGCTCGTCGGTCGAGCGGTGCGGTCGTTCCTGCCGAGCGGTCTCGCCGAGGCGGGTCGTCACGAGCGCGTTCACCCGTTTCGGGTCGGGCACGTCGCCCAACGAGAGGTTCACCCCGCCAGTGCCGGCAGTGTAGATTTCGATGTCACCATAGGAAAGGCTGCGCTCGACGAGCGACTGCTCGAAGGCGGTGTTCTGCACGCGGTCGAAGCGGACCTGCGTGACGGTTCGGGAGAGCAATCCCCGCTTCTCGTAGACGGCTCTCGTCGTGAACACGTAGCGCGTGCTCCAGCGCGAGAGATACGCCCACGCGGCGACGACCGTCCCTATCGGCACGAGCGCGAGCGCAGACCACTCCGGAACCAGCGGGAGCGAGATATCTCGGTAGAGCCAGACGCCGAACACGCCCAATGCGAGCGCGAACGTAATCGTCGGAAGCACCGGATAGAGACTCGGCGTGCCGGCCCAGAGCACGCGCTCGTCACCGGTGAGATGGACCCACTCGCTCGCTGCGGCGGCCGAACTCATCCCCTGAACTACGGGCGAGCACGAACTTACAGGTTGTGTCCTCACACCATCGCCCGGCCGCGGTGGCCAAATCGTGACGGGCCTCGCCGGAAGTGCTAACGGTTTTTAGCCCCCGGCGTGGATGGGCAGTCGTCGTGACCGAGCGCCCCAGCACACGCGGCCGCGGAATCGCAACCGACAGCCAGTCGGGAACGGAGTACAGCCGCCGCGACGAACGGTCGACGGCGAGTCGTGGGCGCTCGGTCTCCATCATCATCCCGACGTACAACGAGCGCGAGAACATCGAGCGCGTCGTCGAGCGCTGCCGGGATGCCCTCGCAGACTACCGCTTCGAGATCGTGGTCGTCGACGACGACTCGCCGGACAAGACGTGGCAACTCGTCGCGAACTCGTACGAAGACGCCGAGACGGTCCGCATCGTGCGCCGCACCGAAGAGTCGGGGCTTGCGACCGCCGTCTCACGGGGCTTCGACGAGGCCAGCTACGAGTGCTGTGCGGTCATCGACGCCGACCTCCAGCATCCACCCGAGAAGCTGCCCGAACTCATCGCGGCGTTCGAGGACGGGGCCGACATCGCCATCGGTAGCCGCCACGTCGCCGGCGGCGGCGTCGAGAACTGGTCGCGCTTCCGGCGAATCGTCAGCCGCGGCGCGATGGCAATCACCAAACTCGCCCTGCCGCCGACGCGGGGCATCGCCGACCCGATGAGCGGCTTCTTCGCCATCCGGCGCGAACTCATTGACGACGTCGCGCTCGCGCCCACGGGGTATAAAATCCTGCTCGAAGTGCTGATGAAATGCGACTACGAGCGCGTCGTCGAAATCCCGTACGTGTTCACCGAGCGCGAGCGCGGCGAGTCGAAGCTCACTTCCGACGAATACTTCGAGTTCCTCGAACACATCTGGCGGCTCCGGCGCTCGACCACGTGACGCCGAATGCACCGTCGATAGCGAACAGCGGCCCGGATATATACGGCGAGCATTCGCAGGCCCCGGCGTCTTTTTCCGGTAGCACCACCGAATAGGTATGGCAAGCACCGTCTATCCGACCGCGGGTGGGAGACCGGTCTGTGCCCGCCCCACCGACGACGGCCCGTGTCTGCACGAGGTGTCGGTTCCGGGCGCACCCTGTCGGGACCACCGGGGTCTCAGCCCCGTCGATACCGACCCCGTCTCGTGGGAGCCCGCCGACCCGCAGTGGAGTCTCTAAACCCCACTTTTTAGACGGGGGGTTGGCTCACTCCGTTCGCCAACCCGACGAGTAAAAACCTGTTCTGCTGAGCGAAGCGAAGCAGAGCTTGGAAGACAAGCGAAGCGAGTCTTCCAGTGGACTAAAAACACCCGCTCACTCGCGCTCCCTGCGCTCGCTCACGAGAACACCGTGAGCGAGCGCAGGGAGCGAACGAGAGCCAGAGAGACGCTTCGTATCTCTCGTGAACCGCGCTCGTTCCACTCGCGCGGACATCCCCCACAACCGCACAGCCACCGCACCGGCCGCAGAAGCCCTCACTCGCTCCGCTCACGGGTCGCTTCGCTCCCCGTTCGCTTGGCGGTGCTCACTTCGTTCGCACCGCCCGCCGCTCGTTCGCCCTTCATCCGCCAGGGACCCCAACAGCACCGCGACCGCAGCCGCGGCACTGCTGCCGCACCGCAGCCCCAGTCAGTCGATATAGCCGAGATTCCGGAGGCGCTCTTGGACCTCCTCGTCGCGCTCGATGTCCTCAGTCTCGCCGACCTCGATGGCCGCGAGCCGGTCGTCGAGCGCCGCTCGGAGGTCGTCCCAGTCGTCGCCCTTTGGGTCGGCAATCGGCTCACGTTCTTCGGGGTCGTTCTGAAGGTCAAAGCCGCGAACCTCGCCGTCGGCATGAATGAGCTTTCGCGCCGGCGTGCGGGCCGCGACCTGTAGCTCCTCCGGTGCGAGTCGACCCGGTTCGGTCGCTGAAGAAGCGACCTCCGAGATGGCCACCTCGTCGCTCATCCCCTCGCCCTCGACGGCCGGCCGGAGCGAGCGCCCGCGATAGGATTCCGGTGGTTCGACGCCCGCGTAGTCGAGAACCGTCGGCGCGATGTCGAGATGGCGGGCCTGCGTCTCGACCAGTCCTTCCGCCGCGCCGCCCGGCGGACGAACGAGCAGCGGCACGTGCGTGAGTTCGTCGTACAGCGCCGGCTCGTGACCCACCTGACCGTGTTCGAACAGCGCCTCGCCGTGGTCGGCGGTCACGATGACGAGGGTGTCGTCATCGACGGCTTCGAGGAGCTTCCCCGCCTTCTCGTCGGCGTGGCGGACCGACGCGGCGTAGAGTCCGCGGACGACCTCACGCTCGCGCTCGGTGAACTCCTCGGGACCGTGCTGGGCGCGCGTGACGAGCTGAGATGGCGTCGCATCGGTTTCGGGAACGCCGACGGCCTCGCGGTGGCGCTTCGGTGGTGTGTATGGTGCATGCGGTTCGAGCAGGTGCGTCCAGACGAACGTCTCGTCGCTCGACTCATCGAGTGCCTTCCGGGCGACCTCTATCTCGGCCGCATCGCCGCCCAGCATCCGCAGCGGTTCCTGGACTGTGCGATAGAGCGATTGGGCCGCCCGATACACGGGGCTATCGAGCGAGAAGTTGTCGAGCAGGAACTGCCGGCCTCGTTCCAGCCCCGGAAGCCCGAACTCGCCGACGTCGCGGTAGATGTCGTAACCCCGCCCGTACCCGTATTTCTCGCCGAGCCACGGGTTCGCGTGGACGCCCGCAGCACTCCAGCCGGCCTCGTGGAGGGCCTCGCTCACCAGCGTCCGCTCGTCGCTCAGCTGCTCGTACCCTCCATAGTCGAGCGGCAGCGTCGAGGTGAAGATGGATGGAAAGGCGTACGGCGTCGCCGGGCCGTGGCTCACGGCTTGCGAAAAGACGGCCCCCTCCTCGGCGAGCGCCGCGAGGTTCGGCGTGTGCTCGCCCACCGCATCGGGCATGAACGAGGCGTGGGTGGCACGCCACGCGTCGATGGTCAGCAGCAGCGTCTTCATTGGTCGCCACCACTGCGCGCCCGGCCATTTGTTTTGTCATTCGTCGTTGCGGCTCGCACCCAACGAACCCTGTGAGCGAAATCGTCTAAATCCACGAACATTTATGGCGTTGCTGCCGGTAGGGTTCGGTATGGTATCCCTGTTCGAGCGAGATACATCAACGATTGGCACAGTCATCGGGATTCTCGCGGTTGGGGTCGCCCTGTTCGGTTCCACGGTGCTTGGCTGGGAGTGGGGCGCGTCCGGCCAGCCGATTGCGTTCGTCGTCGGCGTCGTCGCCGTCGTCATCGTGGGGTGGTTCTCGCTACGCGAACTTCGTGGTCGATGATGCCGACCGACGACTGTGAACGCGACACACGCCGCGAACCGGATAGGTAATACTTAATTGGTCGCGGTCGGTTCGTTCCCGTAATGAACTGCTCCTCGCGCGAACACCCTTTCGGTCGCTCGCTTCGAACCGACCCCGCGACCACACGGCACTGCTGAGATGGCGGGGACACGCATCGCGCTCTGTCCACACCTCTCCGTCGAGCACTACCGCGGCGGCGAGAAGTGGGTCTGTGCGCTCGCCAACCGGCTGGCGGCCGACGGCATCGACGTGTCGGTTCGCGCGCTGCCGTACGCGCCGGGCGGTGAGCGTCGCGTCGACGTGCGCGAAGTGCTCGACTCCCGGGTTCCCTACCGCGAGGCGTGGCACCACGACCTCTCGGGGTTCGATACGGCCTACGTCTTCTACAACCCGTTCTCCGAACTGTTCTTTTCCGGCGGGGGAACCCGCATCGCGGGCATCCACTCGTGGGTCTACGTCTCGAAGAAGCTCTACGAGGCCCACTATGGAGTGGTGCCCACGGTGACGAAACTGCTCTACCGCGCGCTCGGCAAGCACGACCTCTCACGGTTCGACATCGTGCATTCGGTCACGCCGGCCTACGACTCGCCCCATCCCAATACTGTTCACATCCCGAACTTCGTCGATGTCGAGCGGTTCACTCCCGACCGCGCCGAGCGCGCCGAGGAGTTCACCGTCCTCACGACCGCCGCACACATCCGCGAGAAGGGCTGGGACACGATTCAGGACGTCGCCGAACGCCTGCCGCCCGAAATCCGGGTCGTGACGACCGGCGAGGGTGCGGGAGAAGTGGAGGGGCTCGGATTCCTCACCGAGGAGGAACTCGCCGACGCCTACGCACGCGCTCACGTCGTCCTCCACCCGGCGCGCGTCGACACCGACAGCATGGTCATCAACGAGGCCTGCGCGTCGGGCACCCCGGTCGTGACGACGCCGCTTTCGACCCACGTCCGTGAGAACGCGGCCGTTCTCCAGGCCGAAACGCCTCGTGGACTGGCCCACGCAATCGCACGCCTCCACGGCGAGTGGTCCCACGACGATGGCTACGAAGAGCGCTGTCGGCGTGCGCGCGAAGAGGGCGAGGCACATGGCTTCGAGGAGGTCTATCCCAAGCTCAGGGACCTCCTCGTCTCGCCGCCGGTCAGGGCGGAGGACGGACCGACCCGGACGGAGGTGCGCGCGTGAGCGTCCTCGACACCGTTCGCGAGCGCTCGCTGTTCGACCCGCAGAACAAGCGGCTCGTCAAATATCTCCTCGTTGGCGTCGTTGGCATTGCCATCAATCAGGGCGTGTTTTTGCTCGCCTACGAGACAATCGGCATCCAGTACATCATCGCCGGTCTGCTCGGGAGCGCGGTGAGTATCTTTGCCAACTACATCATGAACGATAGCTGGACGTGGCGCGAGAACGGCACGGCCGGCATCGGTCAGTGGCTCTGGCGCGCACTCAAATACGGCGCAACGCGCGTCGTCGGTGTCGGTATCGGTACCGTCGCGTTGATCGTCTTCGTCGATCTCCTCGGTATCGATCCCTCGATTTCGAACATCCTCCGCATCGGTGTCGGCGTGCTCTGGGGATTCGGCGCGAGCGAGAAATGGGTCTGGAGTTCGGACGGTTCCTCGACATCGTTCGATTCGCTCAAGCGCTACGTCGGCGAGGACAAGCGTGAGTAAGCTCACGGAATCGCTCACTCTCGGTTCGGCCGACTCGCTGACCGACCGCGTTCTGGATGCGCTGCCCGAGCGCGGCAGCCCGACGTGGTACGTGCTCGGTCTGGCGCTCGCGCTCTTCGTGGGGTTTTCCATCTACACGGCGCTGATGCATGCCCGCTTTCAGACGACGGGTGCTGACCTCGGGGCCTACACCCACATGTTTTCGAGCACGCTACAGGGCGAGGGCTGGCTCCAACACGGGAAGTATCGCGCGAGCCAGCCCATCGGCTCGTACTGGGGGGCGCATTTCTCGCTGACGTTGCTCCTGTTTCTGCCGCTGTTCGCACTTGTGCCGTCGGTGTACACGCTGCTGGTCGCCAAATCGTTCGTGCTCGCGGCATCAGTGGTGGTACTCTGGCTGCTCGCGCGCGACCGCCTCGACAGCGACCGTCTTGCGGGGGTAGTGACCGTCTCGTATGCGTTCAACCCGTTCCTCTGGTCGGCGTGGTCGTTCGACTTTCAAGAGCAAGTGTTGATTCCGCCTTTCCTGTTCGCCGCCTATTATTGCTATCAGAAGGACCGCCGGCTGCTCTTTCTCGGCTTCCTCGCGCTCGTCCTGTTCACCAACGAGTTCGTCATCTTCCCCACAATCGGCTTTCTCGGCGGTCTGGTCGTCGCCGCGGCGGTGGCCGGTCGACTCAAAGAGCGCGCCCTACCCATCCTCGGTGCGGGCGTGCTCGTCGTCGTCGCGCGCGTCGTCTCGACGGCCGTCATCGACTACTACAGCGTCTTCGGGGGCCTGCCGACCTACGTGGTCGCCGAGCCGCTCCAGCCGTTCATTCAGGGGATGGGGCGGGTGTCGCTGGTCGACCTCGCTCTGACCGTCCTCGCAAATCCTCTGTTACTCCTCGACTCGGCCACCTTCGCCGTCGCGGACAAACTGCTCTTCTTCGCCGCGTTCATGCTTCCGGTGGCCTTTCTCGCGCTGTTCGACGAACTCTCGCTGGCGGCGCTCGCGCCGTATCTCGGCTTCGCGTGGGTGTTCACCGGCGAGGCCAAAGCGGTGTATTTCGAGTTCGGTGCCCACTACCCGCTCTACTTGCTGCCGTTCGTTTACATCGGCGTGATACACGCCCTTCGCCGGCTGTCGGGTCGCTTCGACTGGCTGCAGTGGCCCTCGCGGGCGACGTTTTCGGGATTGCTTTCGGCGGTGTTGGTGCTCTGTCTCCTCAGCGGTGCCGCCTCGGGTGGCGGCCATCTCGCGGTCCCGCCGCCGGTCGACGAGGACCACCGGGAGACCCTTGAGGCGGCCATCGACTCGATTCCGGAGAACGCCTCGCTCATCGCTCAGAACGACATCTACCCCCACGTGGCGACGCGCCCGAACGCCTCGTTCATCGTGAGTCCGGGCACGTTCAACGCCTACGAGAAGCGGTGGCAACCCGTCATGCCCGAATACCTCCTCGTTGATACCCAGCTCAACCCGAACGCGCCGTGGGCGCGAGCCGTCCAACAGACCTACGCCGACCGTCTCGGCGACGAATACGGACTGTATCGCTATCAGGACGGCATCCAGATATTCAAACGTGGCTACGACGGGCCGGTCCGGGGCATCACTCAACCCGAACCGGGCGCGCGCCGCTACGACGCTGCCAACATGGCGACGGGTACCGGCGAGCGCGCGAGCGGGACCATCGTGAGCGAAAACGGTTCGGCAGGGGACTACATCTGGTTCGGTCCCTACGACACGCTCACGCCCGGTACCTACACCGCGACCTTCCGGGTCAACGTCTCCGGAAACGGGTCCGAACCCGTCGTGATGGTCGACGTCGCGGGTGGTGACGACCACGGACGCATCGCCAGCGAGCGGGTTGCACCCGCGCCGGGCTGGCAGAACGTCACGGTGCAGTTCAGCCTGAACGAGACCACCTCGGACATCGAGTTCCGTGGGATTCGGAAGGGCGAAGGTCGGGTCGCCCTCGATTGGGTGCGCGTGAGCTATGAATCGAAAAACGCTACTGCGAACCCCTCCGGGAGAAGTCCATGAGCACCACGGAACGGATCGCCACGACCGTCGGCGACTACCTGCCGGAGCGCTCCAGCCCGACGTGGTACGTCCTCGCGCTCTCGCTGGCGCTGTTCGTTGGCTTCTCCATCTATCTCTCCTTGCTCTATCGAAGCTTCTGGCTCACGGGCGCGGACTTCGGCAGCTACATCCACATGTTCGAGACCACTCTGAGTGGCGAGGGCTTCCTTGAACAGGGGAAATACACCGCTCGCGGTCCCGATAGCTCCTACTGGGGCGGGCACTTCACCGCGACCTTGCTCGCCTTCCTGCCCATCTACGCGCTCGTCCCCTCTCCCTATACCCTGCTGGTCATCAAATCCTTCCTGCTGGCCGCGAGCGTGCCAATGCTCTGGGTACTCGCGCGCAGCCACATCGAGAGCGACCGCGTCGCCGGCCTGCTGACGGCCTCCTATGCGCTCAATCCCTTCCTCTGGTCGGCGTGGCTGTTCGACTTCCAAGAGCAGATACTGCTTCCGCTGTTGATCTTCGCAGCCTACTACACCTACTCCGAACGCCGCTATATCGCCTTCTTGGCCTTCCTCACGCTCGTGCTGTTCACCAACGAGTTCACGACGATTCTCGTTGGGGGCTTCCTGGTCGGACTCGTCGTGGTGTCCTACCGCGGCGGCCGCCTCCGGCGTGAGGCCCCGTACATCGGCGTCGCCGTCGGAATTCTCGTCGTCGCGCGGGCGATTGCCGGCTGGGCCATCTCGCAGTACAGCGACACCTCCGGCCTGCCGACAGACATCATCGCGGCCCCGCTCCAGCCGTTCGTCGAGGGGTCGCGGGTGGGTATCGGCCAGTTGATTGCCATCGTGCTCGCCAATCCCGAACTCGTCATCGATTCGCTCTCGGTCGCGGTCTTCGACAAAGTGGTCTATCTCGTGCTTTTGCTCTTGCCCGTGCTCTTTCTCGCGGTCGCCGACGAACTCACGCTCGGGTCGCTCATCCCCTTCATGGGATTCGCGTGGGTGTTTGCGGGCCGAGATGTATATTACACCTTCGGCGCACACTACCCGCTCTATCTGCTGCCGTTCGTCTACATCGGCGCGGTGCGCGTGCTCTCACGCGTCGATACCTCGAAAATCGTCGGTACCGAGAACGCGCGCGCCTCGGCGCGAACAGTATTATCGGGGCTGCTCGCACTCATACTGGTGGTGAACCTCGCGGTCGGGGTCGCCATCGGCGCGCAGAAAAACGCCGTTCCGAGGACCAACGAGCATACGGAGATACTCAAGGAGGGTATCGACACCATCCCCGAGAACGCCTCGCTGCTCACGCAAAACGACATCTATCCCCACGTCGCCGAGCGGCCGAACGCCACCTTTAGCGCCAACCGGACGCTGTTCTATCGCTATCAGCGCGACCACGGGAAACCCACACCCGAGTACATCCTCATCGACACGCAGCTCGAAACACAGGGCGTCGAGTGGGCGAAACCGGTCAGAGCCACCTACGCCGAGCAGTTCGGAAAGGAGTACGGTCTCGCACGCTACGACGACCAAGTGTGGGTGTTCAAGCGCGGCTACAACGGCTCTCCGGAGGGGATTCGTGGGAACTACACCGTCGAACCACGTACCTACGAACTGAACGACTTCATACCGAACGACGCGATACGAATCGACGGCCAGCTCGTCGGTTCCGGTGGGAGCGAAGGAACCTACTACTGGTACGGCCCGGGTGCGATGCTCCCGCCCGGCAACTACACCGCGACCTTCCGGGTGAACGCGACGAGCACCGGACAGCGACCGGTTGCCACCCTCGAAGTCGCCGCCGGCACCACGCCCCAACCCGTCGCGAGCGAGAACGTCACGAACACGAACGGTCTCGAAAACGTCACCGTCGGGTTCACGCTCGACCGGATGCACTCGAACGTCGAGTTCCGTGCCTCCCAAGCCGGCGGCACGGGGCGGCTCGCGTTCGAGAACGTCACTGTCCGGTCGGCCTCGGGGACGAATAGCTCGGCCATGAACGCGGCCTGACGGGGCGGGGCCGGTACTATATCGAATGCGGAATCGGTTTTTCACTCCAGCGGCAAGCGGTTGGCATGCGCGAGGAAGTGCGGGCGTATTTCCGGGCCGCCGTGTCGCGCTCGCGGCGGTTCGAGCGGCGGGAGTTCCACGAGTTCCGTCGCTGGCTGGAGAGCACACGGAACCTCGTCCATCTGTCGGTCGTGCTGTTCGTTCCCCTGCTGGTCGGACTGGTGACGCTCGTTGCGAACGCGACGAACCTCCCCTTTCTCCTCTTTCCGCCGTTGGCCTCCGGGGCATATCTGCTCTTTGCCCATCCCGAAGAGCGCTACTCGTCGCCGCTGCGGTTCGTCGCGGGACTGACCGCCGGCGCGCTGTGTGGCTGGCTCGCCATCGAGCTGACGAGCTGGCTGTTCTATGCTGGCGGTCCCCAGTCGGTCCACGCTCCGAGTGTAGCGTTTGCGATGTTTCTCACGGGCGCGGCGACGTGGGCGTTCGGTATCGAGGAGCCGGCGGCGTTCTCGACGGCGCTGCTCGCGGTCGTCAGCGACGCGCCCGGGTTCAGCTACGTGCTCAGTATCGCCGTATCGAGCCTGCTCGTCGCCGGGATGTTCGTCCTCTGGCACCGACAGGTCTATCGCCACCGTGCGCGCTATCTCTACCAGTCGACCAAGGGCGATGACCACGTCCTCGTCCCGATGCGTGGCGAGCACGCCGACGCGACGGCCATGCTCGGTGCACGCATCGCCGCCGCCCACGACGCTGGAAAGGTCGTCCTCCTCGACATCGTCGAATCGACGAACGAGGTCGCCACCGACGGCGGAAGGGACATGGAGGTCTCGACGGCGACGAAAACCCACGCCAGCCATCTCGAAGCGTGTGCCGAGCGTATCGAGACCTCCATAAATGTGCCCTGTGAGGTGGCCGTCATCGAGCGCGGGACGGAATCGCCAGCGAAGACGGCGCTCGGGGCCGCCCGCGAGTCGAACTGCGACCTCATCGTGACGCCGTACGAGAAATCCGACGGCAGCACGACCGCGTTCGTCGCCTCGCTCTTTCGGACCGACATGGACGTCATCGCCCACCGCTCGGCCGACGGCCGCACCGACTGGTCGCGTGTGCTCGTCTCGGTCCGCCGCGCGAGCGACGTCGCCCACAGCATGCTCGATTTCGCCTGTCGGCTCACCGGCACGTCCGGAAACGTGAGCGTCTGTCGTTGTATCGACTCGGCATCCGAGCGCCGGGACGCCGAAAGCATGCTCGCGGGGCTGGTCGAAACCGCCTCCGAACGCATCGAAACCCGCGTCGCACACGAGTCAATCGAGGAGTTCCTCGCCGACGCCTCGACGCGCCAGGACCTCCTCATGCTCGGTGCGAGCGCCGAGCGGAGCGCCGTCTCACGGCTGCTCTCGCCGGCCACCTTCCAACGCCTCCACGATATCGAGTGTGACGTGGCCATCGTCGACCGGCGATACCGGCCGCTCGAACAGGAGTGAGTCGCAAAGGGAGGAGGAGGGTTTCGACTACGAGAGCCGGTGGAGGGAGTTGAACCCTCGGCCTAATCCTTACGAAGGATTCGCTCTACCAGTCTGAGCTACACCGGCCCGTCCGACACTGAACTCACGAACGGTATAATCGTTGCGAATCACCGCGACCGCAGTCGGTCACGCGCGAAGTCGCACGTCGAGACGGACGTTCAGTTCGTGGGGGGCATACGAACGCACCGACTGGCGGGTCTCGACCGTCACTTCATACGTGTCGGCGGCCGCACGGATGGCACGCTCGCCCGGACCGTAGGGGTCCGATTCGTGCTGGATGTCGTAGTAGTGTACCAGACAATCGTCGCCCGCGAGGCGCACCGCCGCGTCGAGGAACTCGTCGGCGCTGTGGGGCAGGTTCATCACGAGCCTGTCGGCCCAATTCTCGTAGTCGGCGGCGACTGCACGCACGTCGCCCTCGATAGCTTCAATCCTGTCCTCAACGCCGTTGCGCCGTGCGTTCTCCCGGAGGTACTCGATGGCCACCGGATTCACGTCGACGGCGACGACATCCGCACCGCGCTTGGCTGCCGGAATCGCAAACGGGCCGACGCCGGCGAACATATCGACCACCCGCTCGCCCGCCTCGATTTTTTCGGTCACGCGGTGGCGCTCGGTCGCCAGCCGGGGCGAGAAGTACACCTCGGCGATATCGAGGGCGAACTCACAGCCATATTCGCGGTGGACAGTTCGAGCCCCGTCGCCGGCGAGGTGGTCCCACTCGCGGGTGCGGAACTCACCGGTGACTTTCGAGGCGCGATTCAGCACGGTTTTGACCGGGAGCGCCGAGTCCATCACCGCCGCCGCGATTCGCTCGGCGCGCCCCTCGTCGTCCTCGTCGACGAGCACGACGTCGCCGAGGCGCTCGTAGGTCGGCTCGAAACCGAGAACGTCGGCGGGCATGACCTGTGTCTCGCGTGCCGGTGCGTCGTGAGTCACGACCGTGTATTCGTCGGAAACCTCCTCGTCATCGGTGACGGGGATGAAAATTCGGCCGTCGGCGACGGTGATTTCGTGGTCGTGGTCGAGCAGCGCGCGCTCGGCGAGGAGCTCTCGCACAGTCTCGCCGTCCTCGCGCGCGGCGCGAACACACGGCACTTCCATACCCGCATTCGATGTCCGACAGGCCTAAGCGTGGCGTTTCATCACAGCGGCTCACCGTTGCGAGTCGTTTAATCCTCCCGCCGCCCGAGGCGGGCCAATGCTCACCTTCGTCGGGCTCGGTCTCTACGACGAGCGCTCGATTACGGTCGAGGGTCGAGAGGTACTTCGAGACGCCGACCGCGCCTTCGCCGAGTGCTACACCAGCAAGCTCGTCGGAACCACGGTCGAGAGCCTCGAATCCCATCACGACATCTCCATCGAGGTCCGCGGCCGGGCGGGCGTCGAGGGGGACCCCGAGCCGATTCTCGACGCCGCCGAAGCGCGCTCGGCAGTGTTTCTCGTCGCCGGCGACCCGATGGTTTCGACCACACACACCGACCTCAGACTTCGCGCACACGAGCGAGGCATCGAGACGCGAATCGTTCACGGCACGACCGCACAGACCGCCGCGGGGTCGCTCACCGGTCTCCAGAACTACCGCTTCGGCAAGGCAACGACGATTCCCTTCGCCTACCGAGACCGTCCGATACCCGAAAGCGTCGTCCATACCATCGAGGACAACCGCGAGCGCGGCCTGCACACGCTCTGCTATCTCGATATCAAAGCCGAAGAGGAGAGATATATGACCGCCGACGTCGCCGCCGAGCGGCTCGCGTCCGAACTCGACACGCTTGGGGTGGTCGTCGCCCGTGCCGGCAGTTCAGAGCCGCTCGTGGTCGCCGACCGACTCTCCGCACTCGCCGAAGGCGAGTTCGGCGAACCGTTGCACCTGCTCGTGGTTCCGGGCGACCTCCACCACCTGGAACGCGAGGCACTCGACACGCTGGCCGATACACCGGCCGAACTACTCTGAGGCGTCCTGTTCGCCACCATCGGCACGCACACCGACGTCAAGCGCACTGTGGAGGTCGTACTCGGTGCCGGTGGCCATGAACAGCACGTCCTCGATGACGACCATCACCTCGGGAAGTTCGCGGACGACGGCCCACGTCACCCCGACGAGCGCCACCACCGAGAGGCTCTGGGCGAGCACGCGGTCGACGATGAAATACGAGACCTTGTACGGGTCCTCGGCACCGAACAGCCCCATCACGATGTCGGGAAAGAGGTGAAACTTCTGGAGTCCGAATCCCAGCCCGATGAAGACGTTGCGAACGAGATTCAACCCGTAGATAACCGGAATAGAGACGGCGAGCGCGCGGAGTTTCCGCGAGAGCGGGGCCGATACCGCGGCTATCAGTCCGCCGAAGATGGCCATACTGCCGATACCGGTACAGGCGATCAGGATGGTGTAGGTGATGGTGTGACCGCCATCGATGAACCAAAAGGTGCTCCGATAGTCGGGATACGTCCCACCCGGGACCGCCGTGCCCGAGACGACCGTGGGATTCGCGCCGATGAGGTCCATCAGGAACGCGGTCTGGGCGGTCACGGTCTCGATGAGGAACTCCTGCAGGACCGTAATCGTCTCGAACGGGAAGAATATCAACCCCATCGCCGCGATGGCCCGCGAGAGTATAAATAGCGAATCACGCCCACGAGCCAGCAACACGCCCGCATAGACGCTCGCCGGTATCGCCACGAGCACGCCGATGCCCTCGATGAAGCTCTTCTGAACGAACGCGAAGTGGTGGAACACCGACAGCCAGAAGACGGCAAAGGCCATCCACGCGGCGACCGTCACCGGTCTGGCGAGTCGGCTGTCGCGCCAGGAGAGCACGCCGCCGGTGCTGAAAGCGAGCACCGACAGCCACGCCAGCGGGTCCGAAAACCGGCCGAACCACACGAGTACAGCGAGCAACCCGTCGAGCATTCGCCCGCAGTACGGCGATGGGGAGTATAGGTTTTGTCGTTGTCAGCGGCGTCGCCACGCCAGCCCGGCCAGCGCGAGCAGCGCAGCGACGACGCCGAACCCGGGACCGCTCCCGCCGGTCGTCCCGTTCGTCCCGGTTGCGGTACTCGCAGCCGTGGTGCCCGATGGGGTTTCGGCGGTCGTCGTCTCGATGGTCGTCGCCTCGATGAGCGTCAGCCGCGCCCGCGCGGTGACGGCGCTGCCGTTTTCGGTGTACGGTCCGTCCTCGCTCCCATTGGAGCTGCTGAAGTCGTACACCTGATTGTCGTTGCTGTCGGTGTGGGCCATCACGACCACGCGCGTGTCCTCCCGCAGTGGGTCAGTGAGCGAGACGGTGACGTTCTCGGTGGTCCCGTTTTCGAGGTAACTCGACGCGCCGATGACGCTCCCCACAGGCTCGGTCGAGACGTTCGGCGCGTGCACCACGACGAACCCGCCATCGGGCAGCGTCGCGTTCCGAACCGTCACCGTCTCGCCGGCGGTGGTCCCGTCGGCGACGGCGAGCGCTGCGGTGCCATTGGAGGATTCGTTCATTCGGGACGGTTCCACGGTGACGTTCGTCCGGTCGCCGGTTCCCAGGGGACCGTCGGCCCGCACGGAGACGGTGGTTCCGGGTGCAACCGAAGAGAGATTGAACGAGGTGGCGAACGACCCGTTCGGCTTCACCCGCGTCGTGTTGGTCTTGATGAATGAACTAGTGCCGTTTCGCTGGAGGCGGACCGTCACCTCGCTTCCGGGCGCGATGCTCGTCGTGCCGGTGACGGTCTGGTTCGGCGCGGCGGCCAGCGAGGGGGCGGCGAGACCGAGTTCGGTCCCGACGAACGTGACGTTCGCACTGATGGACTCGTCGGTCGCTGCGAGCGCGCTCTCGCCGTCGAGGGTCAGCGTGCTCTCGAAGCTGTCGCCGGCCGACAGCGTGCCGTTGTCGAACACCGCCGCCCCCGTATCGACGTTGACGTAGAGCACGTCGTTTTTCGGGTCGGGCACCACGCGAATCGAGTCGTTTGCGAGACTGCGATTCAAATCGAGGCGTTTCGGCGGGCGGTTCGTGGCCGGGTTCGTCTGGACCATGCTGAAATCGAGCGCCCCCTGCTCGATGAGTTCCGTCACGTTCGAGACCGCGAGCGCGCCGTAGACCC
Source organism: Halococcus sp. AFM35 (assembly GCF_051195015.1). Taxonomy (NCBI): domain Archaea; kingdom Methanobacteriati; phylum Methanobacteriota; class Halobacteria; order Halobacteriales; family Halococcaceae; genus Halococcus; species Halococcus sp. AFM35. Next base: position 83,533 of record NZ_JBNTJU010000003.1, read on the forward strand.
CCGAGAGCTTGAACTGGTTGACCAACACGTCCCCGACAGCCACGGAATCGGTCGCCGTGATGCGGCCGTTTTCGATGGCGGCGGCGACCTCGCTCGCGTTCGTCGCGTTGTCGAAGCTCGCCGCCGGCGCGGTCCACGTGATGAGTTCGCCGGTCGTCCGTTCGGTGAGCGCGAGCGTGGCAGTGTCGGTTTGCCGTCCCGCAACCGCCACCGAGAGGTTGTACCGACTCGTTTCGAGGGGGCTGTCGAGCGGTTCGGTCGTCCGATTCGTTCCGACGACGGCGTCGCCCTCGGATGCTTCATAGACTCGGCTTTCCGTGCCAAGCCCGGCGATATAGGTGTTCATCAGCAACGTCACACGCCCGTCACCGTCGCTGTCGTTGACGGTGACGTTCGCCTCGTAGTTGACCGCCTCGCTGCCGACCGTGACGGTCGCGTTTGACGTTCCCGAGAGGTTGAGCGCTATCGCGGCGATGTCGCCGCGCTGTTCGCTCACGGTCGATTGGTTGAACGCCGCCGTCGGCCGGTCAGTCGCCCCGCCAGCGTCCTGTGCCGCCGCCGGTATCGCACCGACCAGCGCCGCAAGGACGACAAGTGCGGCGAGGGCAACTCCGACTGACCGGTCGCTCACGGTCGCCACGCGCGCTGTCGAGATTCCGGACTCGCGGGCGATACACGGAAGGCTATCGAGGGTTTCCGGCGCGGTGGCCGGGGACGGGCGTGCTGACCTGGCATCGTTCGTCGACGTATGGATGAAACGATTGACTCTCCTTATAAATGCTTTGTGGTGGAGTACGTGTCGTTCGGAGGGCTTCAGCCGAAACAGCGTTCTCAACGTGGTTCGGCGACGACCGCGAGATGGTCGGCGTGAAACGGGTCGAGCCGGCGGCTGTCGAGGATTGTGTAGGTTTCGCGCAGCTCGTCGAGCGCGTCGGCGAAGACGTCGCCGGGGTCGCGTGTCGCGTCCTCGCTTCTCGCTTTGATGGCCAGACAGAGGTGTCCGTCGTCAGCCAAGAACTGCCGGTTCGCCCGCGCGACCCGAGCCTGTCCGCGCGTCGCGACGTCCTGGACGAGCACGTCGAGACCGCTCTCGACGACGTGGGCGTAGGTTTCGGGCTTGCGAGCGTCCTTGAGCAGCGGTATGAGGTTCTCGCGTGTCTCGGCGACCGACAGCAGGTCGCCCATCGGCCGCGCGGCGAACTCGACGGCGTAGGTGGGGCCACAGACGTCCGCGACGTGGCTCACGGTCGTGCCGTTGGCGGCGCCGAGGTAGAGTACCCCACCTCCCCTTTCGAGACCCGGCTCCATCCCGAGTTCGTACATCGCACCGACTTTCGAGCGGTGGGCGTCCCACGCGCGCCAGCCGTCGGCGACCGGTTCGCCGTAGACCGCTTCTCCCCGGGTTGCAAGGCGCTGCTCGCCGTCGATATCACGGTATTGCACCCCCTCAGGCAGCGCCATCGTCCTCCCCACCGGTGCGGATTTGGCGCATGCGCTCGTCGAGGTCGGTTTCGAGGTCCGGGCGGCGGTCGCCAGCGTAGTGGTCGATGCGCGCGGCGATGGTGAGCTTGCCGGCGAGCGCGCGCGCCGCCGACCCACGCTTTTCGGGGCGCGTCCCGCGAACGTACTCGTGGACGTAGATGACGCCGTGTTTCGGCGAGGGGGCCTGTCCACGGAGATGGGCGAAGAGTGCCTCCTCAGCGCCGAGGACCTGCATCGTGCTGCTCGACGTCTTCGCCAGCGATTCGAGTCCGCCGGCGAGCGCGAGCAGTCGCGCGGCGAGCGTCGGCCCGGCGAGCGCCGCGAGGTTCGGCGCGGCGGTTCGCACGACGCGTTCGACGTACCGTTCGAGCGATGCCCGCTCTGCGTCGAGCGCGACCGCCCGCTCGGCGAGCGCGACCAGTCGTTCGTCGGCCGGATTCTCGATGGGAGTGTCGGCGAGTTCGCGGCAGTAGTCGAGTCCCGTCCCCGACTCGGGGTAGCGACTGCCGGCCCACTCGGCGACGCGTTCGGCGAGTTCGTTCGCCATCCGGCCGGCGTCGTCCATCGCGCGCACGGCGTGAATCACCTGCTGGTCGTCAGCGCGTTCGCGTGCTTCCATTTCGTCCCGAGCCGCCGAAATCGCCGTCTCGTGCAAGCGGGCGTAATATTCCCCCTCGTCGACGGCAAACCCCGACTCGATGGCTCTGGTGGGCCACTCGTCCGGCGCGTCGGCGCTGCCATCGCGGACACGCCCCGCCCCCACCTCGTCGGCCGCGAGACCCGCGAACCATCCCTCGCTCATGCCCGTCGTAGCGAACCGGCGGCGAAAAGCGACCCGGTACGCACCGCGCCGACGACTCTCTAGCACGGACCGGTTCTACGCGTGTGCATCCAATGCGAAAGGACATCAACGCCACCGGAGCCGATGGCCGACACCTCTAGAGCGAAGCGGGCGGTACCTACAGGAGGACGACAGCGCCATCACCGACGAGGTATTGGGTACCGTCGGGTGGAGCCAACGCAACGGGTTTCCACCGCGGGCGACTTTCGACAGGATTTAACCCACGGGTACACAGGTCAGGGTATGAGCGAAAGCGACTCCGCATCGACACAGTCACGAACCTGTGTCTCCTGTGGCATCGACATCTCGGGCACCAACGCCGCCGCCTTCGCGTGCCCGGAGTGTGGCACACGCATCTACCGCTGTTCGAAATGCCGCAAGCAGAGCAACCTCTATGAGTGCCCCGACTGCGGCTTTACGGGTCCCTGAAAATGGGGAAGGTCGCCGCGAAGCTCAAGGTGATGCCCCAGAGTCCGGAAGTCGACCTCGACGACCTCCAGGAGGAACTCGAAGACTCGCTGCCCGAGGGAGCGAGAATCAACGGCTTCGAACGCGACGACGTCGCCTTCGGGCTTGTCGCGCTGTTGCCGACCGTCATCGTCCCCGATAGCGCGGGCGGAACCGAGAGCGTCGAAGAGGCCTTCGGCAGCGTCGGTCGCGTCGAGAGCGTCGAGGTCCAGAACGTCGGCCGCATCTGAGCGGTTCGGTGCCGTCGGACGCGCTCGTGTGCGACTCACACGGGGTTCGTCGAACGCAGTGTATCTCTCCGTTTGCGTTCACATACTGGACAGCCGAACCACCGGGTGGACGGTAACGCGTGTCCGACGGCAGAACACACGTTTTATACGGACCGCTCCGCAACGCCGACCATATGCCGAACTCCAAGGGACCACTCAAGAAAACCCGGAACAAACTCTCGAACGACCCGCGCGAGCGTGGCACCTCGCCACCACAGCGCGCCATCGAGAACTTTTCGGCTGGCGAGCGCGTCCACCTCCGTATCGACCCGAGCGTGCCCGACGGCCGCTTCCACCCGCGATTCAACGGCCACACCGGCGAGGTGCTCGGCGAACAGGGTAGCGCCTACCGCGTGCGCATCGTCGACGGCGAGAAGGACAAGACGATCATCGTCACCGCCGCCCATCTCCGCCGGCAGGAATGACGATATTCAAGGAGCAACTCGACGAGGAGTACCTCACGCTCGCCGAAACGAAGGAGCTGCTGGCCGACATCGAGACCGAGCGCGCGGCCGACGAAGACCGGGAGATGCGCTACGAACTCGCCCGCGCCATCGACCACGTCAACCGGTTCGCCGACCTCACGGTCGAGGAGTCCCGGGAGTTCGTCGACGAACTCGAAGGGTTGGAGAAGGTCGACGAGCCGACGGCGTACAAGATCGCCAATCTCCGTCCCGCAGACCGCGACGAACTCCGCGCCATCTACGCACAGGAGCGGTATTCGCTCTCGGGCGAGGAACTCGACGCCATCCTCGACGTGGTCGCTCGCTACGAGTGACCGGCACGGACTTAAGTGCGTCCTCGGCGTAAGCGAGGAATATGAGCGATGCCGAGAGCGCCGACGACCAGCGTCATGCGGTCGTCCTCGATATGTTGCCGACCGGCCGGCCCGACGACGACCGGCCGCCACAGCAGAAATCGCCGCTTGCCTACGCCCTCGGCGAGACCGACTTTCGCCTCACCGAACTCACGCTCGCCGACGGGACCGACATCGGTTTCAGCGACCGTGTCAGCCTCGACGAGTCGACCATCGAATCCTCGCGGCCCGTCGCGTTCGATGGGCTATCGAGCGCCGCCACCTCCGAACTCGACTACGCCATCGAGGCGACCATCGACCGCGACGAACGGCGGTTCGTCGATTTCTACAACGACGCCCAGCCCATCACCCTCCGACTCCACCAGCTCAACCTCCTCCCCGGTATCGGGAAGAAGCTCAGGAACTCGGTTCTCGACGAGCGCAAGCGACAGCCCTTCGAGAGCTTCGACGACCTCGAAGAGCGCGTCGCCGGTCTCCACCGACCCAAGGAAATCCTCATCGAGCGCATCCGCGAGGAGTTGCGCGACGAGGACCTGAAGTACCGCATCTTCGTCGGGCGCGACGAGGGAAGTGAGTAGGGTTTTGTCGGCCGCGTCGCTAGCGCCGCCATGAACGAGCGAACGCCGAGAGCATGGCCGGCGGGCGGGTGGCGATGAGCGACGGGCGCGACCCCGACGCGCTGCTCGGACGGGCGGGCGTGCGCGGCGACCCGAATCAGGACCAGCACTTCCTCGTCGACGACCGCGTGCTCGACCGGTTGCCGACTCGTGCGAACGGGTTCGATACGAGCCACGTCCTCGAAATCGGGGCCGGCACCGGCGCGCTGACCGACCGCCTGCTCGATTGTGCCGAGCGCGTGACGGCAATCGAACGCGACAGCCGCCTCGCCGACTTCCTCCGCGAGGAGTTCGCCGACGCCATCGAATCGGGACGGCTCACGGTCGTCGAGGGTGACGCCCTTTCGGTCGACCTCCCCGAGTTCACGGCCTCGATATCGAACCTCCCCTACGGGATTTCGAGCGAGATACTGTTCCGGCTGCTCCCCCGGAAGCGGCCGCTGGTCGCCACCGTTCAGAGGGAATTTGCCGAGCGGATGGTCGCAGCGCCCGGGAGCGCCGAGTACGGTCGGCTGTCGGTGACGGCGGGCCACTACGCCGACTGTGAAATCGTCGAAACCATCCCTCCGGAGGGGTTTGCGCCGCCACCGGCCGTCGAGAGCGCCGTCGTGCGAGCTACGCCGCGCGACCCCAGTTATACCGTGCCCGAAGAGAGATTTCTGGCGCTCGTCAGGGGTGTGTTCACCCAGCGGCGCAAGACGCTGCGGAACGCGATCCGGAACACGACCCACATCACGGGCATCGAACGGCCCGAATCCGTCGTCGAAGCCGCCGACGAGGGGCTACTCGGCAAGCGGGCGGGCGAGCTCGCTCCCGCGGAGTTCGCCGCGCTCACCGAACTGGCAACCGAGTATGGCGACAACTCGCGGGTGGAAGAGTGATTCGAGCACGGCCCGCAACCGGTGGGCGTTCTCATGGCGGGTGCGATACGGGATGCTAGTTCCGGAGTTCCTCAGGCGGATACAGGCGGCGTATTTCGCCTCGACCGGGGCGCAGTTGCTCGGCAGCCTCGCCGCGCTCGTCGCCCTCGGCGGGGCCATCACACTCGTCAACCGGGCCGGCAGACCGCTCAAGCGCCGGTATAGCTCCCGACTCACGGAGGCGCTTCAGGCCGGCGTCGTGGCCGTCTGGGTGGCCCTCACCGTGCTCTGGCTCACGGTCGTCTGGCGCGTCGTTCCGGCCCTCGGGCTGGTGCTCGATGCACTCTCGGTGAACCGCTGGACCGGCGCTCGACTGTTGCTCATCAGCGGGGTGGTCGTCACCGCCTACCTGCTGATACGGCTCATCAATCGCTCAATCGACCGTCTTGCAGAGGAGCACGGGGCGATAACCGACCACCAGAGCGAGGTCGCCTACCACGTCGCCGACGTCGGCGTGGCCGTGGCGGCGGCGTTCGTCTCGCTTGCGGTCTGGGGGATTCAGCTCAGCCAGCTCTTTCTCGGTGCGGGCGTTCTCGGCGCGGTCATCGGGCTGGCGGCCCGCGAGACAATCGGCTCGATAACGGCCGGGTTCGTGCTGCTGTTTTTGCGGCCGTTCCGCGTCGGCGACTGGATCGAAGTCGGCGACTACGAGGGTATCGTCAGGGACGTCACCATCGTCAACACGAAAATCCGGACGTTCAACGACGAGCACGTGCTGATTCCGAACGACCAGATAACGAGCGAGCCACTCGTGAATCTCTCGGAGAACAACCGCTTGCGGGTCGACATCGAGGTCGGCATCGACTACGCGACCGACCTCGAAGCGGTGACCGCGGTCGCCGAGGAGGCGATGGAGGAGATGGACGAGCCGCGCTCGGTGCCGTCGCCACGGGCCGTCCTGAAGCGCTTCGGCGATTCGAGCATCGTCCTCGAAGCGCGCTTCTGGGTCGACGACCCGAGTTCGCGGCGGGTCTGGGAGGCGAAAACCGCCGTCATCCAGTCGATAAAGGCGGCGTTCGACCGCGAGGGAATCTCAATTGCCTACCCGCAGCGCGTGCTCGCCGCGCGCGAGGAGTCCGGCGAGGTCGGCCCGCACGCAGAGCGTGGAAGTCTCAGGCCCGCCGGAGGCAAGTAACATGGGTCTCGACGAGCGCCGCGAGCGAGAGAAAGTCTATCAGCCGGCCGAGGACTCACATCTGCTGGCGACGGCCGCCCGCGGGGAAGCCTCGCCGACCGACCGCGCGCTCGATGTGGGCACCGGTTCGGGCTACGTCGCGGCCGCGATGGCCGAAACGGGTGCGTACGTCCTCGGCACGGACCCGAACCCACACGCCTGCCGAGAGGCCCGCGACAACGACATCAGAGTCGTTCGGGGAAACCTCACCGATCCGTTTCGGGCGGGAGCGTTCGACCTCGTGACGTTCAACCCACCATACCTGCCGACCACCCCCGAGGAGGCGGTCGGCGACTGGATGGAGATGGCGCTTGCGGGTGGCGAGAGCGGCCGCGACGTCATCGAGCCGTTTCTCGCCGACGTCGGGCGTGTGCTTGCCTCAGAGGGTCGAGTGCTCCTGCTGGTGAGCAGCCTGAGCGACATCGAGACCGTCGTCGAACGCGCGAACGAGGCGGGTTTCGCTTCGACGACCGTCGACGAGGAATCGTTCCCCTTCGAGACGCTCTCGGTGCTCCGCCTCGACCGCGAATGATTACTGATGGGTATATCCGTGAGTAGCAAATATTAAGCGCCGTCATTCCCCAGTTCACTCATGACGGAATTCGTCGCCACGACGCCCGGCGTGTTTCCGCTGCCGGACTGGGCGAAAGACCGGCTGGGGAGCCTGAAGGGCCACCAGAAGGAGGACCTCGTCGATGGAAGCGAGGGCACCGACGTGACGGACGTCTACGAGGAGGCCCGCGCGACCGTCGCCGACTGGCAGGCGACCGCCGGACTCGACAGGACCGTCGAGGGCCAACTCCGCTGGGACGACATGCTCGCCCACCCGCTCTGTGTCCACGACGGGGTCGAGACGCGCGGCATCGTCCGCTACTACGACAACAACAACTTCTACCGGGAGCCGGTCGTCACGGGGGAGCTGGCATTCGATGGCGACCTCGCCGACGATCTCGATGCGCTCGCGGCGCTTGAGACCGATACACCACTGCAGGCAGTCGTTCCGGGACCGTACTCGCTTGCGGACCTCGCCACCGACGAATTTTATGAGGATGACGCGGAGTTCCGTGACGCCATCACCAACTTCCTTGCGGGCGAGGTGCGCGCGTTTCCCGACGTGGAGACCGTCTTTCTCCTCGAACCGTCGCTAGTCGTGAACCCGCCCGAAGACGGTGCTGACGAGCGCGCGAGCGACGCCATCGACCGGGTTGCCGAGGCGACCGACGCCGATGTGGTTGTCCAGACCTACTGGGGGGCACTGGAGGAGAAAGTGCACGCTCACCTGCTCGATGCCAACGTCGACGCCGTGGGCTACGATTTCGTCACGAACCACGAGGACAATCTGTACAATATCAACGAGTACGGCACGACCGAGGATATCGCGCTCGGGCTGGCCGACGGCCAGAACACGCTGGTCGAAGAGCCCGAGACAATCGCCGAGCGCGCCGCGTGGGTCGACGAGCAAACGCCGAGTGCGGACTTCGAAACGATGTACATGACGACGAACACCGAACTGTTCTACCTGCCGGTGAGTCGCTGCGTCGAGAAGCTCGAAGCGCTGGCCGCGGGGGCCGCCCGCGCCAACGAGGAGGTGGACGCATGAGCCGCGAGCAGTTCCGGCCGACTGACCACTCGAACGAGCACTTCATCCTCACCACCGTGGTGGGTAGCTACCCGAAGCCGAAGTGGCTCGACCGCATGCGCGAATCACACGACGCCGGCGACTTCGACGAGAGCGAGTGGGAGGAAGCAAGCGACGACGCCGCCCGCCTCATCACCCACGAACACGAGCGCGCGGGGCTGGACGCCGTGGTCGACGGCGAGATGCGCCGGAACGAGATGGTCGAGTTCTTCGCCGACCGCATCGAGGGCTACGAATTCAACGGCCCAGTAAAGGTCTGGGGCCACAACTACTTCGACAAGCCTTCAGTGGTGAGCGAGGTCGCCTACGACGAATCGTGGCTCGTCTCGGAGTTCGAGTTCACCAATGACGTTGCCGAGCGCCCGGTGAAAGTCCCCATCACCGGTCCCTATACGCTCGCCAGCTGGAGTTTCAACGAGGCCTACGACGACGACCGCGAACTCGCGCTCGCGCTCGCGGACCTCGTGAACGAGGAGATTCGAAAGCTGGTCGATGCGGGCGCGCGCTACATCCAGATCGACGAACCCGCCCTCGCCACGACGCCCGACGACCACGCCATCGTCGGCGAGGCGCTCGACCGCATTGTAACTGGGCTCCCCGAGGAGGTTCGCGTGGGTCTGCACGTCTGCTACGGCGACTATTCGAGAATCTATCCCGAAATCCTCGACTTTCCCATCGACGAGTTCGACGTCGAACTCGCAAACGGCGACTACGAGCAGTTGGACGTGTTCAAAGAGCCCGAATTCGACCTCGACCTCGCGCTCGGCGTCACCGACGTCCACGTCGCCGAGGTCGAATCGGTCGCCGAAATCAAGGCGAACATCGAGAAGGGTCTCGAAATCGTTCCTCCAGAACGGCTGACCGTGAGTCCCGACTGCGGAGTGAAACTCCTTCCCCGGGATGTGGCCTACGGCAAGATGGAAAACATGGTCACGGCCGCCCGCGAGGTCGAGCGCGAACTCGACGCCGGCGACATCGAAGTCGGTGCGGCCGCCGACGACTGACGACCCGTTTTGCAGCGGTCAGCGCTCGCGGACGGACATCTCGACGGGGTCGGCAGGATGGAGCGTCAGCGTCGGCTGGAAGTCGAACGACGCGCTCGATTCGAGGTCGAGATGGTAGTCCTGTGCGACCGTGGCGATGATGAACTTCGCTTCGAGCAGCGAGAGCTGCTTGCCGATGCACGACCGGGGACCGGCACCGAACGGGAAATAGGAGTAACTCGGCCGCTCGCTCCGGCGGGCTGGTTTCCAACGGTCGGGGTCGAACGTCTCGGGGTCGTCGTACCACCGGGGGTCGCGGTGGACGGCCCACTGGGGCAGCATGAGCAACGACCCGCACGGCAGGCGATAGCCGCCGAGGTCGACCGGCTCCGTTGCGGTTCGAAAGAGGGTGTACACCGGCGGGTAGAGCCGCATCGCCTCGTTGAGCACGCGGTCGGTGTAGTCGAGTTCTCTGACACTTTCGGCCGTCGGCGGCTCGCCGCCAAGCACCGCGTCGAGTTCGTCGTGAAGTCGTGCCTCGACGTCGGGATGGCGCGCGAGGAGATGCCACGTGTAGGTGAGGGTGAGCGCCGTCGTGTCGTGGCCCGCGAGCAGCATCGTCATCATCTCGTCGCGTATCTGTGCGCGGTCGACTTCCGGGGTCTCCGATTGAGCATCGAACAGCAGCGAGAGCATGTCCGGCCCGCCTGCCTGCGGTCCCTGCCGGTCGCGGAGAACATCTCGAAGCACGTCTTCGAGGACGGCTATCGACTCCTGATAGTTACGCTGCTCGCGCGTCGGTACCCACTCGGGCATCAGGAAGCCGCGTATCGTCGGACTGAACTGGTTGCCGACCGGCTGGAGGCTCTCCTGGACGCGCTCGACGGTCTCGTCGTCGAGTTCGACGCCCATCATCGCGCTGGTGATGATTTTGAGGGTCACTTTCGCCATCGCGATATCGACCTCGATGGTCTCGCCCTCATCCCATTCTGTGGCTAGCTCCGCGGCGTACTCGGCCATCAGGCCTGCACACTCGTCGAGCCGACTTCTGAGAAACGCCGGCTGCATCCGCTGGCGCTGTCGTTTCCACGTCCCGCCCTCGCTGAGCAACAGCCCGTCCCCGAGCAGGTTACCGATTGCGTCCGCCTGAAACTGTGGCTTGGCGTATTCGCCCTCGTCGCTCACGAGGACGCGCTCGATGTCGTCGGGGTTCGTCACCATGTACGCCTGCTCGGGACCGAGCGTGAACTGCGCGATGTCGCCGTAGGCGTCCCGAACCGCCGTCATGAACCGCAGTGGGTCCTGGGCGTAGTGATAGGAGTTGCCGACCACCGGCAGGCCCTTCGGCCCGGGAGGGGTGGTGCTCATACCGATAACAGGGGTCAACGACACTTGAACGGTCGGAAATGGTATATAGCGAACGTTTCCGTTTCCGGCTCGAATCCGCGACAAGTCGTGCTCCGAGCCGGACGTCGAGCGTCGGTCAGCGACGACGCTGCGAAGACAATGCCAGTCGAACCCGCCCGCGATTCGGCAACGGTATAATATACCGGAAATACGGTGGGCAACCGTTTTGCCACCGGGCTGTGTGTCCCATTCATGAGCCGCCGCTTTTACGTTGCGTTCGCGCTGGTCGCCCTCGTCGTGGCGAGTGGCTGTACGATTCCCGGTGGGTCGCTGACCGCTGAGGCCAGTCCCGTCTCCGTCGAGAACGAGACGCTCGACGCGACCGGCTACACCGTCGACGAAAGTGCCACCATCGCGTTCAACGAGACCGTCGGCATCAAGGGCGAAAACCACGAAGTGGGTGTGAAAAACCACATCAAAACGTACACACACCCAGAGCACGCGGGACGGTTCGTCGTCTTCAGCACGCCGAGTCCCGACACCGACGGTGCGCCGGTGAACCCGTTCGCAAAGCCCTCGGAGCGCCGTGACGTCGGCCGAATGCTCGGCGAACTGAACAACACGAGCGCGCTCACCGTCGAGGACAGGCAGAACGTCACGCTGGCCGGCCAGCAGACAGGGTTAGTGACTTACGCGACGACCAACCAGTCGGGCGGGGAGACCACACCGGTGTTCGTCCACGTCGCCGTTGCAGAGGACGCCGGTGATGCCGTGGTCGCCGTCAGCGTCCACCCGCAGTCGGTCGCTGCTGACAACGCCACGAAGCGGCTCGTCGAGAACGTCGAACACGGTGAGTCGGCATGAGAGGCGACCTCGACCCGCAGGTCGAGAACCTGCTCGACCTCTTGAATGACTACGACATCTCGCTGTCGGGCGATGTCGCCCAATCGCGCCAGCAGCTCGACACCATGATGGACCTCGCCGGTGACGACCCCGTGGAAGTGGGAACGGTTGCTGAGTTCTCCATTCCGGCCGAGGGACGCGACCTGCCGGCGCGAGCGTACGTCCCCGAGGGAGAGGGGCCGTTTCCGACTGTTGCCTTCTTCCACGGCGGCGGGTTCGTCCTCGGGAGTCTGGACGGGTACGACAACCTCTGTCGGCTACTGGCTCGGCGGGGTGGCTGTCTCGTGGCTTCGGTGGACTATCGGCTCGCGCCGGAGCATCCGTGGCCGGCGGCGCTCGAAGACGCCTATGCGGCGACGAACTGGCTTTCGAGCAACGCCGAGCGGTTCTCGGGCGACGGAAGCCGGCTGGCGGTCGCCGGCGACAGCGCCGGCGGGAACCTCTCGGCGACGCTTTCGCTGCTGGCCCGCGAGCGTGGGATGCCCGATATCGACGCACAGGTGTTGCTGTACCCGGCGACGGCGTATCTGGAGCCGATGGACTCGCGGGCGGAGAACGCTTCGGGCTACTTCCTCACCGCCGAGGACCTGCTGTGGTTTCTCGACCAGTACATCGAGAACGAACTCGACGCGCACAACCCGCTGGCCTTCCCGCTGTCGGCCCGGGACCTCTCGGACTTGCCGCCGGCGTTCGTCATGACCTGTGGGTTCGACCCGCTGCGCGATGAGGGGGTCGCCTATGCCGAGCGGCTCCGCGAGGCCGGCGTCGCCGTCGAACACGCGAACTACGAGTCGATGATACACGGCTTCCTCAACATGGAGGGTATCGTCGACCGCGCGCACGACGGCATCGACGAGGTCGCGGCGTATCTCCGCGACGAACTCCGTGAGTGACGTCCGGCCGCCGCACGGTAGCGGCGCGGTCGTCGTGGCGGTGCAGTTGTAGTGGCGGTCGCGGTGCGGTCCTCGGCGGATGAAGGGCGAGCGACGGGCGGCGTGAACGGAGTGAACAGCGAGGGACGCTTCGCGTCCCTCGGGCAACCGGCGTGGAGCGCCGGCGACGCCGCCAAGCGAACGGGGAGCGCAGCGACACGTGAGCGAACGAGCACCGCGAGCGAGCGAAGCGAGTGAGCGGGAGCTTTTGATGTCTTGCTGAACGGAGTGAAGCAAGGTCGGAGCGACTCCGCCGCTCCGGTGGACCTTTTTGCGAGGGGTCGAGCGGGCGTAGCGAGCGAGGTCCTGAAGTAAAAAGGTTTAGCCGAAGTTCTCGACCTTCGCGCGGTCGGGGTCGCCGCCGGCGGCTTGCAGCGCGTCGGTCGCGACATCGAGGAAGTCGGCGAAGCCGTAGACGAACACCTGTTCGTCGGGCGTGCCGGCGAGTGCGTTCTCGACGGCGGCGGTCATCGGTTCGTCCTCGTCGAGGAGGGAGACGGCCGCGCCGGCGTCATCGAGGGCGGTGAGACGCTCGTCGTGGATGGGGTCGTCGTCACGATAGACGATGGCGCTCTCACCACCGTCGTCGAGTGTGCGTTCGGCGATGCCGACTGCGGGACCGACGCCCGGCCCGCCGGCGAGGACGGTCGTACGGGGTTCGTCCTCGTAGTACGCGTTGCCCAACGGGCCGGCCACCGTCACGCTGTCGCCCGGTTCGAGCGCGGCGAGTCGGGGACCGACATCGCCCTCGGGGTCGACGGCGACGGTTATCTCGAAGCTCTCGGCGACGCCGGGCGAGGAGAGCGTGTAGAACCGCGACAGGCGTTCGCCGTCGACATCGAGCGAGAGCTTGACGAACTGTCCGGGGCGGGCGTCGAAGTCGACAGGGGTTTCGATATCGAGCGCGATGGCGTCCGGGCCGACGCTCCGAACGGCTTCGATTGGTGTCCGAGTCGGGTCCATGTAGTCGGTCGCCGTGGTTCGGACAAATGGACTTCGGTCACGGTTCCGAAGCCTTTTCGTCCGCACACCGAGTAGCACGCCCTAGCACATGCCAGACGATTTGAACTGGGCTATCGGCGGCGAAGCCGGCGACGGCATCAATTCGACGGGGAAGATCTTCGCCCAAGCCCTCTCGCGGGCGGGCCGACAGGTCTTCACCTCGAAGGACTTCGCCTCGCGCATCCGTGGTGGATACACCGCCTACAAGGTCCGCAGCTCGACCGAGCGCGTCGCATCGGTCGTCGACAGGCTCGACGTCCTCATCGCGCTGACCCAGCGCACGGTCGAAGAGAACATGGACGAGCTCCACGAGGGGTCGGTCATCATCTACGACGGCGAGCGGACGATGATGGAGGACTTCGAGGCTCCCGAGGGGATGATCGACATGCCCGTGCCGCTGAAATCGCTCGCCGAGAACGCTGGCGGGGCCATCATGCAGAACATCGTCGCGCTCGGAGCTGCGTGTGAAGTGGCGAACTTCCCCATCGAGAACCTCGACGAAGCCCTCGAAAAGCGCTTCGGCGACAAGGGACAATCGATTATCGACAACAACCAGGAGGCCGCCCGCCTCGGCGAGGAGTACGTCCAGGACGAATACGAGCGCGAGGACTTCGGCTACGACATCGAGACCACCGACGACGACTACGTCCTGCTCAATGGCGACGAGGCCATCGGGATGGGCGCGATTGCCGCGGGCTGTCGTTTTTACTCCGGGTATCCCATCACGCCAGCCACGGACGTGATGGAGTACCTGAAGGGTAGATTGGAGCGCTACGGCGGTCACGTGATGCAGGCCGAGGACGAACTCGCGGCCATCAACATGGCGCTTGGCGCGGCACGGGCCGGCGCGCGCGCGATGACCGCCACCAGTGGGCCGGGCATCGACCTGATGGCCGAGACCTTCGGACTCGTCGCCACGAGCGAAACTCCCCTCGTGATCTGTGACGTGATGCGCTCGGGTCCCTCGACGGGGATGCCGACCAAACAGGAACAGGGCGACCTCAACATGACGCTGTTCGGCGGTCACGGCGAGATTCCACGCTTCGTCGTCGCGCCGACCACGGTATCGGAGTGTTTCCACAAAACCATCGAGGCGTTCAACTACGCCGAGAAGTATCAGACACCCGTCTATCTGGTCGCCGACCTCGCGCTCGCGGTCACCGAACAGACCTTCGCACCCGAGGAGTTCGACATGGATAGCGTGGAAATCGACCGGGGAAAACTCGTCGGCGAGAGCGACATCGACACGTGGCTGAACGACAGCGACCAGTTCCAGCCACACTTCCCTGCCGCCGACGGCATCAGCCCCCGCACGCTGCCCGGCACCGCTGGCGGCGCGCACATGACCACCGGTCTCGAACACGACGAACTCGGGCGACGCACCGAGGAACAGGAGGTGCGCATCGAGCAGGTCGACAAGCGAAACCAGAAGATAGAGACCGCGAAGGAGGACGAAGACTGGGACTACCGCGAGTTCGGGGATGACGATGCGGAGACGCTCGTGCTCTCGTGGGGGTCGAACGAGGGCGCGATGCGCGAGGCGATGGACTTTCTCGAAGAGGACGACATCTCGGTTCGGTTCATCTCGGTCCCGTACCTGTTCCCGCGACCCGACCTCTCGGAGGAGATCGAGGCCGCCGAGGAAGTCATCGTCGTCGAGTGCAACGCGACGGGACAGTTCGCCGATGTCCTCGAACACGACAGCCTTACACGACTCAAGCGCGTCAACAAATACAACGGCGTGCGGTTCAAGGCCGACGAACTGGCCGAGCGAATCACCGAGGAACTCGACACGCCACAGGAGGTCCCCACATGAGTTCAGACGTCAGATTCACCGACTTCAAATCGGACAAGCAGCCCACGTGGTGTCCCGGTTGCGGCGACTTCGGGACGATGAACGGCATGATGAAAGCCCTCGCCAACACGGGCAATGACCCCGACAACACCTTCGTCGTGGCCGGCATCGGCTGTTCGGGCAAAATCGGCACGTACATGCACAGCTACGCGCTCCACGGCGTCCACGGCCGCGCCCTACCGGTGGGCATCGGCGTCAAGAGCGCCAACCCCGACCTCGAAGTGATGGTCTCGGGCGGCGACGGCGACGGCTACTCCATCGGCGCGGGCCACTTCGTCCACGCCGTGCGGCGCAACATGGACATGACCTACGTCGTGATGGACAACCGGATTTACGGTCTCACCAAGGGCCAGTTCTCGCCCACCAGTCGGGAGGACTTCGAGACATCCACCTCGCCGGACGGTCCGAAACAGTCACCGGTCAACCCGCTCGCGCTCGCGCTCGCGGCCGACGGCAGCTTCATCGCCCAATCGTTCTCCTCGGACGCCCAGCGCCACGAGGAGATCGTCCAGCAGGCGGTCGAGCACGACGGCTTCGGCTTCGTCAACGTCTATAGCCCCTGCGTGACGTTCAACGACGTCGATACCTACGACTACTTCCGCGACACCATCGTCGACGTCGCTGAGGAGGACCACGACCCGACCGACCGCGACGCCGCACGGGACAAAATCACCGACACAGAGACCGAATACCAGGGTGTCATCTATCAGGACGACGAGTCGGTCCCCTACAACGAGCGCCACGGTCTCGACACGAACATGGCCGACATTCCGGATGGGGCACCCGAGGACGCGACCGACCTCGTCCGCGAGTTCTACTGAACACCCACTTTTTTACTTCGGGGTGTCGCGCGCTCGTTACACTCGCGCGCTCAACCCCTCGCAAAAACCTGGACTAAAAACACCTGCTCGCAAACCGCGCGAGCGGTGTTCTCGTGAACGACCGCAGGGAGTGAGCGAGAGCCAGAGAGACGCGAAGCGTCTCTCGTGAACCGCGCTCGCTCCGCTCGCGCGGACGCCACCTGCCGCTACCGCACAGCACCGCAGAAGCCCTCGCTCACTCGCGGTGCTCGTTCGCTCACGGGTCGCTGCGCTCCCCGTTCGCTTGGCGGCGTGAACAGAGTGAACGCCGCCCGTCGCTCGCCCTTCATCCGCCGAGGACCGCACCGCGACCGCCGCCAGCAGGGGCGGCACGGAACACTGATAACACCGGGCAAAATGGTCGAAGTATGCCCGGCCCGGTGTTTCTGGACGGCGAGCACATCTCACTCAGAACGCCCGAAGAGGAAGACGTCGGGTTCCTCCAGCGCAACATCAACGACCCGCGGGTTCGCCGCCCAATCGGCACGGTCGCACCGATGAGCGCGAGCGACGAAGAAGAGTGGATCGATGGAGCCAACGACGAGGGCGTGTCGCTACTCATCTGCATTGGCGGGGACCCCGTGGGAACCATCGGTCTCTCGGGCATCAACGAGCTATGGGGTCGCGCGGAGGTCGGCTACTGGCTGACCCCGGCGGCGTGGGGCGAGGGCTACGCGACCGCAGCGACAGAACTACTCGTCGAGTATGGCTTCGACCAGCGCCGACTCAACAAAGTCGTCGCCCACGCCTTCGCCTTCAACGCCGGTTCGCGGCGCGTGCTCGAAAAGGTCGGCTTCACCGAGGAGGGCGTCCACCGCGCTGAGGCGTTCGTCAACGGCGAATTCGTCGATGTCCACCGCTACGGGCTGCTCGTCAACGAGTGGCGCGAAGGGGACGAATAACTGTTCTCGAATGCTGACCGGATATGTGTACGGGCCCGTCTTCCAGCCGACGAGATAAGGACTTGAAATACATTATAGAAAAGGTAAGTCTTATCACCCCCTTACTCATCGTAATGCTCGTCATGGTACGACACGACAGGCGGACGTTTCTTCGATTGACGGGAACAGCACTCGGCGCGGCGACGCTGGGCGCGGGGACCGCAGCGGGCGCGACCGGGGAGAACTCACGATTTCTCATCGACCTGCGCGAGGTATCGCGTTCGGCGATTCCGAGCGATGTCGAAATTATCCACGACATCTCCCAGATCGACCTGCTGGCCGCCCGCGGGGACGCGAGTTCGGTCGGGGATGCGGCGGCGACCACGCCGGACATCAGGGTCTACCAGCACGACACCGGGCCGGCGGTCGAGCGAAGTGGCCCGTCGACCAACGGGAAGAGCCGGAGCCACAATCACGACAAAGGAATCGACAACAGCGAATACCAGTGGGACAAACGCGTCCAGAACGTCGGCGACCTGACCGACAAACCGGGCGGCGGCAAGTTCATCCACGACACGACGAAGGGAGCGGGAACCCGCGTGGCGGTCGTCGATACCGGCGTCTACGACGCCCATCCTGACCTCGCCGGCGTCGTCAACGACGAGCTGTCGGAGAACTTCACCACGGATAGCTACGACTGGCGGCCGAACGGCGCGGGCGACCATGGAACCCACGTCGCCGGCACCATCGCCGCGATGAACAGCAACAGGGGTCCCGACGGCGGCGTTTTGGGTACTGCGCCCGAAACCGAAATCGTCGCCCACCGGGTGTTCTCGGGCGTCGAGGGCGAAGGAGCATCGACCGGGGACACGGTCGCGGCGATTGCCGCCGCGGCGGACAAGGGCTGTGACGCCGCGAACTTCAGCGTCGGCTACATCAATTCCAATCCCGAGAAGTATCCGGGGCTGCTCGAAATCAAGGCGATATACGCGCGACTGATGGACTACGTCCGCTCGAAGGGCATGGTCTTCGTGAACTCCGCGGGCAACGGCTCGCTCGACATGGACGCCGAGAACACCCTGAGCCTCCCGACGGAGGTCGAGGGCGTCTTCGGCGTCGCGGCCACCGGCCCAATCGGCTGTGGCTGGGGCGGCAAGCACAGCGACAACGAGGCAAAGTGGCTCACGGGCAACCGGTTGGAGGACCCGACGGATTCCCCGGCCTTTTACACCAACTACGGCAGCGCGGTCGATGTCAGCGCCGCGGGCGGCGACGCAGACCTCGACGCGCTCGATAGGATTCCCGAAGCCCAGCGGGACCTCGTCTACTCGACGACCGTCACTTACACCTACGAGGACGGACCGGACGACGACGAGGACGAGCCAGTCAACAGGCCGGGCGAGATCGTCGACAGGGAGGCGAGCTACGGCTGGAAAGCGGGCACCTCGATGGCCGCCCCACAGGTCACGGGTGCGGTCGCGCTCGTCCGCTCGCTCCGGCCCGACGCCAGCGTCGAGGAGGTCGAATCGCTCATCCAAGAGACCGCGAGCAGCGCACCCGGCGGCGAGACCTATCACGGCGCTGGCCACCTCGACCTGAAGCGTCTCGTCAAGCGCGCCTGAACGTACCGGCTTTTTTGGCTTGTAGTGTTTTACAGCCCCAGCTCGCGCCCGATGACGAGATGCTGGATTTCGCTGGTTCCCTCGCCGATTTCCATGAGTTTTGCGTCCCGATAAAAGCGCTGGGGTGCGAAGTCGGTGGTGTAGCCGTAGCCGCCGAGGACCTGGACGGCGTCCTCGGCGACCTCGCGGCTGATTTCGCTCGCGTCGAGTTTCGCCAGCGCACTCAGGCGGGTGACGTCCTCACCGGCGTCGTAGGTCGTCGCAGCCTTCCGTGTCAGGAGCCGCGCGCGCTCGACCTTTCGGTCCATGTCGACGATCTTGTTTCGCACGGCGTCGAACTTCGCAATCGGCTGGCCGAACTGCTCGCGCTCGCTCGCGTAGGATTTGGCGGCCTCGTAAGCCCCCTGTGCCAATCCCACCGACAGCGCCGCAATCGAGATGCGTCCACCGTCGAGAGTCTTTTTGGTTTGGTCCCAGCCGTCGCCCTCCTCGCCGAGCAGGCGCTCTTCGGGCAGTCGCACGTCGTCGAGTTGGATTTCACACGTCGGCGAGGCATTGAGACCCATCTTGTCCCAGACCGTGGTAACCTCGAAGCCGTCGTCGTCGGGGTCGACGATAAAGGTAGAAATCCCGTCGTAGCCCGCCCCGGGGCCCGTGACCGCTTTGACGAGCACCGAGCCGGCCTCGCTGGCGTTCGTGATGAACTGCTTTGTGCCGTTCAGCACGTACTCGTCGCCATCCTTTCTTGCGCGGGTGTCCATGTCGCTGGCGTCACTGCCACTACTGGGTTCGGTGAGCGCCCAGCCACCCATGTGCTCGCCCTCGGCCAGCGGGCGGAGCCACTCCTCTTTCTGTTCGTGCGTGCCGAACAGTTCGAGTGGCTTGGAGGCCAGCGAGACGTGAGCGGCATACGAAAGCCCAATCGACCCCGAGACGCGTCCGAGTTCCTCGGTGACGAGCGCGTACATGAGCTGGTCGCCACCCAAGCCGCCGTACTCCTCGCTGATGGGGACGCCCATCACGTCGAGGGTACCCAACTCCGCGAACACCTCTTCGGGAAAGCGGTGTTCGTCCTCGATGTCCTGGGCGAGTGGCGCGATTTCCTCCTCACAGAACTCCCGCACCGTATCGCGCATCATCCGGTGCTCGTCGGGCAGGTCGAAATTCATATCGCTCCTATGGGTGCGGGAGGATAAAACCCTCGGCACTCACCGGGCGCGGACGTTTTGTTCGTCCACGCCCGAGTTCGAGCGTGGCAGTTCGCCGATTCGTCCGCGGCCGTATCGAGTGGCCGCGCCTCGAAGCCGTCTGTCGGGAGTTCGCGGCCCGCTACGACGAGTCGGTCGTCCGCGTGGAGTTCCTCGACGGCGACAACTGGCTCTCGACGCCGTGTGTCGTCGACGAACGCTGGTTCGTCAAGGTCATCACGCCACAGAACGCGCTCGTCCACGCGCTCTTCACTGCCGGGCGAAATCTCGGCGTGTTTTCGAGCGGTACCGAAGGTTTCTTCGAGCGCTTCGATAGCCCTGTCGAGATGGCCGAACACGAACTCGACGCCACCCGACGAATCCGTGCGGTCGGCGTCAACGCACCCGAACCCATCGAGGCGTTCGCCCACGAGGAACTCGGCGTGCTCGTGCTCGAATACCTCCCCGACTTCCGCACGCTCGCAGACCTCACGCAGACGGAGACGGCGACGTTCGCACCGACCCTGTTCGCATCGCTCGGACGACTGCACGGGGCGGGCTTCGGCCACGGTGACCTCAGAGCCGAAAACGTCCTCGTCGCCGACGGGGAACTCTATTTCATCGACGCGACGAGCGTGCGCGCCGACGCCATCGCCGACGCGCGCTCGTACGATCTGGCCTGTGCGCTCGCGGCGCTCGAACCCGCCATCGGCGCGCGGGCAGCGGTCGACGCCGCCGTCGGACGATACACCATCGAAGAACTGCTCGCCGCCCGCGAGTTCATCGGCTTCGTCGACATGCGACCCGACCACGACTTCGACGCCGCCCTCCTCCGCGGCGAAATCGAAAAACGGGCTGCGTAGTCCCACGCCGGTCATGCCCGGGAACAGCTATACCCGAACGCACGCCGTGAACGCGATATGGCAGAGACGACCACACGCCGGCAGCCGGCGACCGAGTTCGCCGGTCTGCTCGGTCAGCTCCCGGCGGATACGGCGGACCGTGAGGCGATTACCGTCGAAATGCCGTACACCGGCGACGAACTCGGCACGGTGCCCGCCCACACCGCGGCGGACGTGCGCGCGGCGACCGACCGCGCCGCCGACGCACAGGAGTCGTGGGCCGACCGCTCGTTCGACGAGCGCGCGGCGGTCATCAAGCGGTATCACGACCTCGTACTCGACGACCAGGCGGAGTTGTTGGACCTCGTCCAGCGCGAGAGCGGCAAGAGCCGGCGCGCAGCGTATGAAGAGGTCCTCGACATCGCCATCACGAGCCGGTACTACGCCTATCACGGCGACGAACACATCGAGTCACGCCGGCGCGCGGGTGCGATTCCGTTTCTGACGAAGACCGTCGAACACCACCATCCGAAAGGTGTCGTTGGAATTATCTCACCGTGGAACTACCCCCTCACCCTCTCGGTCTCGGACGCGATTCCGGCGCTGCTCGCGGGCAACACGGTCGTTCTCAAACCCGCGACGGAGACCCCGTTCACCGCGCTGCGCGCCGTCTCGCTGCTGCGGGAGGCCGGTCTCCCCGAAGAGGTGTTGCAGGTCGTCACTGGACGCGGTTCGACCATCGGTACGCCGCTCATCGAGAACTCGGACTATCTGATGTTCACCGGCAGCACCGAGACCGGGAAAGCCGTCGCCGAGCAGGCCGGACACCATCTCATCGACTGCTCGATGGAACTCGGCGGGAAGAACCCACTGCTCGTGTTCGACGATGCCGACCTCGATAGGACTGTGGAGGGTGCGGTTCGGGGCGCGTTCACCAACGCCGGCCAGCTTTGCATCTCGCTCGAACGCTTCTATGTCCAATCGGGCATCCGCGAGGAGTTCGAACGGCGGTTCGTCGATGCGGTCGAAGACCTCAAACTGGGCACGAGTCTCGACTACGAACCCGACGTCGGTTCGTTGGCATCGGCCGAGCAGTTGGAAAAAGTGCAATCGCACGTCGAGGACGCCCGCGAGAGGGGTGCGAGGGTACTCACAGGTGGACAGGCGCGGCCCGACGTCGGTCCGTATTTCTACGAGCCAACGGTGCTCGCCGACGTGACCGACGAGATGAGCGTGGCGAGCGAGGAGACCTTCGGTCCCGTCGTCTCCATCCACGAGTTCGAGGGTCCGCGAGAGGGTATCGCGCTGGCGAACGATTCGGAGCGCGGGCTGAACGCGAGCGTCTGGACCGAAAATTCAGAACTGGGCCACGCCGTCGCCGAACGTATCGAGTGTGGCACGGTAAACATCAACGAAGGCTACGTGGCGACGTGGGCCTCCGTCGACGCGCCGATGGGTGGGATGAAGGAGTCGGGACTCGGCCGGCGACACGGCCGCGAGGGCATCATGAAATACACCGATTCCCAGACCGTCGCCGAACAGCGCCTCGCGCCGATTGCCGCTCCGTCCGGCGTTCCCGATGACCTCTATACCACCGGGATGACGGCCGCGCTACGCGCGCTGAAGCGGATGCCAGGATTTCGATAGCTCGTTCACGCGAACAGCGCGACGTTTTTGTACCCGGCACACGCAATTCTTGCCGAGATGAGCCAGCAACGCAGCCAACCGTCGAAACACTACATCGGCGGCGAGTGGACCGACGGCCAGAGTACGGAAACGTTCGAGAGTACGAATCCCGCGACGGGCGAGAGCCTCGGCGAGTTCCAGCGCGGTACGGATGCCGACGTGGACCGCGCGCTCGCGGCCGCCGAGGACGCCTTCGAGGAATGGTCGTCGCTGTCGTACATCGACCGCGCGGAGTACCTCTGGGACATCTACCACGAGCTTCGCGACCGAACCGACGAACTCGGACGAATAGTCACCAAAGAGTGTGGCAAGGAGATTTCGGAGGGCCGCGCCGACGTGGTCGAGGCCGCCCACATGGTCGAGTGGGCCGCCGGCGACGCGCGCCACCCCCACGGCGACGTGGTCCCCTCCGAAATCGCCGGCAAGGACGCCTACATGCGCCGGAAACCCCGGGGCGTCGTCGGCTGCATCTCGCCGTGGAACTTCCCGGTAGCGATTCCGTTCTGGCACATGGCCGTCTCGCTGGTCGAGGGCAACACCGTGGTGTGGAAGCCCGCCGAACAGACCCCGTGGTGCGGGCAGGTCATCGCCGAGATGTTCGAGGAAACCGGGATTCCCGACGGCGTGTTCAACATGGTGCAGGGCTACGGCGACGCCGGCGAAGCAATCGTCGACGACGACCGCGTCGATACCGTACTTTTCACCGGGTCGGCAGAGGTCGGTCAGGAGATCGCGGCGGAAACGGGTGGCGACCCCGGCAAGCTCGCGGCCTGCGAGATGGGCGGCAAGAACGGCATCGTCGTGACGAGCGAGGCCGACATGGAGACGGCAGTGCACTCGGCGGTGATGAGTTCGTTCAAGACCACGGGCCAGCGCTGTGTCTCCTCCGAGCGCCTCATCGTCCACGAAGACCTCTACGACGAGTTCAAGGAACGCTTCGTCGACATCGCCGAGGACGTCGCCGTCGGTGACCCGCTGGAGGAAAACACGTTCATGGGACCGCTCATCGAACCCGACCACAAGGAGAAAGTCGCCGGCTACAACGACCTCGCACACGACGAGGACGTCGAGGTGCTCGTCGACCGCACGGAACTCGACAGTGATGAAATTCCCGAGGGTCACGAGGACGGCCACTGGGTCGGCCCGTTCGTCTACGAGGCCGACCACGACGCGGACCTGCGAGTCACACAAGAAGAGGTGTTCGGCCCACACGTCGCGCTGATGCCCTATTCGGGCGACATCGAGGAGGCGGTTGCAATCCACAACGACACCGAATATGGCTTGGCGGGAGCCATCATCTCGGAGAACTACCACGAAATCAACTACTTCCGCGACAACGCCGAAATCGGCCTCGCATATGGGAATCTCCCGTGTATCGGCGCGGAGATTCAACTCCCCTTCGGCGGCGTGAAGAAATCGGGCAACGGCTATCCGAGCGCACGCGAAATCATCGAGGCCGTCACCGAGCGCACCGCCTGGACGCTCAACAACGCCGAGGGCATCCAGATGGCCCAAGGGCTGTCGGCGGACATCACGACCAAGGACGACTGAGTAGGCAGTTCCTTTTTCCTCAGTCGGCGGCGTTCGCGGCCCCGTTTAGTTCCGCCACCGTACGACCCTCTCCGACGAGTCGGTCGTAGCATTCGGCCGGCGGGCCGACCCACGCACCCAGCTCCAGCGCGCGCTCGATGAGTCGCCGGTAGAGCGTCCGATAGCCCGGAAAGTCGTCGCTCAGATAGCGTGGATGCCAGAGCACCGTCATCACCGCGTCGTTCGCGGCCGCCTCCGCGAGGAGTCCCTCGCAGGCCGCCCACGCCGCTTCGGCGCTGTCGTGCTGTTCGAACAGCGCGACCTCCATCAGCGTGAGCGGAAACACGGTGAACTCGTCGTCGAAGGGATGGAGGGGGTCGTAGCCGTAGTCGAATCCGTACTCCGTACTCGACCCGAGCGAACTGTCGTAGGAGAGACCGATGGTGCGGTGGTGGTCCCACGTCGCCGGCGCGCGATTGAGGAAGTGCTGGCGACCCCCTCTCACCGGGTGGCCGAGCACGCGCTCGATTCGTTCTTTCTCTTCGGCGAGGCGTTCGCGGTCGTCGTAGGAGTCGTAGGAGCCGTGCAGTCCCACCTCCCAGCCGCCCGCATCGAGGCGCTCGATGACCCTCGCCATCCGCGGCGCATCGACGTCGTAGCGTCCGAGGTGTTCGAGCCAGTAGCGTGGGCGCAGCCACTCTCGGAGGGGGCGATTCCACAGTCCGCGCTCCGTGAGGAAATACAGCGCCGAGCGCACGTCCAGCCCGTCCTCCAGTTCCATCAGCGGGTCGAACTGCCAGTAGGGGTTCACTCGGGGAGACAACGCCGCGAGGTTGGTGGGGTCCCGTTCGACCACTGCGTCCGAGATGGCTTGATAGGTCTTGTACGGGCGGTCGACGTCGTGGGTGAGACAGAGGGCGAACTCAGCCATGCTCTTCGAGCAGCGCGACCATCCGTTCGGCGGCATCGCCGTCGCCGTAGAGTTCGGGCTTTTCGGGTAACGAAATCTCCCGCCGGAGTTCGCGTTCGATGGTCTCAGCGTCGGCTCCCACCAGCGTGTTCCAGCCGGCATCGACGGTCTCGACCCATTCGGTTTCGTCCCGAAGGGTCACACAGGGCGTATCGAGGAAGAAGGCCTCCTTCTGCACACCACCGGAGTCGGTGGCGACGCGCTCGGCCCCGTCGAGCAGGCGGACGAAATCGAGGTAGCCCTGCGGTTCGATGAGCGTCAACTGCTGCTCGACCGCCTCGAAGAGTCCGTATGTTTCGAGACGGTCGGCCGTCCGTGGATGGATCGGGAAGACCACCTCGCGGTCGGTCGCGCCGAGCGCGCGCATGATGGCTGCGAGTCGTTCGCGGTCGTCGGTGTTGCCGGCTCGGTGGACGGTCGCGAGGACGTACTCGCCGGCGGTGAGACCGTACTCGTCGAGCACCGTCGAGTGGTCGGCCGCGCGGGTGCGCGCCCAGAGGATGGCGTCGTACATGACGTCCCCTGTGAGGTGGACGTTCTCGACGCCCTCTTCGTCGAGGTTCGTGACGCCGCGTTCGGTCGGTGCAAAGAGGAGGTCCGAGACGTGGTCGGTGAGCACGCGATTGGTCTCCTCGGGCATCGCGCGGTTATAGCTCCGCAGGCCGGCCTCGACGTGGGCAAGACAGGCGTCGGTCTTGGCGGTCACGACCGCGCCCGCGAGCGTGGAGTTCGTGTCGCCGTAGACGATTACCGCATCGGGGTCCTCGCGTTCGATGAGGTCGCCGAAACGCCGCACCATCTCGCCGGTCTGCTCGCCGTGGGTACCCGACCCCACCCCCAAATCGTACTCCGGGGTCGGGATGGCGAGTTCCTCGAAGAACACCTCCGACATCGCCTCGCTGTAGTGCTGGCCGGTGTGGACGAGGACCTCCTCGTGACGGCCGGCGAGCGCGCGCGAGACGGGAAAGGCCTTGATGAACTGCGGGCGCGCGCCGACGACCGAGACGACTCTCATCGGTCCTCCCAACCGATACCGTCCGCTTCGGGGTTTTCGTGCTGTCCGACACGCAACCCCTCGTTCGTCTGCAAATCGTAGGCCATCCCGAGTGCGAGCGCGACGACGCCGACGACCACCAACAGTATCGATAGCGCCCCCCGGACGAACCCCATACCCGACCCGAGCAGAGTACCGAGGGTGAACAGCCCGCCGAGAGCACCCGTAACCACGCTGGCGATACCGATGAAATAGAGCAATATGAGCGGGTGGAAGTCGTGGACCACGTATCGAAGCACCAGCCGGCGGACGAAGTTGCGCGCGAGCAGCAGCGAGAGTCGAGGAACGAACGTCGAGTAGCGAATGCCGCTCTCCTCGTTGCCGTAAACTGCTGGATGGGAGACGTCGATTACCCGAAACCGATGGATATTGAGCGTCGTGAGCATGTCGTTCAAAAATCCGTAGTCGTCGTATAAACCGTCGATGTCGATGCGGGCGAGTGCGGTCCCGGCTATCGCCGTAAAGCCGTTCTGTGGGTCGCTCATCTTCCAGTAGCCGCTGGAGATCTTGGTGAGGTACGTGAGGAGGGAGTTGCCGAAGAATCGCCAGCCCGACATCTGTTTGCGGTCGCGGTGGAGCAGGCGCGTGCCCTTGGCGTAGTCGGCACGGCCCTCGGCGACCGGCTCGACGATGCGGGCAAGCATGTCGGGGTTCATCTGGCCGTCGGCGTCCATCACCGCCACGACGTCGATGCCGTCGTCGAGCGCGTGGTGATAGCCGGTCTTGACCGCGCCGCCGCGACCGTGATTGGTCTCGTGGCGAATCGGCTCGACCACACCTCCGAAGGTCGCACCGCCATCGGCCAGCGTCGCGTTCTCCCGGTGAGTGCGGTTTGCGCGCTCGGCGTGGCGCTGGATTTCGGCCCACGTCCCGTCGGTCGAGCAGTCGTCGACGGCGTACACGCGGTCGACGTACTCGGGAAGGGTCTCGATGACCCGTCCGACGAACGCCTCCTCGTTGTGGGCCGGAATGACGACGCCCACGCTCTTGTCGTTATACATGGCCGCCCCCTATCGTATAGACCCTGTGGGGGGTGGCGGATAAATCGAGCGCTCCGCGGCCGTCGACGACGACCAGCGGCGATGGGAACGCGTTCCAATCGATGCGCTCGAACGCCTCGTGTGGTGTCACCAACACGACGCCGTCGACTGCACGGTCAGTTACTTCGGCCACGCTGACCGGTGTCGCGTCGAAGTCGGTGAAATCGTCGATGAGCGGGTCCGCACAGAGCACCTCGGCACCGGCTGCGGCGAGCCCGTCGATGATGGGGCGGGCGGGCGTCGCGGCGGTCTCGGCGACACCGGGTCGGTAGGCGACCCCCAGCACGAGCACCGTCGCCTCTCCCAAACTCCTTCCTTCGGCGTCGAACTCCTCGCGGAGTTTCTCGACGGTGAACGCCGGCATGCCGTCGTTGACCTCGCGTGCGGTCCGGAGCAGCGGCGCGTCCTCGGTGCGGTCGTGGGCGAGGAAATAGGGATAATAGGGGATGCAGTGGCCGCCGACGCCCGCACCGGGGTCGTGGATGTCGCAGTAGGGCTGGGTGTTGGCGGTCGCGATGGCCTCGCGCACGTCGACCGCGAGGTCGTCGGTGAACCGCGCCAGCTCGTTGGCGAGGGCGATGTTCACGTCGCGGTAGACTCCCTCGAACAGTTTGACTGCTTCGGCCGTCGTCGCGTCCGCGACGGTGAGCACCCCCTTCGCGTTGAGCTGCTCGTAGATGGTCCGTGCCGCCCGCGTACTGTCCTCGTCGATGCCACCGACGACCTTCGGGTACGCTCCCCGGATGTCTTCGAGCGCGCGCCCGCTTGCGGTCCGCTCGGGACAGAACGCGACGCCGAACTCGCCGGCTGCGAGGTCGCTTTCGGCTTCGAGCAGCGGCGCGACCACCTCTCGACAGGTCTTCGGCGGTACGGTACACTCGACGAGGACGAGGTCGCCCGCCGACAGCCCCGTAGCGATGTCTTCGACGACCGATTCGAGAATCGAGAGGTCGGGTGCGTTCGTGTCGGTGAGCCGCGTCGGCACGATGACGACATGAATCGACGTCGCCGCGGCCGCGGTGCGGTTGTCCGTCGCCCGCAGGGCCTCGTCCGCAACCAGTCGCTCGACGAGCGCGTCGAGACCGGGTTCGCCGCCGACGTGAGACTCGCCCCGGTTGACACCCGTGAGGACTGCTTCGTTCGTGTCCGCGCCGATGACGTTGCCACAGACCTCGGCGTACGCCGCCGCCAGCGGCAGCCCCATCTTCCCGAGTCCGTACACGCCGACGGGGAGGTCCCCGTTGCGAAACGCCTCGCGCGTGCGCTCGCTCGCGCCGCCGTAGGGCGCGACGGACTCGGCGCGACTCATCGGACCTCTGCCTCCATGCGGTCGTCGGCCAGTTGGTCGATTGTCCGCGCGACCGACAGCGCGCGAAGGCCGTCTTCGGCGGTCACCAGCGGCGTTTCCCGCTCCCGCACGCACTCGACGAACGAGGCGAGTTCTTCCTTCAGCGGCTCGCCACTGTCGACCATCGGCCGCTCGACGACGCCCTCGTGGCGGTAGTGCATGCCACTCTTTCGCTCGACGTACTCGGGCAGCGAGTGGCGATGAATGGCGACCGAGCGGTCGATGTAGTCCACCGAAATCCAGCACTCGCGGGTCGTAATCGACAGCTCGCGGATCTTCTTCTGGGTGACGCGGCTCGCGGTGAGGCTGGCGACGACACCCCCTTCGAAACGCAGTTGGGCGTCGATGTAGCGGTTGTCCTCCGCGCCGAGGGCGTTCACAGTTACAACGTCCTCGCCGATGAGCGAGAGGAGTACGTCGATGTCGTGAATCATCAGGTCCATCACGGCGTTGTCCGCGATGGTGCGCTCGCGCGGCGAGCCGAGCCGCTGAGCGTCGACCGCGATGACCTCCTGTTCGTCGAGGATTTCAGAGACGGCCCGCACCGCCGGGTTGAACCGCTCGATGTGGCCCACTTGGACGACGACGCCGCGCTCGTCGGCCAGCGCTTCGAGCGCGCGCCCCTCCGCCGGGTCGGCAACGAACGGTTTCTCGACGAGCACGTCGACGCCGCTCTCGATACACTCGCGGGCGACGCTCGCATGATGAGTCGTCGGAACGGCAATCGAGACCGCGTCCACGCGGTCGAGCAGTTCCGCCATCGAGAGCGCTCGCGTGTCGTGTCTGGTGGCGACCTCGCGCGCCCGCTCGGCGTCGGCGTCGGCGACGCCCGCGAGTTCGACGCCCGGCAGTTCGGCGTAGACACGCGCATGGTTCTGTCCCATGCTCCCCACGCCGATGACGCCGGCACGCATCGGCGTCGCTCGACTCATCCAACCACCTCTGGGGCTATCGCGTTCACGATGTCCGTGAGGTCCGACGGGGAGAGGTTTGGATGTACCGGTAGCGAGAGCACTTCATCGCTCGCGCGCTCGGCGACCGGCAGCGAGCGCTCGACACCGCTGTAGGCCGGCTGTTCGTGTATCGGTATCGGGTAGTAGATGCCACTGCCGATGTCGGCCGCGTCGAGACGTGCTTCGAGCGCGTCGCGGTCCTCGCTACGAACGGTGTACTGGTGATAGACGTGTTTTCGATTGCTGGGTTCGACGGGCGTCGTCAAATCGTCGGGTAGCTCCTCGGTGAGTCGTGTCGCGTTCGCCCGCCGGGCCTTGTTGTACTCGGGCAGGCGGTCGAGCTGGACGCGCCCGATGGCCGCGAGCACGCTCGTCATCCGGTAGTTCTGGCCGACGCCGTGGTGTTCGTAGGTGTCACCGTCGGGGTCGCGGCCGTGGTTTGCGAAACTCGCCGCGCGGTCGGCGACAGCCTCGTCGTCGGTCACGACCATCCCGCCCTCGCCGGTGGTCATGTTTTTGGTGGGGTAGAACGAAAAACAGGCCGCGTCGCCGAAGGTCCCGACGCGCTCGCCGTCGAATTCCGCGCCGTGGGCCTGTGCGGCGTCCTCGATGAGCAGCAAGTCGTGTTCGTTGGCGATATCCCGCAGATGGTCCATCGCGGCTGGCAGCCCGTAGAGGTGGACGGGCATGAGCGCGTCCACGTCCCGCTCGCGGACGACCTCCTCGACGGCATGCGGGTCGAGATTATACGTTCGCGGGTCGATGTCGGCGAAGGCGACGTCCGCGCCCGCCAGCCGGATGGCGTTCGCGCTGGCGACCATCGAGAACGGCGTCGTCACCACCGTATCACCGGGACCGAGACCAAGCGCCTCGCATGCAGTGTGCAGTGCGGTCGTGCCATTGGTGGTCGCCACGCCGTGGGCAGCGCCACAGAACTCGGCGAACTCCGCCTCGAAGGCGCGCACCTCGGGACCGTCGGCGAGCTGGCCGCTGTCGATGACCGCTTCGACCCGTTCCTTCTCGCGTGCGCCGAGTTCGGGGTCGGCTATCGGTATCATATCTCGTTCGCCCCCATGAGTCTCTCCGGCAGCGGTTCATGGCGGGCGGGGACGCCGACCGCCAGCGTCTCCGGGGGAACGTCCTCGGTGACGACCGCGCCGGCGGCGACGAACGCCCCCTCGCCAACAGTGATACCGGGCAACAGCGTCGCGTTCGCACCGACCGAGACGCCGTCTTCGAGCGTCGGACCGGCGAGGGCTGCCTCTCGGCGCACGGGGTACGGGTCGTTCGTGAGCACCGCACGCGGCCCGACGAATACCTGACTGTCGATGGTCGTCTCGGTCGGGACGTACACGCCAGTTTGGAGGCTCACATGCGAGCCGAGCGTCGAGGAGCCGTCGATGGTGGTGTCGGTCCCCACCAGCACGTCGTCGCCGATGGTCGTCTCCTCGCGGACCACGGCGTTGTGACCGGTGGTGAACCCGTCGCCGATTGTCGTGTCGGCATAGACGATGGTGCCGGCCCGAACCGTCGCATCGTCGCCGATATCGGCGGGCTGGGCGTCCGTATCGTGGACGTAGCCGACGGTCGCGCCGACGTCGATACGGCTGTCCGCGCCGATGCGTGCACGCGTCTCATCGCTCATCGAGCACCTCCGGGCGTCCGCTGGTCGGTCGCTCGGTGCCGGACGTCGGGGGTGGGGACCGTCTCGACGAGGAACTCCGTTTCGATGGCTGTAGTGGGTGTGTGCTGTGGTCGGTCATTCGGTGGAGGTGTATCAGGGCGATTGAATGACTGGTTCGTGTCGGTCTCGTTGGAGTACACTCCGTTCTCACATATGTGTTTTCCCATCCGACGGAACGTCCCTCATCGGTGGTGGCCGTCACGCATCGGTAGATTCACGGCCGCCGCCCCGACTACCAACGGACAACGAATGGACGACGAACGCCCTGACACGGGATTGGAGACGCTGCTCGTCGGGCTGGATGCAGCCTGTGAGCCGGTGTTCGACCGGCTGGCGAAGCGGGGAGCCGAACTCCCGGTACTGGAGGAACTCTTCGAGGAGGGTGTGAGCGGCCCGCTCGAATCGCAGGTGCCACCGTGGACCGCGAGCGCGTGGCCCTCGCTGTATACGGGTACGAACCCCGGCAAACACGGCGTCTTCGGTTTTCTCGATTATTCGGGGTACGACTGGGACGTGGTGAACGCCACCGACGTGCGCGAGCGAGCGCTCTGGGAGCTGCTCGATGAGGAGGGGAAATCGTCCGTCGTCGTCAACGTGCCCGTGACCCACCCGCCGGGCGAGTTCGACGGCGCACTGATTCCGGGCTACGTCGCGCCCGACTCGCCGACCTGCCACCCCGACGGACTCCTCGAAGACGTCCGTGAGGAACTCGGCGCGTACCGCGTCTATCCGCGCCACACCGGCAGCACGGAGACGCGCACCGAAAGGAAGGTCGCGGAGTACCGGACGGTGACGCGGATGCGCGGCGAGGCGTTCCGGTATCTCGCCGCGCGCTTTTCGCCGGATTTCGGCTTCGTCGAGTTTCAGACCACGGATACCGTCTTTCACGAGTGCCCCGGCGATTTCGCGGCCCTCCAAGCGGTCTACGAGGCCGTCGACGAACAGGTGGGGAGAACTCTCGATGCCTGTAACCCCGATACCGTCATCGTCGCCAGCGACCACGGTATCGGCAAATACGACGGCTACGATGTGCGCGTGAACTCCCTCCTGCGCAAGGAGGGATATGTCGAAACGGCCCGTGGCGGCGGGATGCCCTCGTGGGACGTGCTCCGCGACGAGCAGTTCTTCGATGGCGAGGGTGAAAGCGGGACGGGCGGGCTGCTCGAACGGGTGATGGGTGGACTGGCGCGAGTAGGTATCACCAGCCAGCGGCTCAACGCGGTGCTCGACCGCCTCGGACTCGCGGAGTTCGTCGTCGCCCACGCCCCCAAGGAGATGATTCGTGCGGGCACCGAGGGCGTCGATTTCCCCGCCTCGACGGCCTACGCCCGCTCGCACATCGAGTGTGGCGTCCGGCTGAACGTCGCCGGGCGCGACCCCGACGGTGTCGTCCCAGCAGACGACTACGAAGAGGTCCGTGAGAAACTCATCGGCCGCTTCGCCGACCTCGAAACGCCCGATGGAAGACCGGCATTCGACGACGTGGCTCCGCGTGAGGCGTATTTCCACGGGTCGGAATCGGACGACGCGGTCGATATCGTGCTCGTCCCGCGTGATTTCGACCAGTTCCTCTCGACGCAGTTGCGCGACGAGACGTTCGGCCCGCCGACCGAACCCTACAACCACAAACGCGACGGCATCGTCGCCGCGACGGGAGCAGGCATCGACACCGATGCGTCGCTCGCGGACGCACACCTGTTCGACGTCGCGCCGACGGTGCTCGCGTCGCTCGGGCTTCCGCGCGGCGACCACATGGACGGCGAGGTATTGGGAATGGTCGAGCCGGTTGGCGAGCAGTCCTATCCCGAGTACGACGGGCGGGCGCGCGAGGCGACCGACGAGCAAGCAATCGAGGAACGGCTCTCCGATTTGGGGTATATGGAATGAGCATCGAGATACGCAGCGCGACCGACGACGACCTAGACAAGTGGGACAGCTATGTAGAGCGGTCGCCGCAGTCGAACCCCTTCCATCTGCGGGGCAGCCTCGCGGCGCTCGCGGCACACGCCGATGCCGACCTGCATCCCCTCATCGGGTTCAAGGGGCAGGAGCCGGTGGGACTCCTCCCTCTCTTTGCCGTCGAGCGACTGGGGGTTCCGATGGCCTTTTCGCCGCCGCCCGAACTCTTGATTCCGTATCTCGGGCCGGCGCTGCTCAACATGGGGAAGTTGAAACGGCGAAAGCGCGAGCGCCGCCACCAGCACTTCGTCGACGGCTGCATCGAGTGGCTCGACGAGCATCTCGGACCGCGCTACACCCACGTCCGCAGCGACTATCGCTACACGGACCTCCGCCCGCTCGAATGGAATCGACTGGAGGCATCGCTCGGCCATACCTACACCGTGGACCTCTCGGCCGGTGCTGACGAACTCCTGCAACGGTTCAGCAGCGACGCACGGAGCAACGTCCGCGACGGTGTTCCGGAGAACTGCACCATCGAAGAAGGTGGCGAGCGGGCGATTCGGCGCATCGTCACCCAAATCTATCGCCGCTACGAGGCACAGGACAAATCATACGGCGTGACGCCGGGGTTCGTCCTCGACCTCCGCGAGCGCCTGCCGGAGGGGTGTCTCCGGGCGTACGTCTGCCGCGTCGATGGCCGCTTCGCCGGGGGAATGATAACGCTCGAAGACGAGGGCACCATCCATCGCTGGCAGGGTGGCGCGAAACACGACGCCGCGATTCCCGTCAACGACCACGTCGACTGGCACGTCATGCGCGAGGCGATGGAGCGCGGGATTTCGTCGTATGACCTCGTGGGTGCGGACTCGCGGCGGCTCAACGAGTACAAGGCGAAGTTCGACCCCGACCTCAGAACCTACCACGAGGCCGAGCGCGCCGGACCGGTCATGCGCCTCGCGCGGGCGGCCTACACCCGTCTTCGCTGAGTGGACGTCAGTATGAACTCCGGCCCGTGATTCGGCCGATGGCCCGCCCGACGAGACCGATACCGGGATGACCATCGTACAGCCAGAGGGCGAAGATTCCCGCCATGGCGAGCACGTACGCCACACCGACGGGACTGAACAGCATCGGCAGGAAGTCGCTCATGTAGTAGGCGGCGTTTTCCAGCAGCCCCGCGCCCGCACCGGGACCCACGATGGGGTCCGAGACGTCCGCGCCGGGACGGGCCATCACGGGCCAGAACAGCGGCCAGTAGGAGGGGTCACCGATTGCCAGCGAGGGCAGCACGTCGGCCGGGAGATGTGAGAGATAGCCCACGACGAACGCACCGGCGAGTTCGGTGTGTGAAAAACGCCGGGCAACGGCGAACACGAGCACCGAGAAGGGAACGGCAAAGAACAGCGAGTGGGCGAGCACGCCCGCCGGCAGGAGGTCGAACGACCACGACAGCGGCTTGTCGACGAGGTCGGCGAACTGCGTGCCGACGACGAGCGCGACCGTCGCCGCACCGGTCGGCGTGCGTCCCCGAAGGTGCATCAGCAGCGAATAGCAGAGATAGCCGACCGCAACGTGTCCCCACGGGAACACGTCAGGCGCTCCCGTTGCCGCCAGCACCCCCAGCACCGGCACCGCCTCCAGCACCACCACCCCCACCGCCGCTCGAAACGTTCACTGCGAGATGAAGCGACCGATAGGCGTTCTGCTCGGTGGGGTTCTGTGGTGGGTCGCCCCGGTAGAGCAGATAGACCAGTTGCAGGTTGTCCTCGGCGATGGTCGGGGTGACGGTGTGTTGGCGCTGCCACGTCCGGTTCTGCGGGACGGTCCCAGTCGAGAAGCGCTTGAGCGTGTTCCGCGTGAGCACCTCCTCGCCGCTGTAGCGCTGGAGTTGGACCACCACCGAGTAGTTCGCCGGTTCACCTTCGTGATTCTGGATGCCGACGGTGAGCTGTTGGGGTTGGCCGGCGGTCAGGTTTCGCGGGTGGTCGAGCGTGACTTGTCCGGAGCCGTTCTGCGTGCCGACGTAGAAGTTCGTCGAGGACGAACCGTCCTGTGGAACCGCGAGCGCGTAGGTCATGCTCGCGGCTCCGACGAGCACGCTGAGAATCAGAACGATGTTCAGGAGTGCGTCGACCGGCGAGCCGGTGAGACCCCCAACGAAGTCGTCGACCCAGTAGCCGACCGGCACGCCGAAGCGCTCGGCGCGCGGCAGCCTGAGCCGGCGGACGAGACCGACGAGCGCACACAGCGTCGAGAAGCCGACGAGCACCGCGACGATGGGACCGGTGTGATAGAGCGAGCCGGTACCGAACACGAGCGTAGCGAAATCGAGCGCGAGCGCGAGCAACGGGATGAGGAACATGCTGAGACCAAAGGACAGCGCCACACGCTCGCCCCAGCGGACGCCGCGCTGTTGAATCGAGCGCAGACTCGAAAACCGCCGACTCATCCCGGACAGCGAACTCACCTGTCCCGCGTTGCGGGAGGGACGGCCGGGAAACAGCGCCGACAGTACTGTGTAGCCCGGCACGAACACCGCCAGCGGAATCCCGACGAGAAACTGCAGCGCCGAGGGCAGACCGGCGACGACGAGACCGCCGGCGACGAGCGCGTAGGCGACGATGACGAAGAGGTCGCCCGGCAGTCCGCCGAGGGCCGAGGCGCTCTCGGCGTAGCGGTCGGTCGCCGCGTTCTCCGAAAGCGAATCACGGGACACTATAGATGCCCTTCGGACGAGTGGGTTCTTGAGTGTGTTCGTTCGCCATCGCCGCCCGACTGGTTTAGTATACGTACAAAACGGGAATGTTTATTATAATAATACAGTATGAAAAATGCGTAGATGAACGTATTCGATACACACTTGTTATGGTTCTCCGGTGTATAGGTGCCGTGAACGGGGGAGACTAAATGTCAGATGATTGGGATACGGTCAGTTTCGTGATTCGCTCGCAGTACCGCGTGGACGTGCTCTCGCGGCTGGTCGAGGGTCCAGCGACGCCCTCGCGCATCGCCGCCGACGAGGACATCGCCATCGCGCACGTCTCGCGGGCGCTGTCGGGGCTGCGCGAGGACGACCGCGGGATGGTCGAGCTGCTCGTTTCCGAAGACCAGAAGAAAGGCCGCGTCTACGGCATCACTGAGAAGGGTGAATCCGTCTGGGAACGCCTCGAAACCGAAAACATGGTCTGATATGTCGAGAGCGGTGGTCGAATGGCGGACGCCGATGAATCGTCGGACAGCGGATGGATGTCCCGTCTCGACCCTTCGGCAACGCCGTCCGACAGTACGACCAGTACCCCGTTCCATCGGTCGATGGACCAGCCAGTCGGTTTCGGTCACTGCGGGACCGTCG
Source organism: Halococcus sp. AFM35 (assembly GCF_051195015.1). NCBI lineage: Archaea > Methanobacteriati > Methanobacteriota > Halobacteria > Halobacteriales > Halococcaceae > Halococcus > Halococcus sp. AFM35. Next base: position 119,693 of record NZ_JBNTJU010000003.1, read on the forward strand.
ACAGGAGACGGGCGCAATTTATATAGGTGGACGAAGCACCCAGTGTCATGAGCGACAGTTCGGGAACGCGCGCGGACGAGCGCGGACCGTCGTGGCTCGCCGGCGTCGTACTCGCAGTCGTCGTCGTCGGCGCGCTCGCTATCGGTCCGGGAACGACGGCAGCGCAGGAGAACACGACGTTCATCGTCCAACAGGGCGATACGTGTACGGAGGTCACGCCGCTCGGCGACGGGAGCCAGTCGGTCGAGGCGTTCTACAACTACGAGGTGCTCAACGACACGGCGAACTACAGTTCGCTCGGCACCACAGGTATTCAGGAAGACCAGACGAGCCAACTGTTCGTCTATCGGGGGAGTGAGGGGCTGAGCCTCGTCTTCCTCCACGACGAAATCAACCAGCCGGGCGGGTTCGTCGCCACGGGCGACATCTCTGGACTGCCGGCCGACGGCGAGTGGGCCGTCGAGGACGACAACTACACCAACCGCGACGACACCTTCGAATACACCGAAACGGGCGCACACATCGAGTGGAACTCGAATGGCGGGCGCACCGACGGCGCGGCCTTCCGCGGGCTGGAGAGTTCGAACTACCGCACCATCACCGCAAACCTCAAATTCAACGATGCGGTCGAGCGCTATCCCTTCGAGGAGTGGAGCGGCTCGCCCAGCGACAACGAAATCGAGCGCTGGATCGTCCGCTCGGGCGACGGTAGCACGACCGAACTCGACATCAACACGCCCGTAAAAATCAGTCCGGGGACCTGCAGCGGCGGCGTGAGCACGTTCACCGCGACGCCGAACGGGACGAACGCCACCGCGACCGACACGGCGGGGGCGACCGATGGAGCGACACCGACCGATACGCAAACCGCGACCGACACACCGACGCCAACCGAGACGGCAACCCCCACCGACACGCCGACGCCGACCGATACGCAGCCAGCGACGCCCACCGGAGACGAAAGCGGGGACGCGACCACCGAGACCGATGCCGGCGGACTGGTCGGCACGGGTGAATCGACCGAGACCGACAGCAGCGGCGCGTTCGGTCCCGGATTCGGGACGGGGGCCGCACTGATTGCCGTCCTCGCGCTCGCGGCCGTCGCACTCGTCCGACGTCGGTGATTTTGGCGAGCCTAAAATTTCAAGTGTCGGTGGGGCGAACCCGCGTCGATGACTCAACCGGACGAAACCCACAGTTTCGAGGACGTGAGCGTCGTGATGGGTACCTACAACGAGGAGGCCGCCGTCGGAAGCGTGCTCGACTCCATCGCCGAGGCTACGGAGGATGCGGCCGAAGTCGTCTGTGTCGACGGGTCGAGCGACCGCACGCCCGAAATCGCCCGCGAGCACGGCGCGCGTGTCATCGAACAGGAGCCACGGGGCTACGGCGTTGCGGTGAGGGCGGCGCTCGGGGCGGCCAGTCGGCCCGTGATTATCACTACTGACTGCGACGGCACCTATCCGATGGACGCCCTTCCGGACTTCCTCGACACCATCAACCGGGGCTACGACGTGGTGAGCGGCGACCGCCTCTATCACGGGGCCGCGACGATGCCGCCGTTCAATCGCCTCGGCAACCACGCCTTCGCGGCGCTGGCGAGCGTCCTGTTGGGTGAGCGCGTCCACGACACGACGACCGGGATGCGTGCCTACCGACGCGAGGTCATCGAGGGAATCGAGTGGACCGAGAACACCGGACTCTCGGCCGAACTACTCATCCGCCCGCTCGCACGGGGCTACGCCGTCCGCGAAATGCCAATCGGCTATGGAGAGCGCCTCGGCGAGACGACGCTCGACCCGCTTTCGGGTGGCGCGGCCATCGCACGCTCGATACTCACGGTCTGTGAGGAGGAGCGCCGCCGATAGTCAGGAAGCCGTGAGGTTCGTCTCGACGAACACTCCGTCGCGAGTCGTCGCGGGAGCGCCGCGCCCGCCGCCACAGCGATAGGACGGACAGACTTCCGTCGTGGGCGCGAGCGCACGGAGACCGTTTTTCCGTTCGTCGACCGGGAGACCGACGCGATAGCCGAACCCGCCGGTCGGTCCCCTGTCGACGAACACCGAGAGCGTGAGCGATCCATCGACCGGTATCGAACTCTCGTCGACCGGCGTGACCTCCCCGCGGAGTCGGGCGCGCTCGTCGGCGACGAGCCGGAGGTCGAGAGTGCCGTTTCTGGGCGTCGTGGTGTAATACGTCTGATTGGGTCCGCTGGCGAGTCGGACCGTGACGCTCTCGGGCGAATCGGGTATCCCGAACCGACCATCGAGTACCAGCCGCTCGCCCGTGTGAACCTCGATTTGGCGGAGGCGGGTCTCGGGGGCATCGCCGTCCGTCGGGTTCCACGAGCCGCCGTAGGTGTAGCGGTAGTACGTGCGGTTCGGATAGGCGTCGATGACCGCGAACTGGCGCTTGGCCAGCGCATAGACGGTGTCGCCATCGAAATCGGGGTCGTTGCGCAGCGCCTGGAACGGATGGTTGAGCCAGTTGCCATACGGGGTCGGCAGGAAGACGAGCGCGTTCTCCAGCGAGCGGTTCTCGAAGGGCTGGTAGGCCTGCTCGTACTCGGCGGTGACGTTACTGTTGCGTTCGAGCGGTTCGTCCATCACACTCACAGTCACACCCGCAAGCGCCGCACCCGTGACGAGCAGACAGACCGTGAGCGCGACGCGCGTTCGTCGGGGGGTGAAACGCAGTTGCAGCAGTCGTCGGAGTCGAAGCGCGCCGCGGAGACCGGCATACGCCGCGAACGCGGCCGTCGGAACGAGCAGGTCGAAGTGGTAGTACGGTCCCAGAAAGGCGATGAGACCCGTCCCCGAGTTTTCGAGGTCGCCGAGGATGTTGAGGTTACCCCAGAAGAGGATGTTCCCGGCGGGAATCGACACGAACAGACCGGCGAGCGCGGCCGTTCTGGCAGTCCGTTGCTCCCGTGGGACGGCAAATGCCAGCACCAGTCCGAGCGCGGCGAGCACCGTCCCGAGCGCACCAGCAATTCCCCACCGGCCGAAAAACGCCGCGAGCACGCGCGCGTTCGCCTTCAGTGCGAGTTCCGGCGTGTATTCGACGGCGTGGCCGAGGATTTTCCGCCGGCCGAAGCCGATGCCATCCAGCGGCGCGAACGCCGCGTACGGGAAGGTGAGCGGGTCGCCGGTGACGACGGCGTTGTATCCGAGCGCGACGAGCACGCCGAGGGAGCCACCGGCAGCGGTGAGCGCCTGTCGGACAGCGGCGGCACGGCCATCCCGCAGCGTCCAGAGTGCGTGGACGACGAACGGTGCGGCGAACAGTACCGCCGTGTAAGGCCGCGAGAAGAAGGCGATGCCGATGGTGAGTCCGGCGACCGCTGCCAGCGGCCGACTCCCCACCCTCTGGGCACGGAGATACGCCGCCGCGAACAGCAGGTTCCACAGCGTCGTCGGCGCATACGACAGGAACACGGAGGAGGTGATGAGAAAGAGCGGCGAGTGCAAGAGCAACGCACCCGCGAGAAGCCCGGTCGTACGCGCGAATCTCTGGCCCTCGTGGCGGAAGGTTTCGGCGACGACGACGGCGGTGAGGAAGACGTTCGCCGCAGCGATGGCGACGAGCGCAAGGGTGTAGTCGCCCGCGAGCCGGCCGACGGCGAACATCGCGGCGGCGACGGGTGCGTACTTCGGATAGAACCCCTGCTCGCTTCCGACGAAAAACCACGGTCGGAACGCGTCGGGAACCGGTGGCCGGAGGAACAACTGTCCATCGAGCAACATGCCGGCCTGCTGGAGATACACGCCTTCGTCGTGATTCAGCGAGAGGTACGGAAAGACGGCCGTCGAGACGGCCCAAATCACAAGCGCGCCGAGCAATGAGAGGGCGAGTGCCGCGAGGGCGAATCGGTGTCGATGAAATCGGTCGCCGAGCCGACCCATCACTCGCCGGGATACCACGCGAGCGTGTGGTCGGCGACGAACGCGACGGCCACCCGTTGGTCGAGATGGATGTCGGTCGTGTGGTTGTGCTCGCAGTGAATCACGTCGCCCGTGTCGAGTTCGACGCGATAGACGAACGACGATCCCGTGTACTGGCGGTGGACGACGCGACCGTCGCCCGCCTCGCTCTCGACCGGCTTCGCCCGGAGGTCGTCCGGCCGCACGAGCACGTCGATGTCGGTGCCGGCGTAGTCGTCGGTCAGCCCCTGCATCCGCGCGGTCTCGAAGCTCCCGATACCGGTGTGGACGCCGGTCTCGTCGACGTGCCCCGAGAGAAAGCCTGCTCGACCGAGGAACTCGGCGACGAACCGTGATTCCGGTTGTTCGAAGACGACTTCGGGCCGGCCGACCTGTTCGAGACGGCCGTCGTTCAATACTGCTACTCGGTCGGAAATCGACAGCGCCTCCTCCTGGTCGTGGGTCACGGAAACGGCGGTGACACCCGCCGCATCCAAGATTCGGCGGACCTCCTCGCGCATCCGCACGCGCAGGCGCACGTCGAGATTGGAAAACGGCTCGTCGAGCAGGAGGAGGTCCGGCTCCGGTGCGAGCGCGCGGGCGAGCGCGACGCGCTGTCTCTGGCCACCCGAGAGCTGGTCGGGCGTCCGCTCGCCGAAGGATTCCAGCCCCACGAGGTCGAGCAGTTCGGCCACGCGCTCGTCTTTCTGACTGGCGTCGGCGTCCGTGAGACCGAACGCGATGTTCTCCGCTACCGTCATGTGCGGAAAGAGCGCGAAGTCCTGGAAGACGATGCCGACGTCGCGGTTTTCGGGGTCCACGGAGTGAGTATCATCGGCGACGCGCTCGCCGTCGAGGGTGATGGTCCCTGCACCCGGGGTTTCGAGACCCGCAATCAGCCGCAGCGTCGTCGTCTTCCCGCAACCGGAGGGACCCAGCAGCGTCAACAACTCGCCGTCGCGGACCGAAAGCGAGAGGTCCGAGACCGCCGTTTCCGTACCGTACTCCTTGCTCGCCCCGGCGAGTTCGAGCACGGCGTCGGCGGCGTCCGGCGCTCCGCCGGGCGCGTCGGTGCCCGCCTTTCGTGAGCGGGCGGCGGTGGTCTCGTGCGGTTCGTGGGTCGTCTTACCGGACATCATCGCCCTCCTGTGAGAGGATGACGAGCATCGAGAGACCGGAGACGGCGACGAGCACGAGCGCCGGTACGGCCGCCGCTCCATAATATCCTGCGCCTTGGACCTGCCAGATGTAGGTGACGAGCGTCTTGAATTCCGAGGGATGGAGGAGCAAGGTTGCGGGAAGCTCCTTCATCGTCGTCAGGAAGACCAGCGCCGCGCCCGCGACGACGCCCGGCGCGATGAGCGGGAGCGTCACCCGCCGAAAGGTCGACAGCGGCGCGTGGCCGAGCGTGCGCGCGGCTTCGAGCAGCGAGCGGTCGACGTGCAGCACCGAGGAGTGGGTGGTGCCGACCGCCTGCGGGAGGAATCGCACGACGTAGGCGAAGATCAGCAGGGGAAGCGTCTGGTAGAGACCGGGCAGGTAGCGCACGCCGAAATACACCAGTGCAAAGCCGATGACGATGCCCGGTGCGGCGTAGCCAAAATACGTCATCCGGTCGAACAGTTCGGCGAGTTTCCCGTTCGTCCGCGCCGAGAGATACCCGACCGGCAGCGCCGCGAGCGTCGCCACGAGTGCCGCGAGCGCCGCGACGACGACGGAGTTCAGACCATACGACCACTGGAAGGCAAAGCCGCCGGCCGAGTAGCCCGGTCCGCCGCGGAACAGCCACATCGCCAGCACGCCGAGCGGGACGACCAGACAGAGGACGACGACCAGCACACAGAAAGCGAGTGCCGGCCACTTCCAGACGCCAAGCGAGATGGTGCTCCCGCGCCGTCCGCCCGCGTAGGCGTTCCCGTCGTCCGGCGAGAGGCGCGACTCGATGGCGAGGATGGCGACGGTAAGTCCTAAAAGGAGCACCGAGAGCAGCGCCGCACGGCTCCGGCCGAAGGCGTTGTACTCGACGAATATCATGCGGGTGAACACGTCGTAGTGCATGATGGCCGGCGTCCCGAAATCCGAGAGCGTGTACAGCGCCACCAACAGCGCGCCGGCGGCGATGCCCGGCGCGATTTGGGGCAGGACGACGCGGCGAAACGCTCCGAGATAGGAGTGGTTCAGGGTTCGTGCGGCCTCGACCTGCGAGGTATCGAACGAGAGCAGCGCCGCGCGCGTCGTGAGGAACACGTAGGGATAGACGAACAGCGTGAGAACCAACACTGTCCCTTGGAGTCCGTAGATGGTCGGAATCGACTCGATGCCCAGCGGGGCGAGCAGGTCCGCAAGCGTCCCCCGAGGGCCAAAGGCCGAGACGAACGCGAACGCGCCGATGTAGCTCGGTACTACCAATGGTAGCGCCAACACGACGGTCCAGAACCGTCGAAAGGGAAGGTCGGTGCGCGCGGTCAACACCGCGAGCGGCACGCCGACCAGTACCGAGCCGGCGGTGACGGCGGTCACCAACAGCGCGCTGTTGACGGTGATTCGAACCGTCGAGGACGAGGCGAGCAGCGCGAGCGCGCTGCCGACGCCCATGTCGAACGCGCGGACGACGAGCCACGCGATGGGTGCGACGACCGCGAGCGCAATCGCTCCCGCGAGCGCGAGCAACCCACCTCTGAGGAGGGTCGCGCGGTCGATACGATTGCCACCGAGGGTGCTCATCTCAGAGCACTCCGCTCTCGCGCATGAGCCGCAGGGTGGGTTCGAGGTTCGAGAGCTTGGCGAGGTCGATGTCCGGCGGGTTGAGCTCGTCGATGGTCGGCAGCCCGCCCACGGGAGGGACGCCCGGAATCATCGGGTAGGCGAAGGTGCGAGTGGCGAAGAACTCCTGTGCCTCGGCGGTCAGGAGGTGTTGGACGAAGTTCATCGCGAGCTGGCGGCGCTCGGTTCCCTTGATGACCTCGACGCCGGCAGCGTTGACGAGCGCGCCCGCATCGTCCTTCGTGAAGGCGAGTTCGATTGGCGCGTTCGGGCGGGCGGCCCGCACGCGCAGCGCGTAGTAGTGATTGGCGAAGCCGGCGGCGAGTTCGCCGTCGGCAACGGCGTTCGAGACCAGAAATTCGTCGGGATACTCCGAGATTCCCTGTTGTTGCATCCCCTGCAACCACCGTTTGGTCTGCTTCTCGCCACGGAGCAGCCGCATCGCCGTGACGAACGACTGGAAGGCCCCATACGTGGGTGCCCAGCCCATCGACCCCTTCAGACCGCCGGCGTCGGTGAATTTCTGCACCTTGTTCGGAATCTGGTTGGCCGAGAGCTGGTTCGTGTTGTAGGGCACGCTGCGCGCGCGCCCGGCGACGCCGACCCACTGGTCGTTCGGATGGAACTCCTTGGGTACTGGCTTCACGACCCTCGACGGAAGCGTTACCGTCGCGTCGTTGCTGGCGACGACGCCGAGCGCGCCGAGGTCGACCGCCCAGAAGACGTCCGCCTTCGACGACCCGCTCTGGACCTCCGTGATGAGCGTGTTCGCGAGCTGCGAGGAGGAGGCTGTCCGAAGTTTCACGGTGAACTTCGGATACATCCGCTGCAATAGGTCCAGAAACTGCGTATACAGCCCGCCCTCGCCGCCGCCGAGGTAGATGCTGAGTTGTCCCGAAAGGTCGGGCAGGTCGTCGATGCGCGGTCCCTTGAGCGGCGGGCGGCTCTCGACGAGCGGTCCCGACCCCCTGAACGCCGCGACGCCGACCGACTCGTTCGCGCTCGCGCCCTCGGTGGCGTTGCCGACGGTGCCGTTCGCCCCACTTGCGTTGCCGGCGCTGCCGTTGGAGTCGTTCGCCCCGCTCGCGTTGGAACCGCTGCCACCGGACGAACAGCCGGCGACCAGCGCGCCGCCGGCCACGACGGCCGACGTGCGGAGGAACCGTCGCCGCCCCACACTGGAGTCGCTGTGGTCATCGCAGCCGTTCGCCGTGAAGTCCTCGCCAGCGCGTCGCGTCATTGGCCGATATGATTTAGGGTAGCCTAAAAACTCTGTCGCTCCGTCGAGCTCAGTCGTCGGCGCTGGCGGCGGCCGGCACGGCGACCGACCCCGGTTTGAGCGCGTCGAGACAGGCCAGCCAGTCGTGCATGTACTCGCCGACGTAGGGAAGGAACTCGCCGTTCTCGCAGTCGCTCCAGTCGTGTGCGACGAGCGCGTCGGCCATCGCGGCGTAGGCGTCGGCGTACGACTCCGCATCCGCAGCGGCGTCGTCGACGACACGCCAGAGGCGCTCGTTGGCGTCGAGCGCGGGCAGCTCCGAGCGGAGGTCGTCGAACGTCGAGCGCTCGGCCTTGTTGTGCTCACAGAGCGGCCCGCCGGTGACGATTTCGGTACCCAAGACGTCACAGGCGCGCTTGAGGAAGACGCCGCTCCAGATGTCGTCGAATCGGCCGACGTTCCACGGATTGTCGTCCATCGGAAGCTGATAGAAGGCGGGAATCACCTCGCGCCGGAAGGCGAGGTTCATCGAACAGAGGGTGAGATACTGGCCGTCGGCGGCGACGAACGTCTCCCCGAAATCGTCCGCCGAAAGGTGTGTCTTCGCCTGCCCTCGGAGGTCGCCGTCGGCGAGGATTCGGGCGGCGTCGAGGTCGGGTACGTTGGTCCACAGGCCTTGGGAGGCGACGACGTTCGTGGCGTGCGTGCGGTCGGTCTCGACCTCTTCATCCATCGCGGAGTAGGGGTAGCCACGCGGGTAGAGACCGTGCTCGTCGGCGTTCTCGTGGAGGACGTTCACCCACTGCTCGTCCGAGCGGACGCGCTCGACCTCGTGTTCGCCGTTCAAGTTCGCGAGATGCGTCCCGAAGAAGTCCACGTCCATGTGCGGGCGGGTATCGTCGTCGATGAACACCCCGTACTCGAAGTCGTTCGCCCAGCAGTAGAGCAGTCCGAAACTCGTCTGGGCATGGCTTGCCGCGGGGACGAGATGGGCGAACTCCGTGATGGACTGCTCGCGATACCACTCCTCGCGGGCAGTGCCGTCGAAGACCTCCCCCGTGAGAGCGAGGTCATCGAGTATCGACGCCATCGCGTCGGTGTCACAGAAGTCCTCAGTGACCAAAATCACGTGCAGGCGCTCGATATCGAAGTCGTGCTTGCGGGCGTTTTCGGCGTAGGTACGGACGCACTCGAACTCACGTATCGTGGGAACGATGACACAGACGTCGGCGGTCATTGTGGTATCGCGTATTTTTAGGATGGCCTAAAGTATCTATCGCTGTCGGGCGCGGACGCCAGTACCGTTCGATGGTATCTGACGGGAACGATTGTGACGAACACCGGCGGCGGGCGGCCGGACGTGGCACAGATTTACGTGGCTACACGTAGAGCTTCGAGACAGAGACATGACGCTCGACACACAGACCTGTGTGGTTACCGGCGCGTCGCGGGGTATCGGGCGCGGTATCGCCGAGGAGTTCGGCGAGTGCGGCGCGGACGTCGCGGTGAACTACCGCACCTCGGAGGCCGCCGCCCACGAAGTGGTCAATGTAATCGAAGACGCGGGTGGACGAGCCATTCCGGTGCAGGCCGATGTCGCCGACTACGACGCGGTCCAGGGGATGGCCGAGGACGTACGAGACGCGTTCGGTTCCATCGACGTGCTCGTGAACAACGCCGGCCTGACCGTCGACCGCACCTTCAAGAACATGTCCCGCGAGGACTGGCAGCGCGTCATGGATGTCAATCTGGGCGGGGTCTACAACTGCACGCACTCGTTTTTCGAGGACATCGTCGAGGCCGAATGTGGCCGGCTCATCAACATTTCGAGCGTCGTCGGTCAGCAGGGTAATTACGGGCAATCGAACTACGCCACCACGAAAAGCGGACTGTTCGGCTTTACGCGAACGATTGCGCTCGAACTCGCGCGGTCGAACTCGACGGCCAACTGCGTCGCGCCGGGATTCGTCAAAACCGATATGCTCGACGAGGTCTCCGATGAGGTCCAGGAGAAGATCATCGAGCGCATCCCGCTCCGTCGGTTCGCCGAGGTCGAGGACATCACCGGCATCGTCCGCTTCGTCGCGGGTCCCGAATCGAGCTACATGACCGGCCAGATTCTCGCCGTCAACGGCGGCATGGAGTGGTAGCGTGGCCACCGAGAACGACGCCGACGCCAGCGAGAACCTCTCCCAAGGGGAGGAATCGCCCATCGAGGAACTCCGCCGTCGGCGTGCAGAGGCCGAACGGGGTGGCGGCCAAGACCGCATCGACGCCCAACACGAGAAGGGCAAACTGACCGCCCGCGAGCGCATCGACTACCTCCTCGACGACGGGAGTTTCGAGGAGTTCGACCGGTTCGTCGAGCACCGGTCGACGAACTTCGATATGGCCGAGAAGAAGTACGCCGGCGACGGCGTCGTGACTGGCTACGGCGACGTCGACGGTCGGACGGTGTTCGTCTTCGCCCACGATTTCACCGTCCTGGGCGGGTCGGTCGGGGAGGCGGTCGCCGACAAGATCTGCAAGGTGATGGACAAGGCCATCGAGAACGGCGTCCCCATCATCGGTCTGAACGACTCGGCGGGCGCACGCATCCAGGAGGGCATCGCCTCGCTGGCCGGTTTCGCCAAAATCTTCCGCCGGAACACGAAGGCGAGCGGTCTCGTCCCGCAGATTTCGGCCATCATGGGTCCCTGCGCGGGTGGAGCGACCTACTCGCCGGCGCTGACCGACTTCACCCTCATGGTCGAGGACACCGCCCAGATGATGATTACCGGGCCGGACGTCATCGAGACGGTCACGGGCGAGCAGATAACGATGGAGGAGTTGGGCGGGGCGAACGCTCACGCCAGCGAGAGCGGCGTTGCACACATGACCGCCGACTCGGAGAAGAGCGCACTCGACGACATCAAGCGATTGCTGTCGTATCTCCCACGGAACAACGTCGAGGACCCGCCACGGGTCGACTCGTGGGACGACCCCGACCGGCGCTGCGAGGTGGGGGAGATGGTCCCCGATGCGCCGCGCAAACCCTACGACGTGACCGGCGTGGTTGGAGGTATCGTCGACGAGAACTCGTTTTTCGAGACCCATGGCGACTTCGCGCGGACGCTCGTGACCGGTCTCGCGCGCATGGACGGCCGGCCGGTGGGTGTGGTCGCCAACCAGCCATCGGCCAACGCCGGCACGTTGGACATCGAGGCGAGTCAGAAGGGCGCACGGTTCGTCCGTTTCTGTGATTCGTTCAACCTCCCAGTGCTCACGTTCGTCGACGTACCGGGGTTCATGCCGGGCACCGACCAGGAGCACAACGGTATCATCCGCCACGGCGCGAAACTCATCTACGCCTACGCCGAGGCCACGGTTCCCCTCGTGACGGTGATCCTGCGGAAAGCCTACGGGGGAGCGTACATCGTCATGGGGTCGAAGCTGCTGGGCGCGGACACGAACTACGCGTGGCCCGGTGCCGAGACCGCAGTCTTGGGTCCGCGTGGAGCGGTGAACATCCTCTACAGCGACGAACTCGACGAGGCCGACGACCCCGAAGCGACCCGACAGGCACTGATGGACGAGTATCGCGAAGAGTTCGCCAACCCGTACTCGGCGGCCGAACGTGGCTACGTCGACGACGTCATCGAACCGAACGAGACTCGCAAGCGGCTCATCCGCGACCTCGCGGTGCTCGACCGCAAGCGAACGGACGGACCGCCGAAAGACCACGGCAACATCCAACTCTGATGGCTTCGTCCACATCCGCACCGACCGACGCGGACGAATCGAACGCCGACCGAACGGACACGAGCGCCGTGCTTCCGGAGGATGCGTCCCTGTCGATACCCGCGAGCGCCGACCGCGCCGAGGCCGCGGCCATCGCCGTCGCCATCGGTGCCCATCTCCGCGACCGCGCCGCCGGAACCGACGACACGAGTCCCGAACACTGCGACCGCTGGACGCTCTGTGGCCGTTTCGGAGGGCGGACACCGCCCCCCGAGGTCGTCCGTGGCGAGGAGTGGAAGGCGGCGGGGCGGGTTCGTCGGTAACGTCGAAACAGCCATAACGGCGGCGGGAGAGGCGGCGGTATGAGCACGAACGTCGCGGTCATCGGCGCGTCGATGACGCAGTTCGGCCAGCGCGAGGCGTGGATTCGGGAGTTGCTCGCCGAGGCAGGGATGGCGTGTTTCGACGATGCGGGCGTCTCGCCCGACGCCGTCGAGCATCTGTACGTCTCGAACATGGCCAGCGGCGAGTTCGAGGGGATGACTGGCGTGCCGAACGCGCTCGCCCACGACCTCGACTGTCTGCCGGCCTACACCCAACGTGTCGATCAGACCTCCTCGTCGGGCGGTGCCGGCATGTACGCCGCGTGGCAGTCGGTCGCGTCGGGCGCGAGCGAGATGACTCTGTTAGTCGGTGGCGAGAAGATGACCCATCGCTCGACGGGCGAGGCCACGGACGTGATCGCCTCGCTCACCCACCCCGTCGAGTACAAACACGGCGTGACGCTGCCGAGCTTCGCGGGGCTGACGGCACGGCGTTACCTCGACCGCTACGACGCGCCGCGCGAGAGCCTCGGGAAGGTCGCGGTCAAAAATCACGAGAACGGCGTCGACAACCCGCATGCCCAGTTTCAAAAGGAAGTCGACCTCGATACTGTACTCGGGAGCCCAATCGTCGCCGACCCGCTCAGACTCTACGATTTCTGTCCCATCACCGACGGGAGTGCCGCGCTCATGTTCTGCCCCGAATCGGTCGCCCGCGAATACACCGACGAGTACGCCCTCGTGAGCGGTGTCGGCGGCGCGACCGACACTCACGTGGTCCACGAGCGAAGCGAGCCGACGGTGATGGGTGGCGTGGTCGAGTCGGGGAGAGAGGCCTACGAGATGAGTGGCTACGGTCCCGAGGACATCGACGTGGCCGAACTCCACGACATGTTCACCATCCTCGAATTCCTCCAGATGGAGGGGCTGGGGTTCGCCGAGCAGGGTGAGGCTTGGAGGATGGTCGAGGAGAGCAAAACCGAGCGCGACGGCGAGCTACCAATCAACACTTCCGGCGGGTTGAAATCGAAGGGCCATCCCCTCGGCGCGAGCGGCGTCGCACAGGGCTACGAGATATACGGGCAGGTACTCGGCGAGGCCGGCCCGCGACAGGTCGACGCCGACGTGGGGCTTGCCTGTAACGTGGGTGGCTTTGGCAACTGCGTCATCACCACCATCATGGAGGCGGGCGCATGAGCGACGACCCGCCGATGAAAGCGGCCCGGTACGCCGATGGCTCGATAACCTATCCGCCACACCCGCTCGGTCCCGACGGAAACGAACCCGTCGACACCGTGGACCTGAGCGATTACACGGCGACGGTCGTCACATGGACGACGAGCACCGCCACGCCGCCCGGCGTCCGCGAGCCGAACCACCTCGCAATCGTCGAGTTCGATGTCGAGGGAGAGTCGGTGCGCGCGCTTGGCCAACTCACCACCGACGAAATCGAAATCGGGGATGACGTCTCCCCCGTCTACACCGAGCAACTCCGCGACCCTGCGGCCGGTATCAGGGAGCCGGAAAGTCAGGAGTGGGATGGCTACCGGTTCGAACCTACTGGTTAGGGCGCGCCGGCCGAGACCCGCTCGCGCGTCGCGTTCTCATCGCTTTCCCCGCCATCGTCATCCAGCGCGTCGAGGGCCTCCCCGACGGTGTACGCACGGTCCTCGTCGGCGTGCGGGAAGACGGCACTGAGCCGGTCGCCCTCGTAGACGGCGAGGCTCATTACCGGCAGCACGAGCGCGGTGTGTGACTCGCCCGTTATCGACGAATGACAGTCGCGCGTGTCGAAAAACGGGGAGAGACTGACGCCGCGCCTGCGTGCCCATGCGTCGAATTCCGCGTAGGTGTTGCTGGTCTCGCGTTCGGCAACCCCCGCGTCGACCGGAATCCGCTTTTCCCACGTCCGCACCGACGCGCCATCGACGTTGCCGTCGGCTTCGAGCGCACGCAGCCGCTCGCGGACCGTCGATTGGGACTCGCGCGCGGCCGCCGGCACCGACGACCGCACGAACAGTTCGAGCCGTGCGTTCCCCTCCGGTAGCGAGTTGACCCCCACCATCACACGCGAAGAGATGTAACCGAGACTATAAACTCTTGTGGCCGGAGTGAACGTTTACTTCGATTCCCCATCGTCGTCGTTCTCGACGGAATCCCGGATGGAATCGAGTTCGGCATCGACGTCGATGGCGACGTCCTCGTCGTGGTCGTCGCGTTCACGGTGGTCGGGGGTGGGCGGACCGGCCGCGCGGCGGTCGCTCTCGGCGAGGCGCTCGTCGATTTCGTCCCGGAGCGCGCGGGCCTCGTCGGCGAGCGTGCGCGCCGCCGGGTCCTGCGGTCGACCGTCGAGTGCTTCCTGCAAGTCGACGAGAACGTCGTCGAGACGGTCGAGCGCGTCGCGGCCGAGCCGTTCGCCCCGCTTTCGGGTCTCGCGTCCGCGCTCGCCGACTTCCTCGCCGGCGCGCGCCAACCGGATGGCCGCCCGAAACGCTTCGAGCGCGCGGATGTTGGCTTCGAGGACCGCAATCACCGCCGGAATCGCGAACTCGTCGGTGAGTTCGAGCAGTTCACCCGGCATCGGCGGGCGCGGCAATCCGAGCGGTCCGCGGGGCGGGTCGCGCGGTTCGAGTTCGTCGCGGAGTTCGGCGAGCGTCGTCGAGAGGTCCTCGGCGAGGCGCTCCAGTTCGGGGTCGCGTGGCGCGTCGCTCATACCGACGCTTCGAGGCCGGAGCATGAAAAGGTCGGGCTACGCGTGTGGTCGCCGGCCCGGCGATTCGACGGCGGGCGATTAGTGATAACGCTTATCACGGCGTGGCACCTCGTTGCAACTACCGGCAACGAACGACAGACCCAACCCAAAACCAATGAGCACGTCCCCACAGGAGTCGCCCTCCGACACCTCGGCGAGCGTACCGGCACGCGAAGAACGCCTCGTCGCCTTCGAGCGCGAAGACGGCGCGGTCGTCATCTACGACGAGCGCGAGCACACGGCGTGGCTGCAATCCAGCGACGCGGTTGCAGTTACCGACGCGCGATAGCACGGCTTTTTGTCCCGTTCGCCCCCACGAACGGTATGCATCGACGAGCAGCGGCCTTCGCGGAACGGGCCGAGCAGGAACACGACTTCGCGGTCGACGTTCACGAGTTTCCCGAAGGGACCAAGACGGCGCACGACGCGGCCGCCGCCGTCGGCTGTGACGTCGCCCAGATAGCGAGTTCGCTCGTGTTCGCGGCTCCCGAGCCGGTGGTCGTGGTCACGAGCGGGGCCAACCGCGTGAGCGAGGAAAAACTCGCCGCAACCCATGAGGTCGGCGAGAGCGCGGTCGAAATGGCCGACGCCGACGCGGTGCGCGAGACCATCGGCTGGTCAATCGGTGGCGTGCCGCCCTTTTGTCACGACACGGCCGTACCGGTCTACATTGACGAGACCCTCCTTGCGTTCGATACCGTCTGGGCCGCTGCCGGCACGCCCGAAGCGGTGTTCCCCATCACACCCGAGCACCTTCGGGAGTTCGCCGGCGCACAGCCCGCCGACGTGGCGAAATGAGTCCGCGGACCGACTGTTTTTCCCCGCCGCCGGCCTCGACGGATATATGCGCTCGACGACACCCACCGCCGCGGTTCTCATCGTCCTGTTCTGCATCGCGGGGATGGCCGTTTCCCCGGCAGTGGCCCAGTCCCAGCAGGTTCGGACACCGAACGCGACGATGGTGTTCACCGACCAGACCACCAACGGGACCACCGTCCAGCTCAACTCCGTCAATCTCTCACAGGGTGGGTTCGTGGCGATTCACAACGCGAGCCTCACCACCCAAAACGACACCGTGGGCAGCGTCATCGGCGTCTCCGAGCGGCTCAGCCCCGGCCCCATCAGGACGTACAGGTGCGACTCTACGCCGTTGCGGGCCGCGAGTTCAATCAGTCGCGTCTGCGGACGAACGAGTCGCTGACAGCGATGGTCCACTTCGATTCGAACGAAAACGGTCAGTTCGACTTCGTGCGGACGAACGGCAGCGTCGACGGGCCGTACGTCGAGGGCACCCAAGCCGTCGTCGAGAGCGCCGAAATATCGGTCGAACACGAGGAGCGCACCACGTCCGATGGCGGGTTCGACATCGGTCTCGTTCCCCTTGTCGCGGCCGGGTTCGTGCTGCTCGCGTTGGTGGTGCTCGCGGCCGTCGTGGCCCGTCGCCGGTAGCCCGTCAAACGACACGTCGCGCACGGAGCCACTCGCGCAGCGCCGCGAGACCGGGGCGGCCGTCGCGCAGCCAGACCAACAGTGCGAAGCCGACGAGGAAGGTTCCGGCGAGCACGAGCGAGGACGGTTCGAGGTCGGCCAGATGTGCGCCGAAGCCCCGGCTCGTGTCGTAGGGCGGCTGGTCAAGCACCGGCCAGCCGAGATAACGAATGTACTCGTATTCGCCGGCGAGCAGCGGCGAGAGCGCGTCGGCGAACGGATGAGAGATGTAGCCGACGGCGAAGGCGAGCGCCGGCCGTCCCAACCCGTTCCGGCGGGCGTAGACGTAGACCAGCACGCAGACGACGGCGACGGTGAGCAGCGAATGGGCGAGCGAGCGCCCGCTCGGCAGCACGTGGAAGGTCCACGCGAGCGGCTTGTCCACGAGGTCGGGAAATTGCGTGCCGACGGCGACCGCAAGCGTCGCTGCCGCCGAGGGTGGCTCCTCGAAGCGCCAGCGCGAGAGCGCGGCGTAGACGAGATAGCCGACGGCGAGGTGTCCCCACGGCCACATACACCCGTTATCGCCGTGACTGCCTTACCCGCTTCGAAGACGCGCGGCGGTCGCGCTCACGACGGATGGTCGGAGTTTAAGCCCCCGCTCGCCCTCCGTGGCAACATGACCGTCGCGCTGCTCGCCCACGAGAAGTTTCCCGAGGACGCGAAGACCGCCGTCAGCATGCTCCGGTACGCCGACGAGGAAATAGTCGCGGTGCTCGACCGCGAGCGCGCCGGCACGCGCGTCAGCGACCACCTTTCGGGGGTTCAGGACGCGCCAATCGTCGCCGGCATGGACGATGTCGAGAACTGTGACGAACTGCTCATCGGCATCGCGCCCATCGGCGGCGGCTTCGAGGAGTCGTGGCGACCGGACGTCCGGGCCGCCCTGGAGCGGGGCTGTGACGTCACCGCTGGTCTCCACTATTTCCTCGAAGACGACGAGGAGTTCGCCGACCTCGCCGCGGCGAACGACTGCGAACTCCACGACGTGCGCAAGCCCTCACCCGATTTGACGGTGAGCGACGGAATCGCCGGCGAGGTCGATGCCGAGGTCATTCTCACAGTGGGAACGGACTGCTCGGTCGGGAAGATGACCGCAACGCTCGAACTCTGCGAGGCCGCACGCGAGCGCGGCGCGGACGCTGCCTTCATTCCGACAGGCCAGACGGGCATCATGATAGCGGGTTGGGGCAACCCAATCGACCGCGTGGTGAGTGACTTCACTGCTGGGGCGGTCGAGGAGATGATTCTCGACAAGGCCGACCACGACTACCTCTTCGTCGAGGGTCAAGGCTCAATCGTTCACCCTGCGTACTCGGCGGTGACCTGCGGCATCCTCCATGGTTCGATGCCCGACGAACTGGTGCTCTGTCACGAGGCGGGTCGCGAGTCGATTCACGGCTACGAGGACTTCTCGCTCCCGGCACTCCCCGAATACGTCGACCTCTACGAGAGCCTCGCGGGCACGGTTCACGACGCCGACGTCGTCGCGGGCGCGCTCAACACCCGGTCGCTCGACACCGACGAGGGCGCACGCTCGGCGGTCGATGCGTACTCGCGGACGCTCTCGGTGCCGGCGACCGACCCGATTCGCTTCGGGACCGACGAACTGCTGGAGGCGCTGCTGTGAGCCTCGACACCGGTTTCGAGCGGCTGGCGCTCGACCTCGACGACCCGTTCACCATCGCCCGCGGCACACAGGAGACCGCCACGAACGTCGTCGTACGGGTTTCGGACGGCGAACACGAGGGTATCGGCGCGGCCGCGCCCTCCGAGCACTACGGCGAAACCCCTCGTACTGTGGAAGCCGTTCTCCCGGACCTGCTCACAATCGTCGAGGAAGTCGGCGACCCACACGCGCTGGCGCGTATCGAACGGCGGATGAACGAAGTCGTGCGTGACAATCCCGCCGCGCGCGCGGCGGTCTCGATTGCGCTGCACGACCTCGCGGCGAAACACCTCGACGTCCCCCTGTATCGCTACTGGGGACTCGACTCCGAGAGTACGCCGACGACCTCCTTCACCATCGGTCTCGACAGCACCGAGCGCATGCGCGAAAAGACCGAGAGCGCGGTCGCGGTGGGCCACACGGTGTTGAAGGTGAAACTCGGCACCGAGCGCGACCGCGAGATAATCGAGGCGGTTCGTGCCGAAGCGCCCGACGTGCGCCTGCGCGTCGACGCCAACGAGGCGTGGACGCCCCACGAGGCACTCGGCAACATCGACGCGCTCGCCGACTTCGACGTGGAGTTCGTCGAACAGCCCGTGCCCGCCGAGAACCCGGCAGGTCTCGAATACGTCCACGACCGCTCGGCGCTCCCCATCGCCGCCGACGAGTCCTGTGTGACGCTCGCGGACGTTCCTCGCATCGCCGAACGTGCGGACATCGCCAACATCAAACTCATGAAATGTGGAGGGTTGGGCGAAGCCAAACGGATGATTCACACGGCGCGCGCACACGGGCTGGAAGTGATGTGTGGCTGCATGGTCGAGTCGAACGCCGCCATCGCGGCCGCCTGCCAGCTCGCGCCGCTGCTCGATTACGCCGACCTCGACGGCTCGCTGTTGCTCGCCGATGACCCCTACGAAGGGGTGCCGATTCGCGGCGGCGACATCGACCTCGCCGGGGTAGACGGGCCGGGAACGGGTGCGCATCCGGTCGAGGGTCGCCCGTAGAATTATATAAGGCCCCCCGAAAGAGGGTATATGGCACTCGAAACCGTCCTGCTAGCGCTCGGACCGGGCGACGCCGAGCGCGTCGACCGGCTGGCCGAAGAGACCATCGACATCGCCGGCCCGTCCGAGGCCACAGTACTACTGGGCCACGTCTTCACCGAGGCCGAATACGAACGCGCCATCGACAGTCTGGGCTTCGACGTCACGGCCGGCGAGGTCTCGCCGAACGAGGTGGCACACCGCCACGCGACGGTCCGAGAACTCGGCGACAGACTCGACGAGGCGGGCGTCGAGTTCGCCATCGGTGGGGCGGTCGGCGACCACGGCGACAGCATCGTCGGTCTCGCCGAGGAATCCGGGGCGGACTTGGTCATCGTCGGCGGACGGCGACGCTCGCCGGCGGGCAAGGCCGTCTTCGGCTCCACAGCGCAAAAGGTGATGCTCTCGGCACCCTGCCCCGTAACTTTCGTCCGGGCTGATACGTCCTGATGACCGCATCGATTCGGGTGCCGGCGGGCGGTTGCCTGCCGCCGTTGCCAATAGATATAAGTGAGAGGGTAGATTCCACTCGACAATGGTGAGTGGTTCCAACGCACAGGGAGCTAGTACTTCCCGCCGGACCTTCCTGCGGGCGGCCGGCGCGTCGGGGGCGGCGGCCAGCTTCGCGGGCTGTATCTACGGTGCCAGCGGTGCCGGCGGTAGCAGCGGCGCAACCGTCATCTGGGCGTTCGACCCGACACAGGCACAGGAAAACGGTGAGAAGATCAAGCAGCTGTTCTACGACAACGGTCTTTCGAACGATATCACGCTCGAACTCGAAGCCGGGAGCGCGAAGACCGGTGGCCGACAGCGGTCGTACCAGACGATTCTGAACGCCAAGATGCCGAATCCGGACATGTTCATGATGGACTGTGGGTGGACGATTCCGTTCATCCAGCGCAAACAGCTCCTGAACCTCGAAAACGAGCTACCGGAGGCCCGACTCAAGGAGGTCGAAAACGAGTATTTCAATACCAGCGTCCGGACCACGACCGACCCCGAAACCGGCGACCTCTATGGGGTACCGCTCTTTCCGGATCTCCCGACGATGCAGTACCGGAAGGACCTCGTGAAGCAGGCGGGCTACCGGCCCGACGAGGAGAAGTGGGGAGCCAACCCGATGACGTGGAAGCGTTTCAACAAAGTCACGAGCGACGTGATGCAGCAGACGAACACCGAGATGGGGTTTTCGTTTCAGTTCGATGCCTACTCGGGGCTTGCGTGCTGTGATTTCAACGAATTCCTGTCGTCGTGGGGTGGCGCGTACTTCGGCGGCGTGGATAACCTGTTTGGGCCTATCGGCGAGCGCCCGGTCACAATAGCGAAAAAACCGGTCCAGCAGGCCACCCGAATGGTGCGGACGTTCATTCACGGCCAGGAGGACCCACAGTCGCTGCCGGGATATTCGAAGATCGCCCCGAACAACGTGCTGACGTGGACCGAGGAACCGTCACGACAGCCGTTCGCAGCGGGGGATGTCGTCATGCACCGCAACTGGCCCTACGCCATCCCGCTCACCATCAGCGAGGCCGACTGGGCGACTCCCGAAACCTACGGCGTGATGCCGTTGCCCTACGCGGAGACGTCGAAAAGCGCCACCGAGAAGGGTGTCGGCGGGACGTCTCCGGCGCTCGGCGGCTGGCACACGACGGTGAATCCGAAGACGAACAACAAGGAGGCAGTGATGGAAGTCATCAAAACACAGATGAAAAAGGACGTCCAGATCGGGATATTCGAAATCACGGGGTGGCTCCCCCCGAAACCGGGCCTGTTCGATTCGCAGGCGGCACGGAGCGTGGAACCGACCGGAAAGTACCTCGATGCGTTCAAGACGGCAGGTGAGAACGCGATCTCGCGGCCCGTCACCGTCATCTGGTCGCCGGAGTCGAAGGCCACCTATCAGGAAGTGAACGCCATCGCCTCACAGGAGTCGTCGGTCGAACAGGGCCTCTCGAACCTCGACCGACGGATCACGAAGATCGAGAACTCGGTGACCGCCCAATGAGCACGGAAGGTGCCGAGCGGTCGGCCCCCTACCGGGTGCTCGTGAACTGGCAGTCCGGTCTGAGCGAGACCCAGTTCGCGTACCTGCTGCTCGCGCCGGTGTTCATCATTCTGGGGAGCGTCGCGTTCTGGCCGCTGTTGGAGACGTTCTGGACGTCGCTGCACTCGAACTCCATCGGGGCGGTCGGCACGGGGGAGTTCGTGGGTATCGATAACTACGTCGCCATCTTCACCGGAAGCGCGATCCTTCCGCGGCCCTTCCTGGACCTGAGCCAGCCGTGGACGAGCGCGCTGATCGTCACGGTGGTGTTCACGGCCGTGAGCGTCGCCTTCGAGACGGTCATCGGTCTCGGGCAGGCGCTCGTGCTCGACCAGGACTTCCGTGGCCGGCGGTGGGCGCGAGTCGCCATCATCATCCCGTGGGCGGTGCCCATCGTGATTCAGGGGATGATATTCTATCTCCTCTTCCAGCCGGGACTCGGATTCGCTACCCCGATTCTCAGCGACTGGGGCCTCATCTCGACGACTCCGCTGAACGATGCCACGAGTTCGCTGCTTATCGTCATCGTGGCCGACGTCTGGAAGACCTCGGCGTTCATGGCACTGCTCATCCTCGCAGGACTCCAGAGCGTCGATAGAAGCCTCTACGACGTGGCGAAGGTCACGGGGGCCTCGAAGTGGCAGCAGTTCAAGCTGATCACGTTCCCGCTCATCCTGCCCACAGTGTTGATAGCGATGCTGTTCCGGACGATGGAGGCGATGCGGATCTACGGGCTGATCGAGACCGTCGCCGGGTGTTCGACGCTGCCGTCGATGTCGTGTCTCGTGGTGGCGTCGTACTTCCAAGGCAACAGGCTGGCGTCGTCGGCGGCGGTGGCGTTCGTCACGGCGGCCATCATCGCGGCGGTGGCGTTCGTCTATATCTACCGCTACGCACGGGAGGGCATCTGAGATGGCGGCCGAAACCGAAAGCGCCAGCGAGACCGACGACGGCCCGTTCACGCGGTGGGTGAACCGCGCGATTAGTGACCCACGACGGGTCTATCGCGCGCTATTCTATGTCGCCATCATCTTCTTCCTCGTCACGACGCTGTTCCCCTTTTACTGGCTGCTGGTGCTGGCGCTCACGCCGGCCAGCGCGCTCTCGAACATGGGGCTGTTGCCGAAGGGCTTCAACATCGAGGCGTTCGTGGAAG
This sequence comes from Halococcus sp. AFM35, assembly GCF_051195015.1. Lineage (NCBI taxonomy): Archaea > Methanobacteriati > Methanobacteriota > Halobacteria > Halobacteriales > Halococcaceae > Halococcus > Halococcus sp. AFM35. The sequence continues at coordinate 141,796 of NZ_JBNTJU010000003.1, forward strand.
TCTTTCAGGTGGTGCCGTTTCACTTCTACATGTTCAACAGCTTCGTGCTCGCGCTCGGGACCACAGTAATAGTCCTCGTCCTCGCAAGCCTCGCGGGCTACGTCTTCGGTCGGCTGGAATTCCCGGGACGACTGCCACTCATGCTGCTCGTGCTCGCCATTTCCTATTTCCCGCCGGCGGCGTTTTTCCTGCCGCTGTTCCGGTTCTTCGCCGGCAACATGAGCTTCTTCGGAATCTCCAGCCCACAGTTGCTCGGCACGCCCGGTGCGCTGGTGCCGCCGTACACCGCGCTCTACATGCCGCTGTCGATCTTCATTCTCACAACCTTCTATGCCCAGATTCCCGACGGGCTGGAGGACGCCGCCCGCGTCGAGGGCACCACGCGTCTCGGCGCGCTCTTTCGAGTTATCATGCCGCTTTCGGCTCCGGGCGTCGCCACTACCGCAGTACTGACGTTCATCTACGTCTACAACGAGTTCTTCTTCTCGCAGCTGATGGTGCCGGGCAACGACTATCAGGACTGGGCACCGCTTCTCAGCGGTATCCTCCAGTACCAGACCCAGTACACCACCCAGTACAACCTGATGGCGGCCGCGAGCATCATCGCGGTGTTGCCGGTGGCGATACTCGTCATCATCGCCCAAGAACGCATCGTAAGCGGTCTCACCAGCGGAGCACTCAAGGAGTAACTACACGGAGACAAAAATCATGGCAAACGTTACACTCGAAGGCGTCACGAAACGCTACGGCGATGTCGTCGCGGTCGAGGACATGAATCTGAACATCGAAGACGGCGAGTTCATCACGCTCGTCGGTCCCTCCGGGTGTGGCAAGTCCACGACACTCGAAACTATCGCTGGTCTTACTATTCCCTCGGAGGGGACCATCACTATCGGCGGCCGGGAAGTAACCGACCTCCCGCCGAAGGACCGGGGAATCGCGATGGTGTTTCAGAACATCGCACTCTTTCCCCACATGAACGTCGAGGACAACATCAGCTTCGGGCTGCGGCTCCGAAAGTTCGAGGACAGCGAGATCGACGAACGGGTCGAGCGCGCGGCGGACATCGTCCAGATGCAAGGGATGTTGGACCGCGAACCCGACGAGCTGTCGGGCGGTCAGCGCCAGCGTGTCGCCATCGCTCGGGCGCTCGTCCGCGAGCCGGATGCCTTCCTGATGGACGAACCGCTGGCGAACCTCGATGCCCAGCTCCGGGTCCACATGCGCACGGAACTCCAACGCATCCACAACGAACTCGAAACCACGACCATCTACGTCACCCACGACCAGGAGGAGGCGATGACGATGTCCGACCGCGTGGCGGTCATCGACGGCGGCGAACTCCAGCAGATCGACCCGCCGCTGACCTGCTACAACGAACCCGCAAACCTGTTCGTTGCGGGCTTTATGGGGTCGCCCGGCATGAACCTCGTAGAGGGCACCACCGTGGAGGACGGCTTCGAATCCGAGCACTTCACGGTCGCGTTCGATCCGCGGACGATGGGCGTCGAGCCGGGAACGGACGTCACGCTCGGTATCCGGCCCGAGGACGTCCATCTCGCCGAGGAAGCGGATTCGGTGGCCGACCCCACGGACGACATCGAAACCACCACCGACGTACTGGAGCCGATGGGCAACGAAATCGTCGTCTATCTCCTCTTCGGTAATGAGGGCGACACTGATATGGGTGAATCCGATTCGAGCAACCAACTGTTGATGACGACCGACCCCGAAGCCGACATCTCCGCCAACGAGACGGTACGCATCGTGCTCGACCGCTCGAACGTCCATCTGTTCGAGACCGCTTCGGGCGAGGCGTTCCAGCACGGGTTGGACCAGCCGACACAGGCCGAGGGCGCGTCCGGTACGGAGGCCGAAACCGACGACTAACGATGGTCTCGGAACTCACCCTCCTGTACGTCGGCGGCATGACGCTGTTGTTTTTCTTCTGGGCGTACGGTATCTATGCGTTCGTCCGCGATACGAAAAACAAATTCATCCCGTTGGGCCGCCAGTACCTCCGTGGACGGCGGCGCGAAAAGGAGGAAGCGAAGCGCGAAGCCGAGCGCGAGGAGCGCGAAGAGCAGTTGTACTGAAAGAAGCGGAGAACGGTATTCTTACAATCCACGGTCGCCTAATCGGATGATATGCCCTCCTCTTCTCCGACAATCGGCATTATCGGACTCGGAAACATCGGTCGATTCCATGCCGACCGCTTCGTCGACAACGGAGCCGAGGTCGTCGGCAGCGACATCGACCCCGATGCCCGCACCCGCTTCGCCGAATCGTATGCGACGAACGCCTACGAGGACGTCGCCGACCTCTTCGCCGACGCCGACGGCGTGCTCGTCGCGACGCCGAACCGTTATCACGAGGAGTACGCCGTCGCGGCGCTCGATGCCGGTCTCGATGTGCTCTTGGAGAAACCGGTCGCCCACTCGCTCGAAAGCGCCGAGACGATTGCCGCCGCTGCCGGGGCCAGCGACGGGTTCGTGATGACGGGGTTCAAAAACCGCTTTGCGAACCCCGTCGAGGTATTGAAAAGTTTTCAACAGAAAGGCCGTTTCGGCACCGCCCGCCACGTCGAGGCGAACTACATCCGCCGGCGGGGCATCCCCGGACGGGGGTCGTGGTTCACCAGCCAGTCGGCTTCAGGGGGCGGGTCGCTCATCGATATCGGCGTCCACGCCATCGACCTCGCGCTCTATTTCCTCGATTTCCCCGAGGTCGTCGAGGTGTCGGCGACCACCCGGTCGGCCTTCGGCTCACGAGAGGACTACGCCTACCTCGAAATGCTCGGTGAGGACCTCGGACCGTCGGATTTCAACGTCGACGACTCGGTGAGCGCGTTTATCCGCTGTGCGAACGGGGCGACGGTGAGCCTCGAAGCCGCGTGGGCCACGAATCGCCCGACCAACCACGAGTTCCTCCTTCGGGGGACCGAGGCCGGGGCGCTGTTCGACCGCAACGAGAACAGTTTGACCGTCTACGAGAGCAGCACCGCCGGCGCGGACCACCTGACCGACACGACGGTGACGACGCGCCCGAACGATGCCATGCGGGCCGAGCAGGCGGCGTTTCTGGAGGGCATCGAGAGCGGCACGCCACCGGAGCGAAACACGATTGCAGAGGGGATGACCGTCCAGCGCGTCATCGACGCCATCTACCGGTCGGCGGATACAGGGCGGGCGGTGCGCCTCGACGAACAACAGGACGCCACGGCCGAACTCGACTGAGCCGCGGACCGGTCATTTTTCCCCCTGCCACCACAATCCCGAACAGTCGATGCAATCGCTCGAAATCATCGCCAGACTCCTCGCTGGCCTCGGTCTCGTACTCGCCAACGGCTTTTTCGTCACCATCGAGTTCGGGCTGACCCGTGCGCGCCAGTATCCCGAATCGGCGTTCGTCGAGGAGGGCGTCACCGCTCTCGAACGCGCGTGGGAGATGACGCAGAACCTCGAAATCTATTTGACTGGGTGTCAGATCGGCATCACCGCCTCATCCATCGCGGTCGGCATCGTCGCCGAGCCGGCGCTGGCGGCCATCTTCGAGCCGCTGTTCGCCGGCACGGTGCTCGCATCGGTCGGTGCGGGAGCGATTGTCGGCTTTCTCATCATCAACCTGCTCCATCTCACCCACGGCGAGCAGGCTCCCACCTACCTCGGCGTCGAGCGCTCACAGCAGGTCTGTCGGTACGGCGCGACCCCGCTGTACTGGTTCACGCGAGCCATCTGGCCGCTGTTGCGGGTCGGTGATGCACTCGCGAAGTGGACGCTCGGTCTGTTCGGCGTGGAGATGACCGGCGCGTGGCTCGAATCCGGTGGCGAAGATGTCGAGAGCCGTGCGGACCTGCACAGGCGCTTCGAGGCGGTGCTCAGGGGTACCGACGTGCCAGAAGAGCGCCAGCAGGAAGTGCTGAGCGCGCTCGTCGCCGGTGACGTGCCGGTCCGCACCGTCATGGTCGACCGCGAGGACGTCGTGGCGCTCTCGACGGAAAACACGCCCGCGGAGAACCTCGCGGTCATGGAAGAGCGCTCCCACTCGCGGTATCCGCTGATGGGTGAGAACCTCGATGATTTCCGCGGTATCGTCTATCTGCCGACGGTCACGAACCGATACGACGACCTCACGAATGGCGAAGTCGACATCACCGACCTCGCGACGGAACCGATGACGCTACCGGCCGACGAGGAGGTCAGCGACGCCGTCGACCGCTTTCAGGACGAGCGTCAGGAACTCGCACTCGTCACCGACGGCGAGGAGATCGTCGGCCTGCTCACCGCCACCGACGCCTTCGAAACGGTGATGGGCGACCTCGAAGATCCCCTCGATGAGAGCGTGCGCCGCGAGCGCCGGTACGGACGTGGATCGCCGGCCGGGGAGTAGACACAGGATGAGACGACCTGAAGGTTTATTCGCTCGCCCGTAGCAATCGTTCATATGGACGTTGGCGTACTCACCGTTCCGCTCGGCGACCAGCCGCTCGACGAAACGCTCGCCTACCTCGGTGGTCTCGGTGTCGACGCCGTCGAACTGGGTTGTGGCGGCAGTCCGGGCGACGACCACCTCTCCCGCGAGGAGTACCTCGGCGACGAGGCGGCCCACGACGAACTGAGCGAGCAGCTTGACGAGCACGGCCTCCGGGTGAGCGCGCTCGCAACCCACAACAACCCGCTGCACCCCGATGACGACCACGCTGCCGAGGCCGACACCGAACTCCGGGAGGCCATCGAACTGGCGGCGCAGTTGGGTGTCGAGACCGTCACCACGTTTTCGGGATTGCCCGCCGGCGGCCCCAACGACGAGGTGCCGAACTGGATCACCGCACCGTGGCCGACCGAGCACAAGGAAGCCCACGACTACCAGTGGGAGGTCGCCGTCGAGTACTGGTCTGACCTCGCCGGATTCGCCGACGACCACGACATCGATATCGCCATCGAGATGCACCCCAACATGTTGGTTTACGAACCAACAGGGATGAAGCGCTTGCGCGAGGAAACGAACGAACGCATCGGCGCGAACTTCGACCCCTCGCATCTCTACTGGCAGGGCATCGACGTGCCGCGGGCGATTCGGTATCTGGGCGAGGGCATTCATCACGTCCACGCGAAGGACACGGGGCTGTACGAGGCCAAGGCCGGCGTGAAGGGATATCTCGACACGACGCCATACACCGAGGAGCAAGAGCGTTCGTGGCTGTTCAGAACCGTGGGCTACGGCCACGGCGAATCCCACTGGAAGGAAGTCGTCTCGACGCTGCGGATGGTCGGCTACGATGGCGCGCTTTCCATCGAACACGAGGACTCACTGACGAGTTCGCGCGAGGGGTTGGAGAAGGCGGTCGACGTGCTCGATAGGGCAGTCTTCGCAACGACGCCCGGCGACGCCTACTGGGCGGAGTAGTTCCCTGAACGACTAAGAACCCCTCGGGAGTAGGATGGGTATGGCACTGCAAATCGGCGTCCTCGGCTATCGGTTCATGGGCAAGGCCCACTCGAACGCCTTCGCGCGACTCCCGATGTTCTTCGACGACGCACCCGACATCGAACGCCACACGCTCGTCGGGCGCGACGAAGAAGCGCTCGCGGATGCCGCGGACCGACTGGGATTCGCCCACACCGAAACCGACTGGGAGACCGCCATCGAAAACGTGGATGTATTCTACAACCTCGGGCCGAACCACCTCCATCCCGAGCCGTCGATTGCGGCCCTCGAAGCCGATGTCCCTGTCTTCTGTGAGAAACCGCTCGCGCCGACGGTCGAAGACGCCGAGCGGATGGCCACCGCAGCGGCCGACAGCGACGCGATTGCCGGCTGTGCGTTCAACTACCGGTTCGTGCCGGCCATCCAGTATGCCAAGAACCTCATCGACGCGGGCGAACTCGGCGACATCCGTCACGTCCGCGGGAAATACCTCCAGGACGGGTGGGTCAGTCCGGAGGACCCGTGGTCGTGGCGCATGGACGAGGACCTCGCGGGCAGCGGCGCGCTCGGCGACCTCGGTGCGCACACCGTCGACCTCGCACGCTTTCTGGTCGGCGAGCGAGCGGGCGATATCGAACGCATCAGCGGTCACACGGAGACGTTCATCGAGGAGCGACCCATGGAGGAAGAGAACGAAACCCGTCCTGTTACTGTGGACGACGCCTATTCGGCACAGGCCGCATTCGAAGATGGCGCGATGGGGACCTTCGAGGCCTCGCGGATGGCTCCCGGCCACAAGAACGACCACACGATTGCCGTGCACGGCACCGAGGGAAGCGTGAAGTTTGCGCTCGAACGGCTGAACGAGCTGGAGGTGCTTCGAGAGGACAATCGAGGATACGAGACGGTGCTCGTCACCGACGAGTCGGACCCCTACGTCGAGCACTGGTGGCCGCCCGGCCACGTTCTCGGCTGGGAGCACACGTTCGTCCACGAGGACTACGAGTTCCTCTCTTCGGTCGCGGCCGGCGAGAGCTACGAACCCTCTTTCGAGAGCGCCTGCGAGGTCCAGCGCGTGCTCGATGCCGTCGAGCGCAGCGACGAGCGCGGCGAGTGGGTCGCCATCGAGTGAGGACATGCCGCCACGCTTATGCGCGACTCGCTGTTCGTCCCGATGATGAACACGGACCAGCCCCTCCGCGTGGGACTCATCGGCACCGGTTACATCGGGACGACCGTCGGCGGTCAGTTCCATCGCCACCCGAAATCGAGCGTCGAGGCGATTACCGAAATCGACGCCGACCGACGCGCGACCGCCGCCGAGCGCTTCACGGTCCCCGACGACGCGCTCTACGGTGACTATCAGGGGATGCTCGCGGGCACGGCGCTCGATGCGATTCTCGTCGGCACTCCGCACACGCTCCATCACGAGCAGATTCTCGCCGGACTCGACGAAGACCTACACGTGTTCTGTGACAAACCGTTGGCCACCGATTTGGGCCACGCGAAGGAGATCGCCGAGCGCGTCGAGGGGAGTAGCCGGACGCTGATGGTCGGCTATCAGCGCCACCTCAACCCGGCCTTCATCTCCGCGCGCGAGCGATTTCGGGACTCGGAGCCGGAGTGGATGACCGCCGAAATCACGCAGGACTGGCTGCCGCGATTCACCGACACGTGGCGAACTGACCCCGACCTCTCCGGCGGCGGCATGCTCTACGATACCGGCAGTCATCTGCTCGACGGGCTGCTCTGGACTGCGGGATTGGAGCCGACCGCGGTCTTCTCCCGGATGGAGTTCATCGACGACGCCGAGCGTGTGGACAGCGAGGCCACGGTGCTGATCGAGTTTTCGAACGGTGCAACGGCGAACGTCTCGGTCTCGGGCGATCTCCCCTGTGTTCGCGAGCACATCCACCTCTGGGACGACGAGGGTGCGGTCTCGCTCGACGGTCGGCAGTGGGAACCCCGCAGCGTGACCGACATCGACGACGAGAACACCGAATCGGTTCCCTATATCGACCACGACGAACAGACGAACAAGGCCGAGGCGTTCCTCACGGCCATCGAGGAGGGGAGCGCGCCGCCCGCGACGGTCCACGACGCGCTGCGGGTGACCGCCGTCACCGAAGCCGCCTACGAGTCCGCGCGCACGGGCGAGTGGGTCGACGTCGACCTCGACTGACGCAAACCGAACTACGCCCTGAATCATCCGTTTTCGACGGCGGTGGCGCGCGATGAATCCGGCCGCAGGCCGGAGAACGCGCGAGGTCTGCGCGAGCGCGGCGAGCGCAGGCTCGTCAGAGCGAAGCTCTGACGGTGGCTGAGCGAGCGACCGCAGAGAGTGAGCGAATCGGCTGGGGAGGGTATGGCTGTCGCAGTGCAGTCAAGGGGTTAGGTGTCGAACCACGAACGAGCAGCGCGAGTGAGCGGCTCTTTTTCCTCCACGGGAAGAGCTTCGCTCTTCCAAGCTCTGTGGTTCGAAAATCGAAGATTGTCGTCATCACGAAACGGCTTCTTGGCGCGGCGGAGCCGCCTCGCTATCGCCGTTTCGAACGATCCCATTCCGTTCGGCAGAACAGGTTTTTGCGACCAGCGAGGGACCGAAGGTCCCGCTGGCCGTGCGAACGGGGCGGCGAAGCCGCCCGTGAGCAGACGAAGCGAGCCAACCCGAGGAGTAAAAAAGTAGGCCTGACACGAGTAGATATGTCCACGCCTGAGATTCTCGTCGCCGGCGAGACGCTCGTCGATTTCCTGCCCGACCGGTCGGGACCGCTTCGGGCGGTCGAGGGGTTCACCCGGCGGGCGGGCGGCGCGCCGGCGAACGTCGCCATCGCGCTCGCACGGCTGGACGAGCAGCCGTGGTTTCTCTCGAACCTCTCGACCGACGCCTTCGGCGAGTTCCTCGCCGCAACGCTCGACGAGCAGGGTATTCCCGACCGATTTCTCACCCGCGATGGCGACCACCGAACGACGCTCGCCTTCGTCGCCCACGACACGAGCGCCGACCGGAGCTTTACCTTCTATCGCACCGCAACCGCCGACCAGCACATCGACCCCGGCGTGGTGGGCAACAACGTGCTTGAGAACCTCCCGTGGGTCGCCCTCGGCGGCGTCGCACTTGCGAGCGAGCCCGCGCGCTCACGGCTGCTCGATTTCGCCGAACGCGCACACAAATACGACTGCACCGTCGTCTTCGACCCGAACAGTCGCCCGGAACTCTGGCCCGACGCGGCGACCTACGAGCGCACCCTCGACGAGATGCTCGCGCTCACGGACGTCTGTAAGGTGTCGGACGAGGACCTCGTGGGTACGCGCTTTGCCGACAGGTCGACGGACTCGCTGCTCGATGCCGGGCCACACACCGTCCTTTCGACCCGCGGCGCGGGTGGTGCACGCGTCGTCGCCGTCGAGCGTTCCCCGTGGGGACCGGCCGAACACGACCATCCGGGCTATTCCGTCGACCCCGTCGATACGACCGGTGCGGGCGACGCCTTTCTCGCGGGTGTGCTATGCGCGCTCGCGGACGAACAATCGCTCGACGAGGTGCTCGCGTTCGCCAACGCGGTCGCTGCACTCACGACGACCGAGTACGGGGCGGTCGATGCGCTGCCCGACCACGAGACAGTACTGAGGTTTCGCACGAACTGAGCGCGTTCGGAACTGGAACGTGGCGAAAACGAGTCGTGAGTCTACGCGCCGGGAACCGTACCGGCGACGAACCACCAGTTCGTTCCCGAGGTCGGCTCTTCTTTTTTCTTCTCGGCCTTCGTTCGGTTTCTGCGGTGTTGCCATTCCATACCTGTCTAGAGGATTTACTCGTACTTGAATATTTTTATTTTCCAATATTTCTGTCGTGGACGTTCACGACAGACCAACGAGTTCCACACCTACGGACTCCCCTGCCACCACGGCGGCAATCGCCGGAGTATCACGACGAGTCGGGGAAACAGCCCTACGACGGCGACCGACACTCCCACCGCAGCTACGAGCGAGCCAAGCGCCGAGTCGGCGAGCAGCTCGATTGCCGTCCCGCTGCCGACCGCAACGACGATAGCGAGGCTGTGATAGCCGATACGAACGGGAACTGACTGATAGCTCATCGCCGGCCAGCCGACTGAATCGGCGTTGCGGGCCGTGCCGACGGCGAGCGAAAGCGTGACGAGGGCGACCAGTGCGGCGAACGTCACCTCGGCGTTGTACGGCGCGTCCATCAGCCAGAGCAGTGCCGGAAACCCGGCAACAACGACCTCCACGAGCCCGAAAAAGACGTTCTCGACCCAGCGCTCAACGCCGGTCTTTCCCGCCGCTCGCGGTCCGGCCTTGCGCCGTTCGGTGGAGGAGTCAGTGCCGCGCCGGCTCATCGAGTGGCTCAGTCCTCGCGGCTCACGCGGATGACCTGCAGCAGCGACTCGACGGGGACACCTTCCAGTTCCTCGACGCCCTGTTTGTCGACCAGCACGCCACAGCCGACCGGCGTGCCGCCCTGTTCGGTAATGGCGTCGATGGTCTCGGTCATCGTCGTGCCGCTGGTGATGGTGTCGTCGACGACGTAGCACTCCCGGCCACGGATTTCGGCGAAGTTCCGCGAGAAGCTTCCACTGAGGTCCTCGATGTCGCCCTCCTCCCACTGGTGTTTGCGGGGTGCGTAGGCAGCGAGGTCCGCATCGAGTTCGAGCGCTACAGTGGTGGCCAGCGGCGTGCCGGCCTTCTCGATGCCGACCACGAGGTCGACGTCCTCGCCACCGAGGAGGTCCGCCATCGCGTGGCCCACATCGGCGAGGCGGGTGCTGTCACGACCGAGCGCACTCCAATCGACGTGGATGTCGTCGAGCGCGTCGGTCGGCTCGCGGGCTGACGTCGCGGTTCCCTCGCCGCGTTCGACCAGCCAGCTCGCCGTCTCACGGGAGACGTTCAGCTCGTCGGCGATTTCGCCGTTCGAGAGACCCTGCCCTGCCAACTCGTTCGCGCTCTCGATGAGGTCGTCGACGTTCTTCATCGCCGGGGGTTGCGCCCGGCCGGTAATAGGTGTTGTCCGTCGGTTTCGGCTCAGTGCCGAAGCGTCATTCGACGGTCCGTCCCGTGCTCCGGCGGTGATGGCGACGGGATTTCACCCCGAAGGTCGATGTCGGCGGCGATGGTGGCTGGCGTGAGGGACCCCAGCGAATCGCCCGCCTTGTCGAGTCGGTTGGCGCGCTCCATACACGACCGGAGTGCTGCGACTGCCGCCGCGCGCGTCGTTACCCGTCCGATCGAGTGCTCGCTGGATGACTCGCCAGCGTGTATGCGACAGGTCACCTCCCAGCCACGCGCCAAATCGAACGGCAGCGGCTGTGTATCGTCGATGCTCGTCGCCTCGACCTCCATCCCACCCGTGTCGTGGGCGAAGACGAGTTCGTCCGCCCGGACCCGTTTGCAGACCCACCCGGCCGGTAGCTGTACGTCCTCGGGCAATGGACACATGTCGATCCCCTCCATCAGTTCAAACACACGACAGCACCGTCGTGGTTGTGCCTGCAACTGCCGGCGGGCTATACCCCCTCGGCTAGTCCCCTCACGCGAACTCGATGTCCTCGGTGAACCGGTCGACGAGAACGACGAGCGCGCCGCCCGCGACGGCAACGGCCATCACGCTCCCGACGGCCATCGGCGTCACCTCGGGCGTGTTCTGTAGTACCTTCGTCGCGGGAAGCCTGAGCGCACCGACCATCAGGCTCACGAGGAACGTGAGGGTGGCCTCGCGGTAGTTCGCGAGCGCCCAGCGGATGGCGTAGGCAATCGAGAAGAGTCCGATGAGTGCGCCAGCACAGAAGGCAACGACGACGACACCCGGTTCGACGAGCGCCGCAAGGCTCCCGCCCGAGAGCAGTCCGGCGAGCGCGTTCGTGAACTCGGTGAGCGTCCCCGTCAGATACTCGTACTGGCCGAGCACGTAGAGGAAAAACGCCCCCGAGATGCCGGGCAGAATCATCCCCGCGATGGCGATGGAACCGGCCACGAAGACGAACACCGGCGAGTTCGGCATCGAGTTGCTGACCTCCGGTCCCGACAAAGCAAAGGCGAAGGCGAACCCGAAGACAGCGACCGCAACCCGCCGTGGCGAATCGAGCGAGACGTGTTCGTAGAGGACGACCGCCGAGGCGGCAATCAGCCCGAAAAACAGCGCCGCCACCAGCCCCGGATACGTCTCGAAGGCATAGTCCATGATTCGCGCGACGGTGACGAGCGCCGTAACGATGCCCGTTCCGAGCGCGAGCAAGAAGGGAATATCCATCTCGACGAGCGCGGCCCGGAACTCGGCGCGTTCGGTGCGCCGGTGGAGCCGCGGGAGATAGCGCAGCGCGCGCGGGTCGAGACTCGTGATGGCCCCGATGAGCCGCTCGTAGATGCCGGTGATGAGCGCGATGGTCCCCCCGGAGACGCCCGGAACCGCGTCCGCAGCGCCCATGAAGACACCCTTCAGATAGACCGTGAGCCACTCGCGGACCGCACTCATCCACTCACCCGTGCGCGCACCGCCTCGGCTGCGCTGGCTTCGGGCGTCGCCAGCGCGCCTGCCGCCGCGCTCGCGTTTGTTGCCGATGCGTTCGTCGCTGAGGCGTTCGTGGTCATCGCCGTGGCGTTGCCTGCCGACGTGTTGCCGGCCGAGGCGTTTGCACTCGCGTTAGTCACCGAGACCGACGTCTCGTTGAGGGTGACCGAGACGGTCTCGTTGGTCCGGCCGATGACCGCGCCCTCGGAGACGTTGGCGGTCGCCGTCCACCGGCTGGCGTTCTCACCCGTGCCCGTCACCGGCGTTCGGAAGGTGTACGGACCGGTCGCCCGCACCGAGACGTTCGTCGCGCCCCGCTCGGTGCCCCAGTTGTCGTAGCCGGTCGTCGAGTACGGCAGCGTCATCGTGAACTGGCCTTGGGCGTTCGTCGTGGCCTGCTGGGTGTAGTTGAACGTCGTCCCGTTCGTGGTCGGCATCCGCATCTCGACCGTCGCCTCCACAGTCGTGTTCGGCGGCCCCTGTCCCTCGACGGTGGCTCCGGGGACGCGCTCGAACGTCTTGACCCAGTTCGTCGGCGTTTCGAACAGTTCGGTGGCGTTCAGTCCCGTCGTCTGGAGGCGCTGGAGCGCGCTTTGGGCGAACGAACGCGACCGCGAGAGAGCGTTCTCCTGACTGCCACGGACCAGTCGGTAGTGTTCGAGCGCCGGCACGCGCTCGGTGGGATAGCTGCCGACGCCGCCGATTTGGGCCGTGCCCTCTTGCTCGACGAACTGGCGCGCGGCGGACATGTTCTCGAAGCGTTTGATGGCGCTCTCGTTGCTCGAGGGCACGAACGCGCTCTGGAGGGTGCCATCCGAGAGGCGCTGTGGACTCTCGTAGTCGACCACCACGGGTGCCGGTTCGATCTCGCTGCCGTGGAAGGTATAGAGGCGCGTGCGCATGGTCTCGTAATGGCGCTGTTCGTAGGCCAAAAACGAGGTCGTTGGCCGCTGTTGACCACTCGCTTGGGTGGCAATCGGCGTCACGTCATCGTAGATGGAGAGCGGCCCGTCGTTGTACCACGTGAACGGAACGCTGAACAGCGCCCCACCCGCCGGGTCGGCCATTCTCCAGTTGATCATCACGTAGCGCACACCCTCGCCGTCGGGCATGCGCGCGATTTCGTTCGCGCGCGAGGCGTTCGACGCGAGCAGGAAGTTCGCGGCCTGGCGAGCGCCCTGCTGGAAGGGGTTCGCGGTCGGAATTCGGTTGCCGAGAGTCGTTATCCAGTGGCCGTAGTCCCACCACGAGAGCACGCCATAGGCTCCATCGGGGTAGTTGAAGTCATCCGTTCGGTTGTACGTCCCGTAGCGGTCCATCGACTCGTTGCCGCCGCCGTAGGTGCCTTCGGCGGGCGTGTTGTTCGCCATCCAGTAGAGGCTGCTGTCCCACCCGGTGATGGACTGACCGACGCCGGATTGCTGGTTGGCGTAGCTGCCGGCGGCCGTCGCCGCGCTGCCGCCGATGGCGAGCGGGGCGGTGATGAGCAGCACGACCGCGAGCACCGAGAGCACCTGATAGGCCTCCAGATTGCGGAGGCTGGAGCGGGCGCTCGTCGAACCGATGTACTGCAGTACCTGCCCGACGAAGTAGGCGTTCAGCACGGCGACGGGAACGAGGAGGTAGTAGTTGAAGCGCTGCTGGGTCAGCGTGGCGGCGGTCATGAACGCGGCCCAGACGAGTACAAATAGGATGCCGGCGCGCGCCCTGCTCCGCCCGAGCGCGAGGCGGACGAGCATCACCGCCGCGCCGGCGATGGCCGTCACCAGCGCCAGCCGGTAGGAGCTGAAGAGGAACTGCCCCGGATTGCGCGGTGGAATCGCCTCCGCCACAGTGAGAGAGGTCGCGCTCGCCCCGAAGCCGACGACGCCCTCCAGCTGGCGGACGAAGAACGAAAACAGGTCCGGCAGCCCAACCGCCATGACGAGCACGCCGAGCGCGAACAGTCCGAAAATCGTGCCCGGATAGTACGGCCGCGGCAGGTCGCGCGCTTCGAGTTGGCGCGCGAGCCACGCCATGAACACGCACCCGAGCGCACCCGCAAAGGCCATCGCCGGATGCAGCAGCGAGAAGTTGGTCACGCTCACCTCGAACGTGTTGAACGTAGCGAGGAAGCCGACGCCGGCGACCGCAAGCGCGACCGCGCTCACGATGGCGACGTGTTCGGGACTCTCGCCACGGAGGTACTCGATGGGCAGGACGACGAGCAGGAAGACCCCGAAGATGCCCACGAGCATGAGACCGGGCGGCCAGACCCAGATGTAGAGCAGAATCCCGACGCCCGCGAGGACGCCCCAACCGACCGGCCGGCGCAGGTTGGCGAAATCACGCTCGACGAACTGTTCGTAGACGGGTTTCTCGCGTTCGGCGACCGCGAGCGCGAAGACGATAATCACGACCGCGAGCACCTGAAAGAGCACTTCGGCGGCGTGGTGGTCGGAAAAGCCCGCCACCGAACGCCCGAGGAAGGTACTCGGTGAGAGCGCGAGAACCGCGACGCCGACCACACCCCCAAATCGCCCGCCGAAGCGCTTGCCGAGGAAGTAGGTCGGGACGGCGACGAGCGTGCCGACGACCGCCGGCGCGAACAGCAGGGCCAGCGCCGTCGTCTCCGCGGAGGGGCTGCCGCCGCCGGCGACGAGCGCGGCAGTGGCGACGAGTTGGTCGTACAGGGTCCCGAACTGTCCGACGCTCGTGCCGGTCGGAAAGCTCGTCCACGGGTCGAACGGCATCGTCTGCGGCCAATGTCTGACCGTATAGCGGACCTGTCGGAGGTGATACCATGCGTCGTTGCCGCTGAAGTACACCCGGCCGTTGATGAGGAAGTTCCGCCAGTTGCGCACGCGAATCCAGAGCATGAACGCGACGAGCGCGAGCAGCAGGGGAACGTGATACAGCGCCCCAATCCAATCGAGAAGCGGTCCGAAATCCGGGAGCCGTTTGGCGAGTTGCTCCCTGCGTTGACTCATTGGAGACATCCAGTCACAAAGCGCGCATAAACCTTGTGAAACGGCGTACAACGAGCGGCGAGGCGAACGGAAACGGCTATCCGTCGACCCTCCACAGAGGATGGTATGCGGGTCTCAGTCGTGCTCTGCACCTACGACGAGGCGTCGTTCGAGCGCTTTCGTGACGCGGCCGACAGCGTGCTCGCCCAGAGCCATCCCACCGAACTCGTGGTCGTCGTCGACGGCACGCCGACCCTCGCAGAGCGCGTCCGCGAGACCTACGGAAGCCACGACGACGTTCTGCTATACTGTAACGACGAAAATCGTGGTCTGCTCGAAAGCCGGAACACTGGTGTCGAACTCGCTGCCGGCGACGTCGTGGCCTTCCTCGACGACGACGCGCGCGCCCATCCCAGATGGGTCGAGCGGCTCGTCGCGGCCTACGAACGGGCGGACGCGCTCGCGGTCGGCGGGCGGATGGTGCCCGAGTGGGTCGCCGACGAACCCTCGTTTCTCCCCGCGGAGTTCTACTGGCTCGTCGGCGTCACTCACAGAGGATTTGGTCCCGGTGGCGACGAGCACGAAGAAGGCGAGGTCAGGAACACGTTCGGTTCGAACCTCTCATTTCGCCGCGAGGTCTTCACGAGCCTCGGCGGGTTCGACCCCACAATCGGGGGGCGGAAGGGCGATAGGAATTTGCAGGGTGGCGAGACGGAACTCTGTGCCCGCCTTCGGGAAGAGTACGGCGAGGGCGTCCACTACACGCCCACCGCCGTGGTCGCCCACAAGGTCTTCGACTACCGGACGAAGCCGCGCTGGCTCGCCGACCGCGCGTTCTGGCAGGGCTACTCCAAGCGGGCGATGGAGGGACTGGTTCCGGACTCGACGGGCGAGGAGAGCGCGTTTCTCCGGCGGTTGCTCACCGAATTCGTTCCCGGTAGACTCAGGGGCTTGTCTCGCGAGCCGACCGGCGAGAAGGTGCTACAACTGTTTTCGCTACTGGCGTTCACAGTCCTGGTCGGACTCGGCTACGGCTACGGTGTTTTCAGCCCACCCGAAGAGTTCGAGCGATGAGAGCGAGCGGGGCGAACGGCGGCTTGGGAGTGCTCTGGCTCACGCCTGACAAACCGACGAACATCAGCGTCGGTCGCCGCCGCATTGCCGACCGACTCGAAGCCGACGGGTTCGAGGTCACGCTCCGAGGTACGACGCCACGGACGCTACTCCGGTCGCTGCGCGAGCGCGATAAATACGATATCGTTCTCGGCACGACCCGCTCCGGTGCGTTCGCGGGCGCGCTGCTGAAATCGTTCGGAAAACCGCTCGTGGTCGACCACATCGATCCCATTCGCCAGTTCGCCGATACGCGTTCGAAGCCGCTCTCGCTGGTGGTGCGAGCGGCCGAGAACCTCGCCTTTCGAGTGGCCGACCACACCCTCTACGTCTACGAGGAGGAACGAAGGCGGGTTCACCGATACGCCCGCGCCACAACGCGGACCGACCTCGGAGTGAGCTACGAGCGCTTTGCGAACCCCGATTCGACGGTCGTCGCACAGGCTCGCGAACGCCTCCACGAGGCGGGCGTCGGCGCGGACGAGCGGCTGGCAGTCTACGCTGGCGGTCTCGAACCCATCTACCACATCGGGGAACTCCTCGCAGCGATGGAACACCTCGACGACTGGACGCTCGTCGTGCTCGGCACGGGGTCGCTCGCACCGGCTGTCGAGCGCGCTGCCGAACGCGAAGCGGTGGTTTTCCTCGGTACCGTTCCCCACGAGGCGATACCGGGCTATCTCCACGCCGCCGACGTCGGCGTCTCGCTGGTCGACGACCCGCACACCCTGAAAGTCCTCGAATACGCTGCCGCGGGGCTGGCGGTTATACAGGCGCGCGGCCGCGCTGAGGAGCGCTTCGACGAGTACGCCGAGTTCTGTGACCCCACGCCCCGAGCCATCGCCGCCGCCATCGAGCGTGCCGGCGAGCGCGACACTCGGGAGGCGTTCCGCGAGTACGCCAGCCGCTTCGACTACAAGCGAGTGGCCGAAACCTATCGAACTGTCCTCACCGAGGTCGTTGGACAGAAAGCTCCATAGCGAGTCCATCCCGAGCGATTCAAACCGGTTCGCGCCCGTTTCCACGTATGGACGACGATTCACACGAGCACGTCGTGCCGGGCAGCGACGAATCGCTCGACACGCCCGACGTGCGCGGCTACGAGTTCCGTGATGGAGTAGATTTCCGAGACCTACTTGCGAGCTACGCGACGACGGGCTTTCAGGCGACGGCGCTGGCCGAGGCCATCGACATCGCCGAGCGGATGCAGGAGGCCGACGCCACGACCTATCTCACCTGCACCTCGAACATCGTCTCCTCGGGGTTGCGCGAGGTCGTCGCGGCGCTCGTCCGCGAAGGGCACATCGACGTGCTCATCACGACCTCCGGAGC
This sequence comes from Halococcus sp. AFM35, assembly GCF_051195015.1. Taxonomy (NCBI): domain Archaea; kingdom Methanobacteriati; phylum Methanobacteriota; class Halobacteria; order Halobacteriales; family Halococcaceae; genus Halococcus; species Halococcus sp. AFM35. Next base: position 159,145 of record NZ_JBNTJU010000003.1, read on the forward strand.
GCTGACCGAGGACGTCATCAAGACACAGAAACCGTTCAAGATGGGCACGTGGAACGCCGACGAGGCCGCGCTCCGTGAGAAGGGCATCAATCGCCTCGGCAATATCTTCGTGCCCTCGGATAGGTACGTGTGGCTCGAAGAGTATCTCTATGACTTCTTCGACGACTTCTTCGCCGAGGAGAAGGTTCGGACGCCGACGGCGTTCGCCCGCGAACTCGGGGCGACCCTCGACGACGACAATTCGGTGTTGAAACAGGCCAGCGACAACGACGTCCCGGTGTACTGCCCGGCGCTGACCGACGCCGAGGTGGGCAACTTCCTCTACTACTACCGCCAGAGCGACGACCCCGAGGTGGACATCGCGCTGCTCGACGACTACGAGACGCTCATCGAGGGCGGGATGGACGCCGACACCACAGGTCTCATCGCCGTCGGCGACGGCGTGCCAAAACACCACGCCATCATGACGAACCTCTTCCGCGGTGGTGCGGACTACGCGATCTACATCTCGACGGGGATGGAGGGCGACGGTTCGCTGTCGGGCGCGCCGCCGACCGAGGCCGTCTCGTGGGGCAAGATCAAGGCCGACGAGCGCAACTACACCCAGATTCAGGCCGAGGCGACGCTCGCGTTCCCGCTACTGGTCGCGGGTGCGTTCTTCTAGAGTCGAGACTATCCGGTCGAGCGCCAAAAATCGTGAGTTCGGGAGTTACTCGTGGTTCGAGACGGTCTGCTGGTAGTTCTCCTCGGCAGCGTCCCAGTCGACGACCTCGAAGAAGGCGTCGATGAAGCTGCCGCGGTCGGGACCGTAGTCGTAGTAATACGAGTGTTCCCAGACGTCGAGCGCGAGCACGGGATGAGCGCCCCAGAGCGCGCCCTCGTCGTGGTTGTCGACCGCTACGTTGCGCAGCTGCTTCGCAACTGGGTCGTAGATGAGGAGCGCCCAGCCGGAGGCGGCCGACGCCGCGGCCTCGAACTCGCCCTTCCAGCCCTCGTAGGAGCCGAAGTCCTCCTCGATGCGCTCTTTGAGGTCCCCGGAGGGTTCGCCGCCGCCGTTCGGAGACATGTTCTCCCAGAACATGGTGTGGAGATAGTGCCCACTACCGTTGTGGGTCACGTTCCCGAGTGCACCGCCGGTCGAGGAGTAATCGCCCGACGAACGGTTCTCGGCGAGGGTCTCCTCGGCGCTATTCAGGCCGTTGACGTACCCCTGATGGTGGGTGTCGTGATGCCAGTTGAGCACCTGTTCCGAGATGTGTGGTTCGAGGGCGTCGTAGTCGTACGGAAGCGGTGGTAGCTCCGCGTTGGAATGTTCAGGCATGATTCGTTCCTCCACTCGGCTCAACGGTCGGCCGTCTGTTAAAGGTTGAGGAACGGATGATAGCACACCACACGGCCGCAACTCGGAATCGTGGGCCGTCAGTCCTCGCCGCGGGCGCGCTCGAACATCTCAATCGCCTCCTCGCGGCGTTCGCTGTGGTCACAGATGGGGGCCGGATAGTCGGGTGCAACTTCCTCACGTTCGTCGTCGCTCAGTTCGTTCCACGAGTGGATGGTGTCGGGGTCGGCCTCAGCGAGTTCAGGAATGTAGGTCTCGATGTACTCGGCGTCGGGGTCGTACTTCTCGCCTTGTGTCATCGGGTTGAACACCCGGAAGTACGGTTGGGCGTCCGTGCCCGTGGAGGCCGCCCACTGCCAGTTGCCGTTGTCGTTTGCGGTGTCGTGGTCGACGAGTCGTTCCCGAAAATGGGCGTAGCCTGCGCGCCAGTCGAGCATGAGGTCCTTCGTGAGAAAGGAGGCGACGGCCATCCGAACCCGGTTGTGCATGTACGCCTCCGCACGGAGTTGGCGCATGCCGGCATCGATGATGGGATACCCGGTCATCCCCTCCTTCCACGCCTGTAGCTCGTCGTCATCCTCGCGCCACTCGATTGGGTTCTCGTAGTCCTTGTGGTTTTCAGTCACGACCTCCGGGTTGTAGAACAGAACGTGTGTGAAGAACTCACCGAAGGCCAACTCCCGTCGGTAGGCCTCGACCGCTTCGCGCTCGGCCTCGTCGGCGTCTGCGAGCGCCTCGCCGACTCGCTCGGAGACCTCTCGAACGCCGATGGTTCCATAATTGCGGTCCTGTGAGAGCCGTGAAGTACCCGCCCGCGCGGGATACTCGCGTCCTTCATCGTATTCGAAGATCCGGTCGGCACAGAAGGTATCGAGACGCTCGCGGGCTGCCTCGGTGCCCGCTTTCGGAACGTTGGCCGCCGGTTCCTCGAAATCCAATTCCTCGATGGTCGGGAGTTCCTCGCCCTCGATATCGGCGAGCGCGTCCCCGTCGGGGACGGGATACGGCTCGGCCTTCTCGCGGTCGAGCCACTTGTCACCGAAGTACGAGAACACCGAGTACGGGTCGCCGTCGTTGGTCGTGATGGTGCCGGGTTCGTGGTGGAGGGCGTCGTGAAATTCAGTATACTCGATGCCGGCATCGTCGAGTGCCTCCCGAACGCGCTCGTCGCGCTCTTGGGCAAGGCCCGAGTAGTCGTGATTCCAGAACACCGCCTCGGCACCGTGTTCGGCCGCGAGCGCCGGGAGTTCCTCGGTGGGGTCGCCCTCGGCGACGAGGAGGTCGCTACCGTGCGCGCGATAGAACCTTTGAAGCGAGTCGAGCGCTTCGAGCAGGAATTTCGTTCTGGGCGGGCTGGCGTACTGGAGTACGTCCGGGTCGAAGACGAACGCCGGGAGCACAGGCCCATCGTCGGTGGCCGCCGCGAGCGCGCGGTTGTCCGCCGCCCGGAGGTCGCGGCGGTGCCAGTGGATTCGCATGCCCGAATCAGTAGTTCGTGCATCCTAAATCATCGGTTCGGCGCGTCGAGAGGACCGAGATCGCTCGGCGTTGACCGTCGAGTAGCAGTTGCGTCGCCGTGAGCACCGGGTTCGATGACACGGGTGGACGAATATCACCGCCACATTTATGTAGTGTGTATCCAACTACCATCCACGACAATGACTACCGATGGTAATGAACAGCGGTCGAATTCGACCGATGGAAGCGATTCATCCCCCGAAACGAACGATGGAAGAAATACTGACGCGAACCGGCGGACGTTCCTGCGGGCGACCGGCGGTGCGGCGCTCACGACGACGGTCGCCGGCTGTCTCAGCCTCGGCGGCGGTGGCGGGGGAAGCGGCGGCAACGGGTCCGGTGGTGGCGGAAACGGCAGCGGGGGCGGCGGTGGCGGCAACAACTCCGGCGGTGGCGGGAACGCGAACATCGAGGGACCCATCACCATCGGGGCGCTGGCTCCGAACCCCGAGAACGATCCGATTGGGGGGTCCATCGTCAACGGCGCACGACTCGCCGTCCAGCAGCTCAACAACAACGGCGGTATCGACGGCACGGACGTCGAGTTGGCGGTCGGCAACACCGAGGGCGACCCCTCGACCGGCCAGCAGCGCTACCGCGAACTCGTCCTCAACAAGAACGCCGACGTGACGACGGGGATATTCACGAGCGAGGTCCTCCTCAATATCGCCGACGACATCGCCCAGCAGCAGAAAATACATCTCACGGCGGGTGCAGCCAGTGCGGAGATATCGCGGATGGTCGCCGAGGACTACGACAAGTACAAATACCACTTCCGAGCCGGCCCGCTCAACGACTTCGACCTCGGGCGAAACCTCGTCGACTTCGGGGAGGCGAACTTCGAGACGATGGGCTGGGACTCGACGTTTTCGATGGTCGAGGACTACAAATGGACCGAGCCGATCTCCAAGGTGTTCGAAAACCAGCTCAGCGGGACCGGCGTCGACGTGGCCGGCAGCCAGCGGTACGCCAGCGGGACGACGAACTTCGGGCCGCTGTTCGACGACGTGGCGAGTTCGAACGCCGACGGGGTGTTCACCGCGATGGCCCACACCGGAACGGAGGCCATCGTCCAGTGGGCCAAACAGCAGCGACCGTTCGGCTTTGCGGGGATTCACGTTCCGATGCAGCTCCCGTCGTACTACCAGTCGGTCAACGGGGCCTGTCTCTATGGTGTGACCCAGACCTCCGCGACGCCACAGAGCGAGGTCACGAAAAAGACCCAGCCGTTCGTCAAGGCATACAACAAGGAGTTCGACAGCTATCCCGTTTACACTGGGTATATCGCCTACGATGCCGTCAAGCTCTATGCGAAGATGGTCGAACAGACCGGCACGACGGACGCCGACGAACTGGTCTCGGCGATGGAGAACGCTTCGTTCACCGCGACGACCGGAACCCTCGAATTCTACGGACGGGACAAGAAGTATCCCCACGACCCGGTCTACGCCGAGGACGCCATCTACCCCGTCTTCCTCCAGTGGCAAGAAGGCCAAAACGGCGGTGGGGTTCAGGAGGTCATCTGGCCGGAGAAGTACAAGACGGCCGAGTACCAACAGCCGGCGTGGATATAATCGATGGTCGACGTCGTCAACATCATCATCAACGGCTCGGTCATCAGTTCGCTCTATGCCCTCGTTGCCATCGGCTTCACGATGATCTTCGGCGTTGGCGGTACCATCAACCTCGCCCACGGCGGAATCATCACCATCGGAGCGTTTGCGGCCTACTACGTCACGAGTGCCGGCTTCGGCATCTGGGCTGGCGTGCTCGCAGCGATGGCGATACCAGCAGTGTTCAGCGTCCTCCTTTACAAGGGGTTCGCCGAGCGCCGCGGCGACATCATCATCGTGATGATTCTGACTCTCCTCGCCTCCATCGTCGTCGAGGAGGTCATCCGCATCGTCGAAGGGAGTCAGCCCAAAGCGATTCCCGCACTCGTGTCGGGCACCACCGAGATTCTGGGGAGCACAGTACAGAACAACCTGCTCGTGGTGTTCGTCGTCTCGTGGGTACTGATCGGGGGATTGTTCGCGTTCGTCAACTACACGAGTACGGGAAAAGCAATCCTCGCCACGAGCATGAGTCCGCGCGGTGCGGCGCTGGTCGGCATCGAGAGCAGTCGCATCAACCTCTACACGTGGGCCATCGCTGGCGTGCTCGCGGGCATCGCCGGCCTGTTTTTGGGCTCGTACCAGACCGCGAGCTGGGCGATGGGCCGCGAGCCGCTCATCCTCTCCTTCTCCATCGTCGTGCTCGGTGGCCTCGGCTCGATTCGGGGGAGCCTCATCGCGGCGTACGTCATCGGCTTTCTCGAAGTCATCACCACCTCACTCATCAATCCCAGACTGACCGGACTCGCCGGACTGGTCGTCCTCGTGTTGGTGTTGCTCGTCCGCCCGGAAGGCCTGTTCGGCCGGGAGCTTGCGGAGGCATAGATGGCGGACGAAACCCTCTCTACCGAGACCGTCGAGGACACCGACCGCTCGCTCGCCAGTGCGGTTCTCGCACCGCGGTACCTACTCGGCGTGGTCGGTGTCGTGGCATTCGCCACCGTTCCGTTCGTCGGCGTCTCGACGACTCAGCTGTTGGTGCTCATCGGGGCCTTCTATTTCGGGATGTTCGCGATGAGTTGGGACGTCGTCTCGGGCTATACGGGCGAAATTAGCTTCGGCCACGCGCTGTTTTTCGCCGTCGGGGGCTACACCTCGACGCTGCTGAACCTCGGGTTCGGACTGCCGCCGACCGTAACGATTCCGGCCGGCGTCCTCCTTGCCGCAGTTGCGGGACTGCTCATCGGCGTGCCGGCGCTGCGGATTCGTGGGCCGTATCTCTCCCTCGTGACGCTCGTCGCGCCGCTCATCCTCCTCCAAGTGTTCATCATCTATGGCGATATCTTCGGCGGCGAACTCGGCTTGAGTTCGCCAGCAGCGCTGGTCACCGCCGACGAGTTCGACCTCGTCGTCACGGCGAACTACTACATCGCCCTCGGGCTCTTTCTCGCCATCCTCCTCCTGTTGTTCGCCGTCACGCGCTCGGACGTCGGCTCGGTGCTGACGGCGATTCGGGAGGACGAGGACGCGGTGGCGGCAGCCGGCCTGAACGTGGCGAAGTTCAAGGTGTTCGCGTTCGTGTTGAGCGCGGCCATCGGCGGGCTTGCAGGCGCGATGTTCGTCCACACGCCCGTGGGTAGCCCGCGCCCGAGTCAACTGCTCGCGCTCATCGTGAGCATCGAGGTACTCATCGCGGCCATCCTCGGCGGCATGGGCACCATCGTCGGCGCGGGGCTTGGCGGCGTCTTCTTCTACTTCGTCAACGACCTGCTGAACCAACAGGATTTCACCATCCCTCTGGTGGGTGTGGGAATCAACGAGGCGAGCCTGCTCATCTTCGCGCTGTTGACGATGGCGCTCATCTACGTCCTCCCGCAGGGGGTGTTCCCGTGGGCGATACGCGCCGGCCGGCGGCTGCTCGGCCGTGCGCGCGAGAAACCGGTCGCCACCGACGGCGGCCGCGAGACAAGCCCCATCGAACAGGTTTCGGAGAGATATCGACGCGCGCTCGACGAACTGGAAGAGCGACTCAGGAGTGATGAGAGATGAGTACTGAAGCGGACACGGCCGAAAGCGAACCGGCGGCACAGGATAAGGGCGATACCTACGGCCCGGACGACGGACTGCTCGTCCTCCAGAACGTCACGAAACGCTTCGGGGGATTGACCGCGGTCGATGACCTCTCGTTCGCAGTCGAAAGGGGCGAAATTCTCGGGTTCATCGGACCGAACGGCGCGGGGAAATCCACGACGTTCAACTGTGTTACGGGGACCTATCCCCCAACCGAGGGAACAGTCTGGTACGACGGCGAGGACACCACCGGCGACGCGGCCCATGAAATGGTCAAGCGCGGGCTGGCGCGCACCTTCCAGTCGTTCCGCCCGCTTTCCGACCGCTCGGTGCTCGACAACGTCACGCTCGCGCTCACACCGGACAAACTGCTCACGCTGTCGGGACTGCGCGGGAAGACGCGCGAACGGGCGCGGGCCATCTGCGAGCGGGTCGGACTCGGCGACAGGGTGGAGCTGACGCCGAGCGAGCTGCCACACGCCGGATTGCTCCGGCTCGAACTCGCGCGGGCGCTCGCCACCGACCCCGACCTCCTGCTCATCGACGAGCCGTTCGCCGGGCTGTCGAGCGGCGAGGTCGAGACCGTCTCCCAACTCCTCACCGAACTCCGCGAGGAGGGGCTGACCCTCGTCGTGGTCGACCACAACATGCGCGGGCTGCTCTCGCTCATCGACCGAGCCATCGTCATCCGCTTCGGCTCGAAACTCGCCGAGGGAACCCCCGAGGAGATTCGGGCCAACGAAGAGGTACAGAAGGCCTATCTCGGAGGGGACGCATGAGCGCTGACACGGCCGCCGACGGCGAGACCGCTGCCGACGGCGAGGACGCGGCGCTCGCCGTCGAGAACCTGCGGGTGTCCTACGGGAAGGTCGCGGCGCTCCGGGGCATCGACCTCCGGGTCGGGAGTGGTGAAATCGTCTCGGTCATCGGTCCCAACGGCGCGGGAAAGACGACGCTCGCCGAGACGATTTCGGGCTTTCACGACTACGAGGGCAGCGTCCGGTATCGTGGGACGGAGGTCAGCACGCGCTCGACGAGCGACCTCGTGAGCGACGGGTTGATTCAGTGCACCGAAGAACGCGACCTCTTCGGGCATATGAGCGTCGCGGACAACCTCTCGCTTGGGGCCTTTCGACGGGGCAACACCGACGAGCGCCGCGAATTCGTCTACGACCTCTTCCCCACGCTCGAAGAGCGCGAAGACCAGCACGCCCGGACGATGAGCGGCGGCGAACAGCAGATGCTCGCCATCGGGCGTGCGCTGATGAGTTCGCCCGAGTTGTTGCTTCTCGACGAACCCACGCTCGGGCTTGCGCCGGTGATTTTGGAGGACATCAGCGACGGGCTTGAGCGCATCCGCGAGGCCGGCGTCACCGTGCTGCTCTGTGAACAGAACGTCACCTTCGCGATGGACCACGCCGACCGCATCGCGCTGCTCGAAAACGGCGAACTCGTCCGCGAGGGCGCTCCCGAGAGCCTCCGTGACGACGAGTACATCCACGACGTCTACCTCGGTGGCTGAAGGGTCGAGTTACCGCTGGTAACTGAAACGCGTCCTGTTCGAAGTATTGGTTCGTCGAGGGGCAATCCTTTACTCGGTGGCGCACATCCCCACACGGGAATCCATGACGAATCTCGTGACGGACGTCGCCTCGACAGTTGAGAGCCATCCCGAGGCGATGGCGATTCACTACGACGGAACGGAGTTGAGCTACGAGGAGTTCTGGTCTCGAACCGGGAAGTTCGCCGCCGGTCTCGACGCGGCGGGCATCGAGCCGGGCGACCGGGTGGGCATCTATCTGCCGAACCTCCCGCAGTTCGTCGTCGCCTTCCACGGTGCGCTCAGAGCCGGCGCGGTCGTCGTGCCGATGAATCCACAGTACAAATCACGCGAGATCGGCCATCTCCTCGCCGATAGCGGGGCCGAACTGGTCGTCGCGCTCGCCGACCTCGTGTCGATGGTCGAGTCGGTTCGTGAGGAGACGGCCGTCGAGACCGTGGTGAGCGTTGGCGGCGATGCGGATGGCGCAACCGCATTCGAGGCGTTTCTCGCCGCGGACGAGCTCGCTGTCGTCGAGCGGGCGGACGACGACGTGGCCTGTCAGCCCTACACCTCGGGCACGACGGGCCAGCCGAAGGGTGTGCTGCTGACCCATCACAACCTCGCCTCGAACGCGCGCACGGCCGCCGACCTCGTGCCCGACGGGACGGGCGTCGGGGACCGCTCTCTGGGGGTGCTGCCGCTCTTTCACATCTACGGCATGACGGTCGTGATGAACACCTCGCTGTTTTCGGGGGCGACCTACTACCCACTGCCCGAGTGGGACGCCCAAGCGGCGGTCTCGCTCATCGAAAGTGAGGAGTTGACCATCATGCAGGGCGTGCCGGCGATGTACAACGACCTCGTGAACCAGCCGAACACCGAGGAGTTCGACCTCTCGTCGCTACGGTTCGTCAATTCAGGGGGCAGTAGCCTTCCCATCGAGGTCCTACGCCGGTTCGAGGACCTGTTCGACCTCCCACTCTACGAGGGATACGGACTGACGGAGACGTCACCCGTCACCCACTTCAACAGTCCTGAGGCGCGCCGTGTCGGCTCCATCGGGCGCACGCTCGACGGCGTCGATGCGATGGTCGTCGACGAGGATTTCACACCGGTCGAGCCAGTTGCGGAGGGCCCAGTCGACGAGAGCGAGACCGACCTCGATTCGATTACTGGTGAACTCGTCGTCGCCGGCCCGAACGTCATGAAGGGCTATCACGACCGTCCCGAGGCAAACGAGGAGGTGTTCACCGAACGGGATGGGAAACGGTGGTTCCACACGGGCGACATCGGGTACTCGGACGCCGAGGACTTCTTCTACATCGTCGATAGAGAGAAACACATGATAGTGACGGGCGGGTATAACGTCTACCCGCGCGAGGTCGAGGAGTTGCTGTTCGAACATCCCGACGTGGCCGACGCCGCGGTCGTGGGGATTCCCGACGAGCGCCGTGGCGAGACGGTGAAGGCCTTCGTCGTACCGACGCCCGACGCCGAGGTGGCCGAAGACGACATCCGGGAGTTCTGTCTCGAACGGCTCGCGGAGTACAAACATCCCCGAGAGGTCGAGTTCGTCGAGGAGTTGCCCCGAACGACGACGGGAAAGGTCCAGAAGTTCGAACTCCGTGGTGAGGAGGAGGAGGAGGAGGAGGAGGTGGCCCAATGAGCGACGAGGAGGCGGTGTTGGTCGATGTCGACGAGGGCGTGGCGAGGTTGACGCTGAATCGACCATCGGTACGCAACGCGCTCACCGAGGACATCTCGGCGGGTATCATCGACGCGCTCGCGGAGTTGGAGGGCAGCGACGCGCGCTGTCTGGTCGTCGAGGGTGCGGGCGGGGCCTTCTCGGCCGGTGGGGACGTGAACGCGATGTCCGAACGACTCGCGGGCGACGTGGCACTCGACGAGGCCGTTCGGCACATCACCCAGGAGACCAGCCGCGCGGTCAAGCGCGTCGCGGAGTTCGACCTCCCCACGGTGGCGAAAATCGACGGGATCGCCTTCGGCGCGGGTGCGAACCTCGCCGTCGCATGTGATATCCAGTTGGCGAGCGACGAGTCGAAAATTAGTTTCGGCTTCCGACAGGTCGGGCTGGCGGTCGATTCGGGCACGTCCTACTTCCTGCCGCGAATCGTCGGCGAGAACACGGCCCAAGAACTCGTCCTTACTGGGGAACTCGTCGAGGCCGAACGAGCGGAGCGGTTGGGCCTGTTCAATCACGTCTATCCCGACGACGAGTTCGACGAGCGCGCCGACGAGTTCGTGGAACAGATTGCCACCGGGCCGACGGTCGCGCTGCGGACCTCGAAGCGACTCATGAGACAGGGCTTCGAGAGTTCACTCGACCAAGCGATGGAGAACGAGGCTGCCGCCCAAGCCGCCGTCTTCGAGACCGGCGACCACCGCGAGGGCGCGGAGTCGTTCATGGCCGGCGAGAAGCCCGATTTCGAGGGGCGATAGCTGCGGCAGCGGTCGTGGCCCGCGGCCGGCGGTGCAGTTCATAGTATCAATTCAAATGGAATCTCACCGAAATAAAATAACTGATGCAGGTGCATTTCAATATCTCATAGCGTCAGGAAAATACCTTCACTATTCAATTGAAATGTTCTGAGAATTTGTCCTGTGATGGTGACATCTGATCGGAACTACCCCGATCATCCAATCTTTCCATAGACCAAGTCTTGCCACAATTTTCGCAGTGGTATAACTCTCTCCGGTTGTGAATTAGTAGCTCAGATCCACAGTCTTTGCACGTCTTCTCCGATCTGTCGATTGCGGTCATGATCCATATTCAGTTCCTATTATATAAAGTAGTTTCCCGTATTACCATAGTTGAAGCTCCACCGGGATTCGGGTGCTGTGCAGTTAGTGTCCGCGCGAGCAACGCGAGCGCGGTTCACCGCGAGCGAGCGAAGCGAGTGAGCGGGAGTTTTTAGTCCAGGTTTTTGGAGAGGGTTTGACCGAGAGCGAGCGACAGCGAGCGCGAGGGAGGACCCTCTGTAAAAAAGTGGGGTTCTAGTGATCGTCCTCGCGCCAGCGGTGTTCGCACTCCGTACAGACGAAGAATCGGGTTTCGGATTCGTCGGCCGAGCGGATCTGTTGCATGTACCAGTAAGCTTCGTCGTTGCCACATTCGGGGCAGTGGACCTCGGTCGTGGGAAGTCCTCGGTTCTCGGCGTCGCTGACGTCGATGATTTCGGATTCCTCTTGTTTTTCCTCGGTACCCGTCTCGCCGGTGATCTCCTCGAAGAGGTTCGCGTACTTGTCGTCGGCCATGGAGTGGTCGCCTCGTTGGAGCTTCAGCGATTTAAGCCGACTGGCTCACTCGAAGTCGGGCTCGCGGTCCTCGACGAACGCCCTCATGCCCTCGCGCTGGTCGTCGGTGCCAAAGAGACCGCTCCAGAGGCGGCGCTCGTAGGTCAGCCCCGCCGATTGGTGGGATTCGTGGACCTGATTCAGCGATTCCTTGGCGGCCTGGAGAGCGTGTTTGGGCTTCGCGGCGAGATCGGCAGCCATTTCGGCGACGTGGTCGTCGAGGTCGTCGTCGGCGACGACTTCACCGACCAGCCCCATCTCGCGGGCCTCGCTTGCTTCGACGCGCTCGCCGAAGAAGACCAGCCGGCGGGCGCGCTCGTCGCCGACCAATCGCGAAAGACGCTGGGTGCCGCCCCAGCCCGGCACGATGCCCAGGTCGATTTCGGTCTGGCCGAGCACGGCGCTCTCGGCGGCGACCCGCAGGTCGGCGGCCAGCGCGAGTTCGCACCCACCGCCGAAGGCGTAGCCATTTACAGCGGCGATCACAGGGCAGGAAAACGTCTCGATGGCGTCAGTGACGTGATGGCCGAGTTCGGCGTAGGCCTGCGCTTGCTCGACATCGAGTTCGGCCATATATGAGATGTCAGCACCGGCGACGAACGCATCGTCGCCTGCCCCAGTGAGCACGAGTGCGCGGGCGTCGCGGGCCTCATCGAGCGCCTCATCGAGTGCTTCGAGCGTTTCGACGTTCATCGCGTTCAGCCGGTCCGGGCGGTCGACGGTGATGGTCGCCACGCCCTCGTTCCTGTCGAGGTCGACGGTCTCCCATGACATACAGCGAGGACGGGGAGCGCCATCATAATAGCTCGCTTCTCGCTCGTCGTAACGGACCTATCACGAAGCGCGAATGCCGTAGAACTATCCCGGTGTGTCGGCATAGTCAACTCATGCCATCGACACCGGAACCCGCGGAGGGCGACGTCCACACCTTCGAACGCACCTTCACCCACGAGGACGTCGAGCGCTTCGGTGAAGTTTCGGGCGACCAGCAGGCCATCCACTCGGAGCCCGACGAGGAAGGGAGACTCGTCGTGCAGGGACTGCTCACGGCGACCTTACCGACGAAGATCGGCGGCGACCTCGGCGTGCTCGCGCGCACGATGGAGTTCGAGTTCATAGAACCCGTCTATACCGGCGAAGCCATCACCTGCGAGGTGACGACCGAGAGCGTCGAGGAGCGCGAGGACAGATACGACATCGCCTGTTCGGTCGTCTGTCGCCGCCCGGACGGTCGGGTGATGAACGCGCGCTTCGAGGGCATCATCTGGAAGGCGGGTCAGTAGACACAAGTAGTCCCATCGGCAAGGTGGCGTATGGCAAACGTCGTCTTTGAACTGCTCGGCAATCTCGTCGAGCTGACGAACATCGTGACCGATGTCGCGCTCGGCGACCCGGTTTCGGCGCTGTTGATCCTTTCGAGCACGGGCGTCTGGATCGTCGCGTTCGGGTTGTTCGCCTATCTCGCCATCGGCGGGCTGCTCTCGGCCATCATTCCGGATGGCATCGGTCGCACACCGCCCCAGCAAGGTCGATAGCCTCCTCCAAATCGGGACCGAGCGGCGAACTCACCACGATGCTATCGGCGTGCTCCAACACCGCCCGCAGCCGCGGCTCGACCGTCTCGGGCGTGCCGGCCATACAGAAGGCATCGATCATCGCCTCGCTCACGCGGTCGAACGCCGTACTGAACTCGCCGGCGGTAATCGCCTCGCCGATTTCGTCGGCACGCTCGCCGTCGAGTCCGTGGCGCTCCAAGACGGGTTCGGGGGCACCGGCGGCGATAAAGGCCACCGGCGGGCGGGCGGCCTCGCGTGCGGCCGCACCGTCCTCGGCGATGCTCACGCTCGCATACGCCGCGAAGTCGAATTCTCCATACTCGTCGGGCCGTTCGTCGAGACCCTCCTCGACCCGTTCGGCCGCCCACGCGATGTCGTCGGGATGGGAACCGTTGAACAGCAGCCCATCGGCGTGTTTGGCCGCCATCCGGCACATGTGGGGACCCTCGCCGCCGACGTAGACCGGAATCTCGCCGACATCATAGTTCAGGCCGGCATCGCACGCGGTGAACGTCCCGTCGTGGTCGACGCGCTCGCCGGCCCACAGTTCCTGCGCGACCTTGAACGATTCGAGCACCGAGCGAAGCCCGCGCCGCTCGCCGAGACCGAGGTTTTCGAGGGTCGAGGGGTCGCCCGGTCCGACGCCGAAGACCGCCCGCCCGTCGGCGAGTTCGTCGAGCGTTGCAACCCGCGAGGCGAGCGTCACCGGATGGGTCTCGTAGGGGTTCGTCACGCCCGGGCCGAGCCGAATCTCGTTCGTGTGCTCGGCGAGCAGCGCCAAGGCGGCGAAGGGGTCGCGGTTGTTGTAGTGATGGCTCGCAAAGACGGTATCGAAGCCCGCCTGCACGGCCCGCTCACCGAGGTCGACGGTACGCTGCGTGGGACGTTCGGGCGTGAGTTCAATCGCCCGCATACGACCACTCCCGGAGCGCCTGCCGGACGAAATCGGAATCGACAGAGCGAAAGAGGTTGTCGCTGCCGCCGAATCCGTCCATGTCGAACCCGCTCACGACGGCGACGGGGTTTCCGCCCGCACCCTCGCCGAGCACGAGGTTCGCCGCCGCCGCGAGTTCGTCCACCACGGACTCTACGGTGACACCGAGTTCGCGGCCGTCGCGGTCGTGCTCGCCGCGCCAGTCCCGACTTGCGGGCAGTCCGGCCCAACCGATGGCCACGCCGCGCTGGCCGTGACGGAACGGTCGTCCGCAGGTGTCGGTCACGACCACCGGAACGTCGAGCGTCTCGCTGAGCCGGCGCGCGCTCTCGCTCGGCCGTTTCGGCAACATGAGGATGTCGCTATCGGGCACGTTCGAGCGGTCGATGCCGGCGTTCACCGAGACGTGTCCGAAGCGCGTCTCGGTCAGGAGGAAGGGTTCGTCCATCAGGAGTTCGGTGCTCTCCTCCAAGACCGCCTGCGCGAAGCGGGGGTCCTTTTCGTCGTCGGCAATCTCGGCCAGCCGGTCGGCGATTTCGTGCGCGCGCGGGCCGGCCGGGAAGTCGGCGAGGTCGTACGCCCGGTCTTCGGCCTTTGAAACGACGGTGCTCGCCACGCACACCACGTCGTCGGCGAGGTCCGCCCGCTCGGCGATGAGCGCGGCGAGGTCGTCGCCGGCGCGGACCTCCGGCATGTCCGGGACTGGAGCAACGTGCATGCCCGGGGTCCGGCGGGCGCGCACTTCCGTACTTCGGGTTATGGTCCCAGATTCTTTTCAGCACAATTCGATACCCTCATAATAATCCGAAATCGGCGCTCGTGGATGTTTCTGCGCTCCTAGTCAGCGTGTCCGAGACCGAATTTGGATAACAATTAGATGTCCCCCGGAATTGCGATAGTCAAAACTAGACTCTCGCTCTCAACATCACGAATCACTTGGTTTATATGTTCTGTTTGCTCGTCATCAGTAATATCTGAATCGAGAGCCATGAGAACACAAATACTGTCTTCTCTGTTGATCTCGACAGCATCAACAATGATGTCCTTGTCGTGGTCCAAGCCGAGACCGCTAAGTTCATTCAGAAGCTCTTCGTTTTCCGCTATATTCACATAGACGTAATCCAGATGCTGCTTCGGGACTTGATCTTGAAAATTTCCGATATCCTGTTTACACCGCCGAATATCGGATAGCTGCTTTCGCCGAGATTCAGTACCCCATCCGTGTTGCACATCGTATCTGATATGAGTGAGGTCATTTGAACTAGTGTGTATGTCCCGTTTTGTCGGGTCGTATTCGTAGATGTCCTCGCTGGGATCCCCCTCTAACCAGTCAAGAAGGTCGTCGTAAAGATCGAATCGCCGGTCACACGCAGCATCAAACTCGTCGTTTGCTGTCGGTCCGATAACGCAGTGAAAGGATGACGACTCAAGAAGTCGCTGACTGCCACGATCTGTCTCTATGTCTCCAGGGAGTTTCGAGTAGACGTAATTGAACAGAACGGATGTGTCGAGATTGAGAGTCTGTATCCCACTCATTTATTCGGGGTTGACTGATTCCTTGAGCAGCGCGTGTAGGTAGGCACTTTTTTCTGAATCTGCGGATATGGGTTCATCTACGTCCGGCAGAAGACCTATTTCACGAGCTTTTCGTGTAATGCTGTCTCTCTCCGTATCCAACGTGTCATCAAATCCATCGAACTCCAACAGTCGTCTGCGGTTTATTGCTTGAGCGTTCGGTCCTCGTGCTGTGTCAGCTGAGATGGCCAATGCCGGGTATTTCCAGACAGAGTAGTAAAAGAAATCGTGAACGTCCTTATCGACTACCATCCGCTGGTCGACATCTATTGTATCTGTATGAGTGAGTTTCGAAAGTATCCGCTCAATTGTATCAGTCCCTCTGGCAACATCCTTTTTGATCGGATTGAGCTCCTCGATTCCTGCTAGGTCCATGTGGAAATCCGAAACGGAATAGCGGATTTCCTCTTCGGTCGCCGGAGCCAGTAGCGGTTTAGGTTCTGTGTCTCCAAAATCACTCAGCGTAGCGTTTTTTGATTTTCTATCGAGAGTGTCATTCAACTCCCATAGCCATTCTCGGAGGTTTAACGAATGTACATACAAGTCGCGATATTTCTCAGGGGCTAGTTCACGGTAGTAGTCCCGAAGGAAATCGAACTTGCCAGTGAACCAGACGTCACGTAGAGTGTATCCCGGAATGAATTCCGCCGACCGAAAATAGGCTCGTAGTTCTCCGATCCTCTCATCGGTATAGTCCGTCGGCGAAGATTGTACGGTACCGAGCGCTCGTCCAGGCTGCCAAGGTGATCGCTTATCAGGGTTCGCTCGCGCAACCGTATGAGCACCAGCTAAATACCAACTGTACGTGAGTTGGAGGTCAAGGTCACGAATGGCAAAGTGGGTTAGTTTCTCTTCCTCTACGCTGGTTATTTCTCGTTGTTCGTCATTTGCAAGAACGTCACTGAGGGCTAGTTCAATTCCAATCCGCACGTCTGTCCGTAGTCCCTCTTCCTCATCGAATACAGAGTCGTCATAGAGGCGGGGACTCATTGATACGCTATTCGGTATCCTTCGGTATAGTCCTGTCTATCAGGTGCGATACATTGATACAGGTATCTTAGTCGAGTTTCACACTACCGCTCGCTGACGGTCACGTCAAGGTTGCCGCCCTCGACCTCGACAGCCATCATCGATGTCGTGCTTGCGGGGTCGGCACCCGTCGCACTGCCGGGATTCAGCAGGCGCACGCCATCGACCTCGGTATCGAGCAGCTGATGGGTGTGGCCCGACACGCCGAGTGCGTCCTCACCGCCCTCCTCACCGACGATGCCGGCCACGCGCTCCTCGTAGCCGTCGAGGTCGCCGGTGCCGTGGGTGACGACGAACTCCACACCCCCGCGCTCGACTGTCGTCACGGACGGGAGGTCGAACTGTGGGTCCATGTTCCCGGTGACGGCGGACAGTTCATCGCCAGCGAGGTCACGCACCTCGTCGAGCGTCTCTGATGAATCGAAATCGCCGGCGTGGATGGTGTGGTCGGCCCGCTCGATTTCTTCCCGAATCCACTCCGGAATTGCCTCTGCGCGCGAGGGAATATGTGTGTCGGCGACGATGGCGATTCGGGGCATACGCTCCGTTCGCTCGCCGTCCTCAAAGTTCCTCGCGTCACGTTGAAGCTCCATCGGCGAGTAGGGTCCGCATGAGCGAAACCCCCGTCGTCACCTGTTTCCTCAGAAATCGCGGCGAGGTCCTCCTGCTCCGCCGGAGCGACAACGTTGGCTCGTACGTCGGCCAGTGGGGCGCGGTCGCGGGCCACGCCGAAGGCGACCCCGACGGGGCTGCGCGCGAGGAGATTCGAGAGGAGACGGGACTCGGCGATGCCGTCTCGTTCGTTCGCGCCGGCGAGCCGTTCGCCGTTGAGGACGACCGCGAAACGCACTGGCGGGTTCATCCGTACCTGTTCGACTGTGATTCGCGTGCGGTCGAGACGAATTACGAGACCACGGAGTTCGCATGGGTCCCGCCGACCGAAATCCGTCGCCGCGAGACGGTGCCCGACCTCCGGGAATCCTACGAGCGCGTCGCGCCGACGGTCGACACAGTAAAAACGGACGCCGACCACGGCTCGGCGTACCTCTCGGTGCGCGCGCTGGAGGTGCTCCGGGACCGCGCCGGCGAACTCGCAACGATGGATGCAGACGAAGCGGACGGCTGGAACGACCTCGCGGCGCTCGCGCTGGACCTACGAGAAGCGCGACCGAGCATGGTCGCCATCGAAAACCGCATCAATCGGGCGATGGCCGACGCGAGCCAAACCCCGGAAGGGGTGGAGACGGCGACACGGCAGGGTATCGAGCGCGCGCTCGACGCCGACGCGTACGCTGCCCGCGAGGCAGCCGAACTGCTCGCCGGTACTGTGCTGACGCTCTCGCGGTCGGGCACAGTACAGGATGCACTTCGACAGTCGGCCATCGAGGACGCCATCGTCGCCGAGTCGCGGCCCGCGTGCGAAGGCGTCGGCGTCGCCGAAACGCTCGCCGAGGAGTGTTCGGTGACGCTCGTGACCGATGCGGCCGCCGCGCACGTGCTCGCCGAACACGCCGTCGATAGCGTGCTCGTCGGGGCCGACACGGTTCTCCCGGACGGAAGTGTGTCGAACAAGGTCGGCACGCGCGGCGTCGCCATCGCCGCCGCCAACGAGGACATCCCCGTGTATGCCGTCGCCGCAAGCGACAAGATCAGCACCGACGCCGACGCACGCTCCGAGCGGGGCAACCCCGAATCCGTCTACAACGGCGACGCCGCCATCGAAGTCCTGAACCCGACGTTCGACCGCACACCCGCCGAATTTCTCACCGTCGTCACCGAAGACGGCCCGCTCTCTGCGGCGGTGGTCGGCGAACACGCAGAACGGCTGGCCGCGCTCGCGTCGTGGCCTGGGTCAGGGTAGAGGCCGACCTGTGGGCGGGCCGACGCTGCGCTCGCCTCAGCCGTCTTCGAGATACTGGTCGAACCAGACGTCGAGCAGGCCGACGAGCACCGTCGCAAAGCCGGTCTGTGAACTCCAGATGGCCGCCTCGTGGTCGACATTCGGTAGCTCCTCGCCACCGAGAACGCTGATGAGCACCGTATCGGAATCGACGACGAGGACGCGACCGCTGCGGTCGTCGTCGGGCGCGTCGGGAGCCGCACGGACCGCTATCTCCTCGCCGAACCGCTCGCCGACCGCTGCGCTCTCGCCCACGACCGTCACCGCGACGCCGCGCTCGCTCGCGGCCGTCAACACATCGGCGATGGCGTCGTCGAGGACCCTGTCCTCGCGTGCGCCGAAGACGACGCGCTCGTCGGCCTCCTCGACGAGCTGCACCACTCGGTCGTCGATAGTCTCGGTCCCTTGGACCGTCCAGATGTCCTCCTGGGATTCGCTCTCGTCGGGACACTCCTGCTGGGCGGCTTCGAGATAGTCGAAGGCGCGTTCGGCCTCCCTGTCGAGGCGCTCCCTGAGCCGGGTTCGTGCCTCGTCGAGTTCGACCGCGCGGTACTGTATCGGACTCGACTGCTGGATGTCGACCAGTCCCCGCTCGGCGAGGTCCTCGGCCGCCCCGTAAATCTGCGACCGGGGCACCTCGGTCGTTTGGTCGATTTCGCGCACAGTACCAGTATCGAGGCGTTGGAGCGCGATGAAGACTTGGGCCTCGTAGCTCGACAGTCCCAGCCGCTTGAGCGCCGCGACCGCCTCGTCGTGCTCGCTCATGTGAGTTCCTCCCATGCGACGAACACCGAGGGCGTGAGCAGGATGGAGGTGAGGTACGCGAAGAAGATCGAAAGCGCGACCACCAGCCCGAACTGGCCGAGAATCGGCGTGATAGCCAACGCGAGCACCCCGATGCCCGTAGTGGTCGTGAGCATACTCCCGGTGAGTGCGCCGCCGGTCCCGCGCATGGTGCGTTCGAGCGCCGCGAAGAGGTCCTCGTCGAGTTCGTGATACTCGTCGACGAACCGGTGGACGAAGTGTGCCGAGTAGTCGACGCCGAGACCGATGGCAATCGAGAGAATCGTCGCCGTGAGCGCGTTGAACGGAATCCCGAACAGCCGCATCGACCCCGCGAGCAACGCGACCGAGACGACGATTGGCGCGAGGTTCACCAGCCCGAGCGAGGGCCGGCCCTCGATGACGTAGTAGACGAGGACGAGAAAGACCGCCGTGACGGCCAGTGCGGCGACGAGGCTCTCGATGGCCGACTGGAAGATGGTATCCGACACCGCTTGGAGCACGATTGCCTGACCGGTAGCCGTCGCCGCGAACCGATAGTCCTCGGCGAGCGCGCGTGCATCGCTCGCGATGTCGTCCTGTGAGGCGCTGCTCTCGGTCGAGTACACCACTTGCGTACTGCGGTAGTCCTCGGTGATATATTGGAGTGCCTGCGCACGGTACGGCGAGTCGAGCAGCGCGTCGTAGATGGTTTCGAGGTTGTCGTCGGGTACACCGTCGTCGTCGGCGTCGTTGCGCGCGACCAATCGAGCGAACTCGGGCGACTGGTCGGCGTAGCTCTCGATGACGCCGATGACGCTCTCGGCGTCGGCCGTGCGCCCGCTAGAGACGAACGCATCCGGTGGGTTTCGGTTCGCTCGCTGGATGGATTCCAGGGCGTAATCGGCGCGTAACGGTCCCTCGACGTACATCGTCACGGAACTGCCCTGCGTGGTCGAAAAGCGCTCCTCCAAAAAGTTCGTCGTATCGGTGACGGTGTAGGTGCCGGGCGCGAACGGCTCGGGGAGGCTCTCGACGTAGCCCGGTAGCTCCTCCGGCGGCAGGAAGTCGTCCTGTGAGAAGGAGGTATCGACGCCGGTGGCGTACGCCCCCGAAATCACGGTGAGAACGACCGTCAGCGCGAGCAGCGCGTAGGGCGCACGCTTGGCCGCGTCGACGCCGATCAACAACACCCGTCCCAGCATCGAGCCTTCCGCGCCGAGCGGGATGAGACCGAACTCCGGAATCCCGTACTTCACGCGGAGCTGGTCGGCCCAGACCTTCGCCGCCGGCAGGAAGACGCCGAAAATCAGGAACGTGAAGACGATGCCGACGGCGGCGATGAGACCGAACTGCCGGATGGGTTGGAGGTCGCTGATGCCGTTTGCGGCGAATCCGACGACTGTGGTGCCAGTGACGATGAAAAACGCCACCAGCAGTTGGTCGGTCGCGGTCCGCATCGATTCGCTGATGGCAAAGCCCTCGATGCGCTCCTCGCGGTAGCGGTTGATGGCGTGGATGCCGAAGTCGATACCCACCGCAAGCAGCAGCGGCGGCACGGCGATGAGCATCTGCGAGAAGGGCAGCCCCGCGAGACCGGTGAACCCGAAGGTCCAGACGACGGCCATCACGAGCGCGAGAACTCCCAAGAGGAGGTCGATGGGGTCGCGGTAGGCGAACACGAGAAAGACGAGGATCAGAAGCGACGCCGCGGGCACGACGATGACCAGCGAGTCGAAGAT
This sequence comes from Halococcus sp. AFM35, assembly GCF_051195015.1. Lineage (NCBI taxonomy): Archaea > Methanobacteriati > Methanobacteriota > Halobacteria > Halobacteriales > Halococcaceae > Halococcus > Halococcus sp. AFM35. Next base: position 179,981 of record NZ_JBNTJU010000003.1, read on the forward strand.
GATGGACGTGAACTCATCGGAGACGATGCCGCTGCCGAACACCCGGATGTCGCTGTCGACGGTATCGACGATTGCCTGTGCGCGCGTCTGAATGTCCATGAGCGGACTCGACCCGCCCGTTCCGGCTGCCGACGACGAAACCCCGCCGAGCACGTCGTGCTGGACGGTCCCGATGGTCGCCGAGGCCGAGGCCGACTGGCGGTCGAAGTCGTTGCTCACGAGTCCGGTGAACCCGGGACCCGCGGCGGCCGTCCGAATCGCGCTCTCGATTCTGGACTGGGTTGCACCTTCGAGCGTCCGGATTTGGGCATCGAGGGTCGTCGCGTTCGGGTCGATTGTCCGGGCGATGACCCCCGCGGCGCTCGATGTCGAGACGACCCGCTGGCTCTCATGACTCTGGAGGCGCTGTTGGGCTTCGAGCATCGCCAGCAGTTCGTCCTTGGCGAGGACGTTCGTCCCCGATTGGATGAGCTGCGTGCTGCCGTTACCCTCGGTGAAGGGCGGCGAGAACTCCTGGTCGATGTCGTCGAGGGCTGCCTGTGCGGGGCTGTCCTCGGTGAACTGGCTCGTTCCGGCGTCCGTCGAGATGTTGGCGAGACCGCCGGCGAACACGAGCGTGAGCACGACGAACACGAGCACCACCGTCCGCGGCCGTTGGGTGATCCACTCGTCGATGCGGTCGATGTAGCGCTGGTAGTCGACCATCGATTATCGTCGCCGCGACCAGACCAATCCGACGCCGAACACGACGAGCAGCGCGCCGAGACCCCACATCACCGATATCGACGAGAGGATGCCACCGTCCTCGGTCGCGACGAGTTCGACCGGCACCTCGTAGGTGTCCGAGAGCTTCGACTCACCCCCGGAGTCGTACTGGAAGTCCACCGACAGCGGGTACTGGCCGGCGCTCGCGTCGCCGCCGGAACTCACCTCGAAGGCTATCTGCTGGGTTTCATTGGGTGCCAGCTCGGCGATATACGCCTCGTCGCTCGCTATCGACAGCGGGTCGTCGACGAACGCCTTCGCGTTGACGTTCCGCACCGTGCTCGCGCGGTTGTTCGTCACGTCGAGCGTCACGGTATCGGATGCACCGACCTCGAGGCTCGCGTTCGCCCGTTCGACGATGAACGCATCGCTCTGTGACCCGACATCGACCTGCGTCGAGAGCGTCCCGCTCCGGCGTGTATTGCCGTTCTGGTTGTCGTACTCGACGACGAACGAGAACTGTTGGGGACCGGGTTCGGCGCTGTCAGTTACCTCCACGGGGATGGAGAAGTTCGCCGTCCCGCCCGCCGACAGGCTACCGATGGCGACCTCGGTCGCCTGCGGCTCGACGTTCTGGCTCCCGGAGACCAACCTGACGACGGCGTTGCGCGCGCCCTGCGGTCCCTGATTCGTGATGGTCCCCGTAACGTTGCCCTCGTCGCCGACGCTGAGCGTACTTGCCGTGTTGGCGAGGGTGAACGACTGTTCTGGCTGTGGTGTGATGCCGAACGTGAACGACCCGGACTGACCTTGGTCGCCATCGCCGTCTTTGTACGACACGGAGGCCTGTAGCGGGTAGCTCCGGGTTTCGGTGCTGTTGCTCGCGGTTGCGTTGAACGTCACTGTTCGCTCCGCGCCGGCGGACCACTCGCCGACGAACTGCGTGGCGTTGGCCGTCCGACCGAAGAGGATGTCGCCGGTGAGCGACTGGAGCGAGACGGTCGCCGCCGAGACGTTCTCGCCACGGTTTTCGAGCGTGACGCTCACCGGTCCCTCGTCGCCGACCTGCACCTCGGAGGAAGAGGAGACCACTGCGAAGTCGTCTCGACCCTCCTCGGGTGCGACGCCGAAGCGTATCGGTCCCGACTGTCCCGGGTCGCCGTCGGCGTCGTCGTAGCTGAGCGATGCCTGCATCGGATAGGTCGCTTCCGTGGTGCCGTCGGTGGCGGTCACGTCGAACTCGAAGGTCCGCTGCTCGCCGGTGTCCCAGTCCTCGACGAACCGGCTGGCGTTGGCCGCCCGACCGAACAGAACCCCACTCGACAGCGACTGGAAGTTCACTGTGGTGTCGGTGACGTTTTCACCCGTGTTGTTCATCGTCACCGAGAGCGTGCCCTGCTCGCCGGCCTCCACATCGGTGTCGACGTCGGTGATTTCGAAGTCGTCGCTCTCGGCGTCGATATCGACCTGTGCGTTGAGTGGCCTGCTCCGGAGCGGGTTCCCGTCCGAATCGTAATACTGCACCACGAAGGAGACCTGTCGCTCGCCGGGTTCGGCACTACCGTTGACGAACACCGGATACTCGAACGATTCCGACTCGTCGGGGTCGAGGTCGCCGAGGACGTACTGGGACTGACGGGGAACGACGTCCCGGCTCCCGTTCGGCGAGAGCGCGAGCACCGCATCGGCGGCCCGCTCGGGTCCGTCGTTGGTTATCGTGCCCGAAATCGTCCCCTCCGCACCGGCCGCGAGGTCGCTATCGATGCCCGAGAGCGTGAATCCCTGTTCGTCCTCGGGGGTGACGCCGAAGGTCAGCGGCGCGGATTGGGAGGCGTTGCCGTCGTCATCGTCGTACGAGACCGTCGCCTGCACGGGGTATTCGTCCGTGTCCGCACCCCGCGTCGCGCGCGCCGTCACTTCGACGGTTCTGGTCTCACCCTCCTCCCACTCGCCGACGAATCGGCTCGTCTGCGCCGACTGGCCGAAGAGGAGGTCGCTCGACTGCGACTGGAGGGCAACGACCGCGTCGGTCGCGTCCTCGCCGGTGTTCTCGATAGTCACCGAGACGTTGCCCGTGCCACCGACCGGCACGTCCGAGGAGACCGACGTGACCGCGAACTCCGCGTCCGGCGAGGCGGCCGACCCGCCGGCCGCTGCGTCTGTACTGGTCGCACCTCCTGCCCCAGCCGCACCTGCTCCGTCCGACCTGGAGGCCGCACCCGCACCGCTCGGTGCGCCGGAGGATGCTGCACCTGCTCCGTCCGACGGTGCTGCGCCCGCTGCCGCGCTCGGTGCGCCAGCCGATTGGCTGGCTCCAGCCGGCGGGTCGGCCGCCCCACTACTCCCGCCGGCAGCCTGCGGTGGAGTCGTTCGCTCACTGCCGGCGCTGCTCGGCGGTGTACTACCGCCCGGCGACTGACTGCCGGTCGGCGGCGCTCGTGTCGTCGATGGTGTCGCGCCCTCGGATTGCGTTCGTGGCGGCTGCGTCGGCGTTCCGGCGGCCGAGGTGTCCGTCGACGATTCGGTCGTCTCGGATTCCGTTTCGTCAGAGCCGGTCGTTTCAGCCGTCTCGACGTTCTCAGTCTCGGTCGGCGTGGCGGTTTCCGTCGATGTCGTCGCCGACTCGGCCGAATCCGTCGTCTCGGAATCGTTTCCCCCGTCCGACGCCGTTCCGGTCTCGGTCGTGGTTTCGCCGGCGGTCGTTCCGTCGGCGTTTTCGGTCACCGAATCCGTCTCGGTGCCGGTCTCCGCGTTCGCGGCCGCCACACCGCCCGTGGTCGGCGATTGCTCGGCGGTCGAGGTCGCGTTCGCCGCGTCCGGCACTGACGTTTTACCGGCCGTGTCGTTCCCCGTCTCGCTCACGACGTCACCGGTGAGCACGCCGGCGACGCTTCCCTGCACGGTGAGCAGGACGACGAGCACGGCGGCGGCCGCGGCACGATTCATTCAGTACGCCTCCATGCAGCCCGCATAGCCGTCGATTGCGTCCCGTTCGCGGCACGCAATCGAACTGTGTGTATTCTCCTACTGACGGCACGCATACTGTCTCGATACACACGACTGATGGTTATACCGCTTTCGAAACACGCGGTCGAACGGAGCGAGTCGGCACTCAGAACGTCGAGATGTCGCCCTCGATGACCCGTTCGGTCAGTCCGGTGACGTCGGCAAGTTCGCGGTCGACGATAGCTCGAATCTCGTCTTCGACGTCGGCGACCGCGACGTCGGTCTCGGTGCTGACGTGGATATCGGCGACGTGTGGCTGGTCGACGGGCCGGCCGATCTGGCTCAGCAGTCGCACCCGGAGGTCACGGATGCCAGCCACGTCCTCGACGACGCGCTCGGCGATTTCGGTACTCAGGAGGTTGTATATCTTGCCGATGTGGTTGACGGGGTTCTTTCCCGAGGTGGCCTCCATGCTCATCGAGCGATTGGGGGTGATGAGACCGTTCGCGCGATTGCCCCGCCCCACCGAACCGTCGTCGCCCTGTTCGGCGCTCGTGCCGGTCGTGGTGAGATATATCGACCCCGCATCGTAGTCGTCGGCGGTGTTCACATGGATGGTGACCGCGCGGTCGGTGTACTCGCCGGCCAGCTCGGCGACGTACTCGCGGACCTCCTCGACCGCTTCGGCGTAGGCGTCGACACTCTCGATGGAGGAATCGACCATCGCCGCCGCGACAGTAATATCGATGTCGTCGCCCTCGCGCTTGCCCATCACCTTCACGTCGGGGCCGAGCTCGGGATGGTCGGCGGCGTACTCGCCCGTGAGCCGTCGTTCGGCGTTCAGGACGATCTCTTCGGTTTCCGAAAGCGGCGCGTGACCCACTCCATAGCTGGTGTCGTTGGCCATCGGTACACCGCCCTCGCCGAAGACGTCCCGGAGGTCGCCGCTGCCCTCGCCGAGTTTCACGTCGACCACGATGTCCGTCCCGACATCGAGTTCGGGGACGTGTGCTTCGAGGTACTGGCGGGCCGCTCGGAGTGCGATGGGTTCGGTCGGGATGGTGGTGCCCTCGAACTCGCTGGTCGCGCGCCCGACGATGAGCACGTAGATGGGTTCGAGTACCTCACCGCCGCCGAAGGCGGGCGCGGCGCTGCCGGCGACCAACTGCGTCTCGTCGGTGTTGTAGTGAAGGATGCGGCCCACGCGGTCGAGATAGGCCGCCGCGAGCGCCCGCGAGACGCTCTCGGCGATGCCGTCACACAGCGAGTCGGGATGGCCGATGCCCTTTCGCTCGACGATTTCTACGGTCTGGGACTCGACGGCCGGTCGGTCGAGCGGCGTCACTCGAACGTTTCGCTCGGTCATGCCACCGGTTCGCCGCCACACGGCCTATAACTTGCGGAAACCTTCGTGTGCCGAGAGATAACCAATAGTTATTCGTTCGCCCCGGATTCCAGCAGTAGTTCGAGATAGGAGGTCCGAATCTGGTCGGCGGGGTCACAATCGAGCGCCGCGAGCAGGTCGTGCGCGCCATCGCGGACGTGTTCGATGTCGGTCTCCATGTCGGCTTCACCCTCGACCTCGACGAACTCGCCGAGACCCGAAACCGCATCCAGCGCGACGGTATACCCCCGACAGCGGAACTTCTCCCGGGTCTTCTCGACGGTCGCCGCGGGAGCGAACCCGAGCGCGTCGAGGACGTTCGCCATTGCCTCGTCGCTCTCGACGCCCGTTTCGTGTTCGGCGCGGGTCTTCGAGTCGGCATCGACGAGCGGTCCCTTGTAGGTGAGTCGTGTCGCCCCGTCTTCCTGACGGATTCTGAGCGCCTCGTCGGTCTCCGGAAAGCTTCGATGGGGCGCGTCGTAGTAGGTGTCTACCTGCTCGACGGTGCCGATGGCGTCGGCATCGAGCGCCACGAGTCGCTCGCGGACCGGCTCGTGGGCACTGGCGACTTTACACTCGACTTCGTACACGACGGATACCTCGGACCGAGGATGGAAAAGTTACTCCTCGGCCTTCCAGTGGAGGTCGATGCTGACCGACTCGCGCTTGTCGCCGAGCATCGGCTCGCGTTCGCTCACCTCGATGTCGTAGTCGATGCTGTCGCGCGGGGCGAGCGCGACCGACTTGTTGCCGACGGCAACGGTGATGTCGGTGTCGCCGCGCAGTTCATTCGCGAGCGCCTCAAGCTCCCCGGCAACCTCCTCGCGCGAGAGGGTCTGACTCGCCTCGGTGGTGTCTGCCATACCGACTCCAAGGCGCTCCGATGCCTAAACCTATCCCCTGCACGAGCGGCGACGACTTCGCTACCTTGAAGCGCGTGACCCTACCCAGAGGAGTCGTGCGGGACGCATCGCTCCTCGACCGACGCTGGCCGCTCGTCCTCGGGGGGCTGGCGTTGCTCGTCCAGGGGCTTTCGGTCAATCGGGCGCTCTCGACCACTCCGCCGACGACCAATATCGACGCCGCCTTCTTCCAGCACGCCGGCTGGTACGTGACACAGGGAGCAGTGCCCTACGTCGACATCTGGGACATCAAGCCGCCGCTGGCAATCGAGACCACGACCGTGCTCGCCGCGCTCGCCGGCGACCCACGCGCCCTCCATCTGTCGAGCGTCGCTCTCACTGCCGGGGCCGCCGTCGGCTGTAGCCTGCTCGTCGGGCTGCTCGCCCATCAACACACCGGCGACGGACTGGCGGCGCTGCTGGCCGGCTGCACCCTGCTGGCGATGCCCGCGTTCTACCGTCTCTCGGCCAACGGGTTCCGGCCGAAATATCTCACCCTCCTCTTCGGACTCGGCGCGCTCGCGCTCGCATTTCGGGACCGACCGCTGCTCGCCGGGGCGGCCGCCGCCGCGAGCGCCGGCTACTGGCAGTATGGGGCGATATTCACCGTTCTCGTCGCCGGCATCGCCGTCCGACAGCGTGACCGGCGCGCGCTCGCCCGCCAGCTTCTCGGAATGGCGCTCGTCACGGCGGTAGCGGTGGTGCCCATCGCTCTGTCTGATGCGCTCGTCCCGATGGTCGTCGAGGTGGTGTACGTACCGCTCACGACGCAGGTAGCACAGCCACCACTCCAGCGCCTCGGCAAACTCCTCTTTTACCTCGCGTACGCGCTCGTTCCGGTCGGTGTCGGGCTGTACGGGCTGGCTGCCGACCGGGGGCGACTCCGCCGCCACTGGTGGGTGTATGCCGGCGCGGCGTGGGGCGCGTTCCAGATACTGTTCGACCTCGACAGCGCCCCGGACCTCTATCTGCTCGTGATTTTCCTCGCTCTCGGGGTCGCACTGGCCGTCACGCAGGCGCGACCAGCCCACCGGCGCTGGCTCGGGATGGTGTTCGCCGCCATCGTGCTGGTCAACGCGCTGTGGGTTGGCGGATTCGTGGCGAACCCCGTCGAGAACGCCGCCAGCGCCGACGACGGAGCCACCGGGGCGTTGCGGGCCGTCTCCGAATCCGTCGACGTGTCCCGACCCGGTGAGGCGCCTCGCTACGGAATCTCGCGCGTGCGTGACCTCTATTGGGAGCAGCGAATCCCCGAGTCGTGTCACTATCGACTGAGCGAGACCGAGCGCGATTGGCTCACAAAGACCGGCCGGCCCTATCGTGAATCGCGCTGCGGCGGCGCTCGCGGGCTACCATGACCGCAGTCGATCCAAGCGAGTGCAAACAGAAACAACGGTTATAAACGTCGAACGGGAGTGGAGTGGGTATGAGCGACGAAGCAAGCGAACAAACCGAATCGGGAGCCGACGAGGAAGCCGCAAGCGGGATTCAAGAGGGCGATTTCGTCCGCCTCGCCTACACCGCTCGCACGGTCGAAAACGACCAGCTCGTCGACACCACCGACGAGGAGGTCGCCGAGGAGGAGGGCGTCGACGACCAACAGCAGACCTTCGAGCCGCGGGTCATCGCGGTCGGTGCCGGTCACCTCTTCGACACGGTAGAGGCGGACTTCATCGGCGGTGAGGAAGGCGATTCGGGAACCGTGACCGTCCCAGCCGAGGAGGCCTTCGGCGAGTACGACGAGGGTGAAGTTCGGACTGTGAGTGCTGACCGCATCCCCGAGGACGACCGCTATCCCGGCGGCCACGTCGATATCGACGGCGAGCACGGCCACGTCGAGACCATCATCGGCGGCCGCGCACGCGTCGATTTCAACCACCCACTCGCCGGCGAGGACGTCGAGTACGACTACGAAGTGCTCGACACGGTCGACGACCGCCTCGAACAGGCCGAGGGCATGCTCGGGATGTACTTCGACGCCGACTTCGACATGCGCATCGAGACCGACGAAGTCGAAGAGGAGCGGATGGTCGAACCCGACGAGGACGAAGACGAGGATGAAGAGAGCGAACCCGAATTCGAGACTGAGGTCGTCGAGAAGGAGACCCTCTATATCGAACAGTCCCCACAGTTGCAGTTCGACCAGCAGTGGATGATGGGCAAACAGCAAATCCTGGGTGACCTCATCGACCGCCTCGACTTGGACCGAGTAATCGTCGAGGAAGTCATCGACGGTTCTGGAGGCATGATGGGCGGCATGGGTGGCATGATGGGCGGTATGGGCGGTGGCGGCGAGGAGGCCGACCTCGAAGCAATCGAGGAGGAACTCGAAGACGCCGACGTCGACGTCGACGACATCACCGAGGAACTCGACGAGGAGTAAGTCGGCTCAGGCGCGCCCGTACCGCCGATAGCCCCAGTCGGCGAGATAGGCCAGCCCACCGAGGACGAGCAGGGCAACGAAGAATCCGAGACCATTGATAACGATACCGGCGATGCCCGCGAGCACGATGACGACCCCGAACGCAACTGGGTAAAGGGAGTGTTCGCGGACCGCATCGACCGCCGCCAGCACGAGGAGCAATCCACTGAGAAAGCCCACGACGGCGAAGACGGGATTACCGAAGTCGCTGAGCGCCACCGTGACGACCAGCCCGACGAGCACGACCTGGGCGGCGAGGCGACGGAAATCGAACTCCTGCTCTGCGGTTGCCATTGCCGGCGCGTCGGCCGGCCGCCGCATAAGCGCTCCGCCGGCTGTAACCGGCCACTACCACGGAGTGCGCTCGTCGTTCACTGTCCGAGCGCGCGCTCGATTGCAGACCACTAAACGGATTGATAGTGCCTTGCTACGCGATGTCGCGGCTGGTATCGACCGCGACGCTGTCGGTGAGTCTGAGTTTGAGCGTCTCGGTGAGTGCGCGTCCGCCACGGAACTTGGGGACTGCCAGCCGGTTCTCAACGGTCGCGCCCGCGATGTCGGTCGTGAGTTCGAAGACCACGTCCGCGAGGTGTTCGGTGCTGTCGCGCAGCGGTGAGACGTTCCGGCCATCGAGACAGTGCAACACCGCGAGGCTGTCGGTGTCGATGACGTGCAGGCGCAGTTGGGTCATGAACTCGAAGAACGCCGACCGGCCTTCGCGTTCGATGGCCGAATGCGGGTCGACGACGACCGTCGAGCGCTCGGGGAGGTCGCCGAGCAGTTCGATGGCGTGGTCGGTGCGGTCCTCGTCGGCGACGTACTGAACAGTCGGAGTGCCGGTCTCGACCGCCGTCCGGCGGAGGCTGTCCGCAACCCCGATTTCGGTCCTGTCGAGCGTGAGATACAGCGTCTCGCGGGGAGCCGTGAACTCATAGAGCAGGAGTTCGGCCCCACTCGCCGGCGGTGCCGAGAGCGCGATGATGGACCCCGGCGGAATCCCGCCGCCGAGTCGTTGGTCGAGGACGTCGATACCGGTCGGCAGGCGCGCGGGCATTGTATTATCGTCTCGTGGCGATTGCATAAATCTTGCTGGCGTGAGGTCGCCGACGGTGGGTCGGGGGATTCAAGACGGGGCGGTGCCCGGCTATAGCCAATGGACCGCAATCACGTCATCAGCGCCAAGGACCTCTCGCGGGCGGACATCGAGACGGTCCTCGACCGCGCGACCGAGATAAAGCGCGACCCACCCTGTCGGGAGCGCCACGTCGACGACCTGCTCGCGCTCTGCTTTTTCGAGCCGAGCACGCGCACGCACATGAGTTTCGAGACCGCCATCAAGCGCCTCGGTGGGGATGCACTCGATATGGGTCCGGTCGAGGCCTCAAGCGCGACCAAAGGCGAGAGCCTCGCCGACACCGTACGCGTCGTCGAGGGCTACGCCGACGCGCTCGTGCTTCGCCACCCGAGCGAGGGTGCGGCGATGATGGCCAGCGAGTTCGTCGACGTCCCGCTCATCAACGCCGGCGATGGGGCCGGTCAGCACCCCACCCAGACCCTGCTCGACCTCTACACGATGCGCGAGGCGGCCGGCGGTCTCACGGACCTGACAGTCGGAATCATGGGCGATCTGAAGTATGGGAGAACCGTGCACTCGCTTGCCTACGCGCTCACGAAGTTCGATGCGCGCCAGCACTTCGTGAGTCCCGAGAGCCTCAGCCTCCCGCGCAGCGTTCGCTACGACCTCCACGAGTCGGGCGCGCGGCTCAAAGAACACACCGACCTCGATGCCGTCCTGGCGGAGTTGGACGTGCTCTACGTGACCCGCATCCAGCGCGAGCGCTTCCCCGACGAGAACGAGTACCGACAGGTCGCCGGCGAGTATCGCATCGACGCCGCCACCCTAGAGCAGGCGCGAGACGACTGTGTGGTGATGCATCCACTACCCCGGGTGGACGAAATCGCCCCCGATGTCGATGCGACCGAGCACGCGAACTACTTCGCACAGGCCCACAACGGGGTCCCGGTGCGGATGGCGCTGCTCGATTTGCTGCTCGATGGGGGTGAACGATGAGCGAACACGAACTCCGTATCAGCAAGATTCGAAACGGCACCGTCATCGACCACATCGCGGGCGGCCACGCACCCGACGTGCTCGCCATCCTCGGCATCGACAGCGCCACCGACGAGGTGGTGAGCGTCGGCATGAACGTCCCCTCCGACAGGCTCGGCTACAAGGACGTGGTGAAAATCGAGGGCCGCGAACTCAGCCAAGAGGAGGTCGAGGTCATATCGCTCATCGCTCCCGCCGCGAGCATCAACATCATCCGCGAGTACGACGTCGCCGAAAAACACCGCGTCGAGCGACCGTCGATGGTGGAGGGCGTCCTCTCGTGTCCGAATCGCAACTGCATCACCACCGAGGACGAACCCGTCGCCTCCCGCTTTGCAGTGCTTGAGAACGGCGTGCGCTGTGCGTACTGCGACACTATCATCCGGGAGGGCCTCACCGACCACATCAGTGTCTGAACGGGCTTGCAGCCCCCGACCGAACGCCGAAGTCGGGACCGTCGCTTGGTCGGTTCATGGCCGACCCCGGCGCACGCTTTGGCTTCGATTTCGTGACATCGCTCGTCGGTTCCGGACTCACCCTGTTGGTGTCGGCGGGCATCATGCTCTACGGCGACCGGGTGCGGTGGACGGCGACCGAACTCTACGCCATCGCGGCGGTGAGCTGCTCGCGTTCGGACTCGTCCTTGGTATCGTTTTCGTCGCCGCCGGCTGGAAGTGAGCGGAACGAACCGCTTACCCGCGCTCGCCACCCATCGTCGGTATGTTCGGGGTCGTCACGCGCAACGAGAAGGAACTCGACTGGCCGGAGTTCGACCGCGCGTTCTTCGAGGTGAAGTCGGTCAGCGGCCGGACGAACGAACCGGATGCCGAGGCGGTGAGCATGGTGTCTTGCCACGCCGACAACGCCATCGCCGAGGCCAATTCCGATGTGGTACCCGTGAACGAGGCGGGCGAGCCGGCGACCCGCGAGCGCCGATACTTCGACTGGGCGTACGTCTGTCCCACGCACCCGGGCTACCGTGAGGGCCTGCTCGAAACAATCGAGGACGCCGCCGCAATCAGTGGCGATGTCCGCCTCGACGACGTGGGCTTTCCCCGACCGGAGTACTGTTTCTGCGAGCGTTGCATGCAGGAGTTCGAGGAAAGCGAGTACGAAGACCGGTTCGCGTGGCGCACACACGTGATAACCGAATTCGTCGCCGATGCGGCCGAGCGGGTACCGGGCCGGCTGTATCTCACGCTCCACCCCGACCCGTACCCCGGCCACCTCGTCGAGCGTTCGGGCATCGACTGCGACGAACTCTCCGAGTACGTCGACGAGTTCGTCGTGCCGCTGTATGACATGGCCTACTCGACGACCTACTGGCTAGAGATCATCGCGAGCGGCTTTCTCGACGCGCTCGCCACGCCCTTCTCCATCGAACTCTACGCACCCGACATCGATGTCGACGATTTGATTCACGCCGCCGAGGTCGCCGACGCCTACGCCAAGGACGTGCTCTTCGGTTACGACGCCAGCACGGCCTGCGGGGCGATTCGGCGGATGAACGCCGAGCGCAACGAGGGACAGTCCTACGGCTGAAACAGGCGTGGCTCGCGGTAGGTTTTTACCCCCGGGTCGCCACTATGTAGGCGTGTCACGTGTCGATTCGGTCGTTGCGGCCATCGCCGGCGAGTCCCCGAGCGAAGCCGAAAACGACGCCGCCGCCGTCCTCAAGGGTGGCGTCATCGGCGCGATAGCCGGCGGTGCGGGCCTGCTCGTCATGTCCCCGATCCTCTGGGCCGGCGTCGCCCTCGGCGTCATCGACAGCGCTTCCTTCTCGGAACTCGCCTACCTCGGTCTCGGACGGGCGGAGAACGCACTGCTCGGCTACTTCATCTTCGCCGGCGGCGGCATGACGACGTGGCCGTTGCTCTTTGCCGTGCTCAACGACTACCTCCCCGGCCGGACGATGGTCCAGAGCGGGTTCGGCTTCGCCACCATCACGTGGACGGGCTTTCTTGTCGCCTTCTATACCAGTCAGACCGGGCTGGCGCTCGTGCTCTATCTCCTGTTGACGCTTTTGGCCCACTGGGCGTATGGGGTCGTGCTCGGTCTCGTGTTCGGACTCGTCGCCCGACGAACGAAGGTCCTGTTCGTCTCGACGAACACGATGAGCGTGAGCGAGGAGACCTGAAGACCGACTCCCGCACGGCGAAACACGGCGCTTTTATCCGCCCATCCGGTAGCGCGCCCATGAGCTACGAGGAAGACGACGAGGTAATCCTACACGACGAGCACAGCGAGTACGACGGCGAGACGGGGACGGTGACGCAGGTGATGGAGACGATGTTCGGCGACGCGACCTACACCGTGAGTTTCGAGGACGGACAGGAATCGGGCGTCCCCGAGGACTCCCTCGAAGCGCAGGAGTAAGGCGTTTGGTTTCCGAGCGCGTAGCGAACCCATGAGCGGCGTTCCCTTCCACTACATCGACCTGCGAACCTTCTGCTACGGGACCGAGGACGAGGCGCGCGTCGAGGGCGCGCTCAGAAACTTCCTCCCCGAGGAGTTCGAAATCGAGCGCATCGAAAACGAGGGCCACCACGGCGACCGCATCGTCGTGCTCTCCGCACGGGTGGAAAACGCCGACGACGTTCGTCACGTCCTCGACGAACTCGCCGCCATCGACCTCGACGAGATACGGACCGAACTCGAAGAGCGCGTCGACGAGAACTGCTCGCTGTTCCTCCGCCTCGACAAGCAGGCGGCCTATGGGGGGAGAGTCGAGCGTGGCCCGGGCCTCGAACTCCGCGCGAAGGTCGAGGCCTACCCCGCGAAGAAGGAGGCCGCCGTCGAGAACGCCGCCGCCGCGCTCGAATCACGGGCGTAACATGGACGCGTATGAAGGGGTTCGTCCGTATCCCGACGGCGAGAGCACCGCCGCACGGCTCGCGTTGACGGCGGCGGAGCAGGACTTTTCGGGCATCGTCGTCCGCAACGCGTCCACTGCGTTCGACGACGGGCCGAGCAGAGAGACCATCGCCGAGGAGTACGGCATCGACGTGGTGGATGCGGTCGAAGTCGGCGATGAACCCCCGTCGGCAGCGAGCGCGCGGGTCAAAGAGCGCCGCGAGGAGCACACGCTAGTGGTGGTTCGAGGGTCTGAATCGCTGAATCGCTTCGCCTGCGAGGAGCCGCGCGTCGATGTCCTCGCCCGGCCGATGGTCGACGGTGACGTCAATCACGTGCTCGCGCGTGCGGCGAAACGAAACGGCGTGCGCTTCGAGTTCGATTTCGGGCGCGTCCTGCGGGCGAGCGGCGGCCGGCGTGTCCAGGCGCTTTCCGACCTCCGGAAACTCCGTGAAATCGTCTCTCAGTACGACGCGCCCTACGTGGTGAGCGCTAGCCCCACGAGCCATCTCCAGGTGCGCGCACCGCGCGAACTGCTCGCCCTCGGCGAGGTGATTGGCTTCGAGCGGGAGGAAGTTGCAGCAGGACTCGCCGAGTGGGGCCGCCTCGCCGCCCGGAATCGTGAGCGCCTAAGCGAGTCGTTCATTGCGCCGGGCGTCCGCAGGGGCAGATATGAAGAAGACGATTGAGGAGCACGCCGCGCGCTTCGACGACTACGCCGCCGACTACGACGAGGACCAGAACAGTCCCGAATACCGTGCCTGCGCGTCGCTGGTCATCGAACACGCTACGCCCAGTCCCGACGACACCGTCCTCGACCTTGGCACCGGGACTGGAGCCATCGCGCTCGCGCTTGCGGGCGACGCCGAACGCGTCCTCGGCCGGGACATCTCGGATGGGATGATGGACGAAGCCCGGACGAAAGCCGCGGAAGCAGGTATCGAGAACGTCGCCTTCGGCGAGGGGAGTTTCCGCGAGCCGGCGGTCGACGAACCGGTCGATATCGTGGTCTCGAACTTCGCGATGCACCACCTCGGGAACGACGAGAAGCGCGAGGCAATCGAGACCATCGCCGCCCTCGGTCCCCGGAAGTTCGTACTGGGCGACGTGATGTTCTTCGACAAGCCGAACGCCGACGAGCCGTTTTACTCGCCCGAGGTCGACGACCCTGCCACGGTGGGAGCACTCGCGGATGCGCTGACGAATGCGGGCTTCTCACTCACCGCGGTCGAGCGCGTCCACGAACAGGTCGGGGTGCTGGTCGCCGAGCGCGCCGACGACGACAGCGATGGGACAGGCGAACGGGAATGAAACACCTCCCGAAACACCTCCGGCCGCGCCGACGGTATCTCGCGGTCGGAATCGAGTCGTGGCCCGATAGCGATTTCGGCAAGCGTGACTTCCAACGCGAGTGCTGGTACGCCGCTCAGAACCTGTTGGGCGACCCCGGTAGCGCCGACGCTGACCTCAGGGTCATCGACTTCGAGATGGACGACGCCGCGGGGATGGCCATCGTCCGGGTACGGCACGGAGAGGTCGAGCGCGCGCGGGCGGCGCTCGCCTGTATCGACGCCGTTGGGGACGCACCGGTCGGCCTCCGCGTGCTGGGCGTGAGCGGGACGGTGCGTGCCTGTGAGGAAAGGTATAAAGGTCGTGCGACCCGAGAATTCGCCGAGAGAAACGTCGCGTTCGCGGACGCACGACGGCCCGCGGCCGTGCGGGGCGACCGGGTCGACGCAGACTCCGAGAGTGGGTTCGTGGGGGCGACAGCACTCGATATCTAAAACTATGCAGGGACAAGCCCAACAGCAGGCCTACGACCGCGGAATCACCATCTTCTCGCCGGACGGGCGACTGTACCAGGTCGAGTACGCCCGCGAGGCCGTCAAGCGCGGCACCGCGAGCATCGGCGTCAAGACCGACGACGGCGTCGTCTTCGCCGTCGACAAGCGCTTCCGCTCGCCGCTGATGGAGCGCGAAAGCGTCGAGAAGATGCACAAGGCCGACGACCACATCGGCATCGCTTCGGCCGGACACGTCGCCGACGCCCGCCAGCTCATCGACTTCGCGCGCCGACAGGCCCAGGTCGAACAGCTCAGATACGGCGAACCCATCGGCGTCGAGACCGTCACCAAGGAGGTCACCGACCACATCCAGCAGTATACCCAGGTCGGCGGCGCACGCCCCTTCGGTGTGGCGCTCATCATCGGCGGCATCGAGGACGGCGAGCCGCGACTGTTCGAGACCGATCCTTCAGGTACGTCCTCGGAGTGGCAGGCGCTCGCCATCGGCTCCGGCCGCAGCGAGATGATCGATTACTTGGAGGAGAACTATCAGGAATCGATGGACATTCAGGGTGGTATCGGACTCGCCCTCAAGACGCTCGCCGAATCCGTCGATGGCGGTCTCACGCCGGAAGGCATCGGCGTCGCAACCATCGATGTCGAGACCGAGCGGTTCGAGGAGCTTCCGAACGACGAACTCGATTCGTATCTCGACGAGTACGACCTCTTCGAAGCCGACGAGATGGACGAACCCGAGGAGTAACGTTACAGGAACTCGCGCGATTTTCGCCGATGGGAAACGACTTGTAGCTTCAACCCCCACGACAGGGCATGATATCGCTTGACGAGGCGGTGACAGCACGCCTCGAATCACACGGGGCGCGCTTCGAGGTGCTCGTCGACCCCGATGCGGCGCTGGCCATCGACCGCGGCGAGTTCGAGGGTGAGTTGGAGGACGTCATCGCCGCCGAGGACGTCTTCGAGGACGCCTCGCGTGGCGACCGCCCCGCCGAAGCCGACATCGAGGAGGTGTTCGGGACGACCGACCCCCTCGAAATCATCCCCGAGGTCATCCGCGAGGGTGAGATCCAGATCACCGCCGAGCAGCGCCGCGAGATGCAAGACCAGAAGCGCAAACAGCTCATCAACACCATCGCGCGCAACGCGGTCAACCCCCAGATGGACGGTGCACCCCACCCGCCGGACCGCATCGAATCCGCGCTGGACGAGACGGATTTCCGCATCGACGCGATGGAGCCGGTCGAGAGCCAGATCGACGACGCGCTCGACGCGCTTCGTCCGGTGATTCCCATCCGGTTTGAGGAGGTGACGATGGCCGCCCAGATCCCCGCCGAGCACGCCGGCAGCGCACAGGCCCAAATCAGGCAGTTCGGCGACCTCATCAGGGAAGAGTGGCAGAACGATGGTTCGTGGATCGGCGTCGTCGAGTTCCCGGCCGGCCTGCAAAACGACTTCTACGAACTCGTCAGCGAACAGTCAGAAGGCGAGGGCGAGACGAAGAAAGTCCGGGACGAAGAGGACATCCGCACCCGGTGAACCGGCCACCGAAGGCAGCACGCTCTTGTCGGTGCCGCGTGAGAAATCGTCATGTCGAACCAAACGGTAGCGACGAACAGCGTTGAAGCGTCGGGCCGACCCCGAACTGTCGGCTAATGGCGCGACGCTCGTGGATTTGCCTGCTGGCCGTCATCGCCCTCATCGCCCTCCTCACGAGCAGTGGCTGTCTCGCCGCCGACCCGGCCGTCGAGATGAACACGACGGATTCCGTGGTGTTCGCGGGTGTATCCACGAGCGGGTCGGTAGCGATCGGACAGGTTAACGCGAAGGTGAGCCTCACGCCGAACGCGACGACCGACGAGGGCGTCAATCGGCTTCTCGTCATCGCTCCGAGTGGCGAGACGTTTCATCGAACCGCGCTCGACAGCGGGCAATCGACCGCTACCATCCTCCTGCCGCCGGATGAGTCCGCGACCGTTGTTGCCGTCAATACCGTCAACGGAACGGTCGTCGAAACACGCAACGCGACGGTTACCAGCGATTCGCTGGTCTGAGCCACATACACAACAACCATGAACAAACTCTCGAAATGGGTTCTCATCGACGGCAATCGATTGCTCGTCTCGGCGCTGCTCGTCTCGATGAGCTTTCTGATCACGCTCTGGCTGACACAGCTCGGACTCATCACGTTCCAGCCGGCGAGTGCGGTCTCGTCGATGTTCAGTAGTGGCGTCGTCTCCGGGATATTCTCACTCGTCACGATTACGCTCACCGTGAACCAACTGGTACTCTCGCGGGTGTTCGGGACGGTGAACGACCTCACCGACCGCCTCGACGGCACGCGCGAGTTCCGGCGGACGGTCGAGGGCATCGCGGGGCGGGCGACAAGCCCGAACGACCCGGCGGCGTTCCTCGCGCTCATCGGCGAGACGCTCGGCAAGCGAGCGCGGGCGTTCGAGGAGCATGACAGTATGGAAACGACCGAAGAAATCGACGACTATCTCTCGGGCATTCACTCATACGCCGAGCGTCTCGAAGGGGTCGGGGGCACCGAGGACACGATGGAAATCGTCTCGACGCTCCTCGGTCCGGCCTACGCACAGCGCCTGACCGAAACGGACGCCATCCGCAGGACACACGACGACCGGGCGACCGAGGAACTCGACGCGGTGGCGGAGTTGCTGGAAGCGGTCGCGGTCGCCCGGCAGTTCTTCAAGACGATTGCCATCCAGCAGGACCTCGCACAGCTCTCACGGCGACTGGCCTATCTCGGAATTCCCATCCTGCTCGTCGCGTTCTACGCCACGACCGTCTACACGACCGTTCCGAGCGCGACGGTCGCCCAGCCGCTGTTGCCCGTGGTCATCAGCGCCGCCATCGCCATCGTGTTGCTACCGCTTGCGATTTTGCTCAGCTACATGCTCAGGCTCGCCACCATCGCCCGCTATACGGTCTCGGTCGGCCCGTTCGTCCCACCCGAAGAACGGACCTAACGGCGAGGCGGCAACCGTTCGGCCAGCATCGGACCCGGGATTGAAGGGGGTTGCTGCCGTAGTTCGGGCTGATCGACGCCATGCGTCGAGCCAGCACATGAAGGTCATCATCGCAAAACGGGTCGATGCGGGTAGCGCCGACACGGACGAGATAGCCGACCTCGCGGCGGCGGCCGGCCACACGGTCGTCGGCACGCTCACCCAGACCAGAACCGAGGACGCCGCCCTCCACCTCGGCGAGGGAAAGGTCGACGAACTCGCGGCGCTCGTCCGCGATCAGGGGGCAGCGGCGGTGATTTTCGACAACCGGCTCGGTCCCTACCAGATATACAACCTCGGCGGGCGTCTGCCGGACGACACCGAAGTGTTGGACCGCTTTCGGCTGATCCTCGAAATCTTTGGCCAGCGCGCCGAAACCAAGAAGGCCCAGTTGCAGGTCGAACTCGCCGAACTCAGGTACGAACTGCCGCGCGCGGAGGCGAAGACGAGCCTCGCAAAGCGCGACGAACGCCCGGGGTTCATGGGACTCGGCGAGTACGACGAATCACGCGAGCAGGACATCAAGGCACAGATCAGCGCGATTCGTGACGAACTCGAAGGGATAGAGGAGACCGAACAGCACCGCCGCGAACAGCGCCGCGAATCCGGCTTCGATTTGGTGGCGCTGGCGGGCTACACCAACGCCGGAAAATCGACCCTGCTGCGCCAGCTCGCGGCCGATGTCGATATCGACGAGAACGAGGGGCTTCACCCGGACCTCGATTCGACGGCCGAGTCAGAAAACCGGCTGTTCACCACTCTGGGAACGACCACGCGCCGGGCGGCGATGGACAGGCCTGTGCTCGTGACCGACACGGTGGGGTTCATCGCCGACCTCCCCCACTGGCTGGTCGAATCGTTCAAGTCGACGCTCGATTCGGTCTATCGCGCCGACCTCGTTCTCTTGGTGGTCGATGCGAGCGAGTCGGTCGAAGCGATGCGTGAGAAGCTCGTCACCGCCCACGACACGCTCTACGAGCGCAACGAGGCCCCCATCGTCACCGTCCTCAACAAGACCGACCTCGTAAGCGACGAGGAGTTGGCCGAAAAGCGCGAGGCGCTATCGGCGCTCGCGCCGAACCCCGCTCCGATCAGCGCCGCCGAGGGCGACGACGTCGGGGCGCTGCTCGAACGCATCGAGGACGAACTGCCGGCGTACGAGCGCGAACGCCTCGTGTTACCGATGGACGACGGGACGATGAGCCTCGTGTCGTGGATTCACGACCACGCCCGCGTCGAGGACGTCTCCTACGGCGAACAGGTCACGGTCACGTTCGCCGCACGCCCGGCGGTCGTCGAGCAGAGCCGGGATCGTGCCGCGAACCTCACGGTGCCGGTCGAGTCATAGCTCGCGCTTTTCCTTTGCGACCACTCGGACCCCTTCGATTTCGGTATCGGGATACTGGCCATCCCTGTCCTTCTCGGCGGCCTTCGTCATGTCCCAGACGATGTTCAGCCCGGTCGTCACACCCTGGAGGGCTTCCATCTCGCAGCCCGTTTTCCCGGTGGTCTCGACCGCTACCGTGAGTGTCACGCGGTCGTCGTCGATGGCGAAGTCGGTTTCTACGTTCGTGATGGGAATCCCATGGCAGAGTGGAATCGTCTCCCACGTGTGTTTGACGGCCCCTATCGCGCCGAGCCGGGCGGTCGTGAGGACATCGCCCTTCTCGATGTCGTCCTCGCGGATGGCATCAACCGTCGAGTCCCGCAGTCGAATCGTCCCGCGAGCGACCGCCCGGCGTGCGCTGTCGGGTTTCGCGCCGACGTCGACCATCTGTGCGTCACCCTCGGGTGTGGTATGGGTCAGTTCGCTCGGTTCGTCGCTCATCCATCCCCCTCCATCGCCTGCGGAATGCTGTCGAGCAGTTCGGAGGCGAGCAGCCCGCTTTCGGGGAGCCGCTCGGCCGCCCGACCGTTGACATAGGGCGCGACGCTGGCCGCATCGAACGGCTCTCGTGTTGCGAGCAGCGCGGCCACAACGCCAGCAAGCACGTCGCCAGTCCCGCCGACGGTCATCCCGGGCGTACCCGCACGACAGATGCGTGTTCGCTCGCCGTCGGTTATCACGTCGTCCTTCGCTTTCGCCAGCACGACGTGGCCCACTTCGGCAGCGAAGTCCTCGATGTCGTCGGCGTGCTCGCGGAGCTTGTTGACATCCGGCCCGCCCATCGCGGCGAGTTCCTTTCGGTTGGGCGTGCAGACGAGCGTCGCATCCGTCTCGACCTCCGGGACCGCAGCGAGCGCGTCGGCATCGACGACCGCCCGGCCGTCGAACTCGCTCAGGAACTGTATGACGGCCTCGTGAGTTTCGTCTGCACTGCCGAGACCCGGCCCGAGCACCACGATGTCGTCGTGCTCGGTGGCGGTTTCGACCAGTCCATCGACCTCGTCGGGAGTGAGGCGGTCTGCGTCGTAGGGCTGGACGATGAGGTCCTCGGCGTAGCCGGCAATCGGCTCGAACACGCGCTCGGGCACCGAGACGAACGCGAGGTCCGCGCCCGCCCGGAGGGAGGCCTGTGCGGCGAGCGCCGGCGCACCAGTATAGGGACCGCCGCCGACGACGAGCACGCGCCCGGCATCGCCCTTCTCGCCGTGCGGGTCGCGCTCGACGGCGAGGTCACCCGGACCGACGAAGCGCTCGGCTGCCCGCGGAATCCCGATATCGGCGACCCGCACGTGGCTATCGAGCGCGTCGAGACCGGGTTTCGTGTCGTGGAAGGTGACGACGTGGTCGGCGTCGACCGCTCCCTGGGTCCCCTCGCCAGTGTCCGCGTCGACGCCGGAGGGAACGTCGACCGAGAGGACGGTCGCATCCGCGTCGTTCATCGCGCGCGCGGCCGTGGCTTCCGGTTCGCGGAGGTCGCCCGTGATGCCCGTGCCGAGCATCGCATCCACGACGATATCGGGGTCGCCGAGGTCGAGGTTCCGGGAGTCGCGCACTTGCTCGATGTCGTACTCGCCTTCTTCGAGCGCCGTCCAGTTCTCGTGGGCGATGTCGGTCGTGATGGTTGCGGCGCGACCGAGGAGCAGAGTCCGGGTATCGTACTCGTCGAGGAAGCGCGCGGCGACGAACGCGTCGCCACCGTTGTTGCCCCGGCCGGCGACGATTGTCACGCGCGCGCCCGGTTCGGCGAGGTCCCGGACCGTACCGGCGACGGCGTTGCCGCTCGATTCCATCAGCTGTTTTCGAGGGACGCCGAGTGCTGCGGCGTTCTCGTCGACGGCGGCCATCCGGTCGGTGTCTATCATAGGAGTGCATCGACCGCCAGCGAATTAAGCACCCGGGCTACCGGCGAACCTCGAACCCCGACAGCCCCTCGGGGTCGCCGTATTCGGCGTCGACGCTCTCGACCTCGGCGGCGGGGCTGCCGCTGTGACACCACTCGACCAGCCGCTCGACGCTTTCCTCCTCGCCCTCGAAGACCGCTTCGACGCGGCCGTCGTCCAAGTTCTTCACCCAGCCATCGACGCCCGCCTCGCGGGCGGTGTCGCGGGTGTTCGCACGATAGGAGACACCTTGGACACGACCGGTAACGAACACGTGTGCGCGAGTGTCGTTCACGGAGTCGGTTTTCGGGCGACCGACAAAAGCGATTGGGCCGCAGCGAACGCTTCGGGCGAGCGCTACTCGGTCCCGCCCCGCAGATAGTGAAACACGTAGGTCTGGACGTAGCCCGCGAACTCGCTGCCGAAACGCTCGCGGATGGCCCGCGAGGTAGCGGCATACGAATCGTGGTCACAATCGGGGTAATGCTCGGCAATCGCCCCGCGAATCCACGTATCGAGCGGGACGGCTTCGAGATAGTCGAGCGCGAACAGCAGGACGCAGTCGGCGACTTTGTTCCCGACGCCCATGAACTGCTTGAGATATTCGCGGGCCTCCTCGAAGACCATCCCGCGGGCCGATTCCGGGTGTGCCTCGCCGCCCGCGACGAGTTCGGCCGTCCGCTCGACGTACGGTGCCCGGTAGCCGAGCGAACAGTCACGTAACTCCGCCTCGGTGGCTGCGGCCAACTGCACAGGTGTCGGGAAGGCGTGGTAGGTCTTCCCGCCGAATTCGATGGTCGAACCGAACTCGCGGGCGAGCGCGCGCTGCATCCCGTGGATGCGCGCGACGCGCATTTGTGCCGAACAGATGAACGAAACGAGCGAGACGAACGGCGGGTCACGGACCAGTCGCAAGCCCGAATACGTGTCGAACGCGCGCTCGATGAGTGGTTCGTTCGGTACCGACTCGCGGATGGCGTCGAGGTCGTCGTCGAGTCTCAGGAGGTGAGTGAGCAACTCCGTCGCCTCGGTCGTCGCCTCCCAGTCGAGTCGCCCGTCGACCTGCCGGGTGCGGATGACTTCGCGCTCGCCGGTGACCGTCGCCGGGAGCACCGTCACGTACCATGCCGACCCGCCGACGGCCGATGGCTTGTCGTACATCCGGCCGTCGGCGCGATGCCACGCGTAGGTCTGGCCGCTTTCGAGCGTGGCCTGCAAATCGAACCCGCCCGCCAACGAATCGACGGCGATGCTGCCGGTCTCCATCGGTATGGTGGAGGGGTGGGCGGTGGTTGGCCCTTTCGACTCCGCCGGACCCAACGTTGATACTGACAGCCGATGAACGGACCACATGGACTGTCGAGTCGTCGTCGAGGCCGCCGTACCCGTCTACGATGTCGAGACGCCCGACGAGGCCGTGCGCATCGCCATCTCGAAGACCGGCGGAATGCTCAACCCGGACCTGAGCTACGTCGAAATCGAAATGGGGTCGCGCACCTCGCCCGCCGGCGAGGAGCTGGAGCCGGCGTTCATCGTCGCCGACGAGGCGCTCGTCGCGCTTGAACTCGAAATGACCGTCTTCAGCGTCGAGCGCGAGGAACACGCCGCCCGCATCGCACGCAAGGAGATCGGCCAGCGCCTCGAAAACATCCCGCTCGACGTCCTCGAAATCGAGGTCCTCGAAAGCGACGACGATTCGACCGAGGACGGGAGCGATGACGACGATACCACCACCGACGAGGGCGACGCCGGGGAGGACGAGGAGCTGCTGCCGGAGTTCGAAGAGCTGCTCGAAGAGTGAGCGGCCGCGGCGCTACGGGAAGTATTGGCTGAAGAATACCGCTGCTGTGTCGTCGTCCGTCTCAGTCGGCCGCGGCCGGAACCGTCTCGCTTTCGGTGCGTCGCATATCGGTGGTAATACCGTCGGCGAGTGCGAAAACGGCGGCCTTGTGGTCGGTTTTCGACTGATGAATCGATGTCGGGCGGACGCCGAGCGATTCGTACGATTCGTACTCGGCGGACTTCCCGGTCCGCGCTTCGTGATGTTTACGTACCTCTGCAAGCAGGCCGTGGAGGTGGATAAGCTCCTGCTTTTTCATGGGCACTTGTCCCTAATGACTGGAGGATATTAGTAGTATCCTGACCCTCGTTAACATACGGAGCCGAAAAGAGCCGCCAATAGCGTCGTTCTCGGCAATAATTGTCATCGACGATACTGTGGTTCGTCTCGCTGACTGCCCGACTACTGGAACTGTTTGAACGCGTTGAGGTCGCGGTCAGTCCTCATGAATTCGCTGATGCGATAGCTCGCGTGACAGTTCGGACAGTGAAACGTCGACCCGTCCGCCGGAAGCTCGCGTGGCGTCTCACGCCAATGTTTGGCACACTCCGGACACAACAGTTGGACGGCTGCTTCGTCCATGTCACCGTTCAACACGCGAGGAGTACAAAAAGGTTCGCGTCGGTCAGGCGGCCATCACGTCGCCTTCGGCTTCGAGCAGTTCCTTGTAGCGATTGCGGATGGTGACCTCCGAGATGTCCGCGACCTCGCTGACCGCGCCCTGCGTGACCTTCTCGTTGGTGAGTAGCGCGGCGGCGTAGACCGCGGCAGCGGCCAGCCCGACGGGACTTTTGCCGCTGATGATGCCCTCGTCCTTGGCGGTTTCGAGGAGCTGTCTGGCACGCCGTTCGGCCTCCTCGGAGAGGTCGAGGTCCGAGGCGAACCGCGGCACGTAGCTCGCGGGGTCGGCCGGCTGAATCTCTAGGCCCAACTCCCGCACCACGTAGCGGTAGGTCCGGGTGAGTTCCATCTTCCCGACCCGCGAGACGGTGGCGATTTCGTCGAGGCTGCGTGGCGTGCCGGCCTGTCGGGCCGCCGCGTACAGCGCCGAGGTCGAGACGCCCTCGATGCTTCGTCCGGGCAGGAGGTCCTCGTCGAGCGCGCGGCGGTAGATGACGCTTGCCGTCTCGCGCACACTATCAGGAAGCCCGAGTGCGCTCGCCATGCGGTCGATTTCGCCGAGGGCTTGCTTCAGGTTGCGCTCCTTCGAGTCGCGGGTGCGGAAGCGCTCGTTCCACGTACGCAGGCGCTGCATCTTCTGGCGCTGGCGGCTCGACAGCGCGTTGCCGTAGGCGTCCTTGTTCTGCCAGCCGATGTTCGTCGACAGCCCCTTGTCATGCATCATGTTCGTCGTCGGTGCGCCCACACGCGATTTCTGGTCGCGCTCGGCGCTGTCGAAGGCGCGCCACTCGGGACCGCGGTCGATCTCGTCGGTCTCGACGACCAGTCCGCAGTTCGTACAGACCGTCTCGCCGTGCTCGCTGTCGGCAGCCAGCCGGCCGCCACACTCGGGACAGACGAGCTCGTCCTCGCTGGCTTCCTCTTCGACCTCGGTCTCTTCGGCTCGTTCGCGCTCGTTGACGCGGGTTGTTGAATCACTCATTGGTGGATTGATTCGGATGCGGTCGGCTGCTGGGGATTGTTCGCGACTGCTCCCAGAACTCGGTATCTGACCGAACGTTAGCCCGTAAACTACTTAAAGCTACCGATTACTGCCCAGGGAAATCGTGCGTCTCGGCGTCTCTACCGGCCGTTCGTGTGGAAGGGGTTAAACCACCGTTTATCGATGTGTTTTTCCGGGTGAGTGGGGCCATATCGCGGTCCACGGCGTCCATCCGTGTTCGACCCACTGTAGTGGCTTGCTTGCCAGTTCTTGCTCCCCATGTGGTCCCCCGTCCCGCTGCGCTCGTCTCAGTCCAGAACCATGCGGTTCGTCGTTCCGGCCCGTTGGCTCATACTGTCGGATAGAAATGCGTGAAGATCAGGTTTCGGGAATCCACGACAACGAGAGAACTTTCGTGTAGCGGGTTCTCGATCAGTTCTGTCCGACAGTATCAATCCCACGTCACCCACGTGAGGAAGGCGATGCCGCCGAACTCGAAGACCCGCAGCGCGAGCATCGCCTGCTGAGCGATAAGCGGAACGAGCTGTGGGTTCGTCACCCAGAGGGTGAGGGTGTCGTGGAAGACGAAGAAGTATATCGCCAGCGCGTTCTCCGCGAACAGCAAGACGGCAAAGACCAGTAGCCCGAGCGTGTGCTTCGAGCGGAACTGGAGGAAGTTCCGGCCCCAGACGTAGCCGAGTCCGAGGAGCAAGAGCACGTTCAGCGCGCTGAAGGCGCGCATGGCGTCTATCAGAACGGCCATCTACCTCCACCTACCCTACTCGCGTGCATATACTCTTTCCCAAATCGGACCATACTCAGTTCACCTGTTCGATGATCTGCTCTATCGTCTCCCAGTGATGGCGCGCCTGCTCGGTCGGGAGATACACCGCACCGTAGTCGTCGCCACTGTTTTCGAGGACGTCGTTGTCCTCCAGAACGTCGAGATGGTGGCGAACGGTCTTGTAATCGAGGTCCAACTCCTCGGCGAGGCGGTTGGCGTTCCGTGGCCGTTCGTCGAGCGCTTGGAGGATACGCACGCGGTTCGTGCCGCCGCGGGTGCCGGTCAGCACGTACCACAGAACGGCCTCCATCGACGGAGACTGACACACCCACCCCTTGTAAGCGCACCGACCGCGCTCGTCTTCAGACGGTGAAGAGGTCACCCTCGTCGGGCACCGAGAACAGCCCGATGCGCGCGCCGGCATCGAGCCACGCGTGGCCGTAGGAAAACGCCGCGAGCGCGTTCACCAGGTCGTCGTCGGCACGAAAGTGTCTCCCATCCTCCAGATACGAGCGGGCCATCTCCTCGTAGTCGGCGGCGGATTCGGCAAGCGGTGTCCCCGCCGGCGGTGCAATCGTCGCCGCGTCGAGCGCTTCGGCGAGCAGTCGTTCGTATCGGTCCGTCTTCTCCGCGAGGTCTACAGGCATGGGAGGAAGACGGGAGCGGGGACCTAAACCTTCTCGCGACAGCACAAGGTAGTTATTCGCGGGCGGTCAACCGTGTGTATGAACGAGGAGACGGAACCGGTCCACCGCCGGCTCGTCATCACGGGATCGGGAATCGCGGGATTGACCGCGGCCATCTACGCCGGGCGGGCGAACAACGACCCGCTGGTCCTCGAAGGGGCCGAACCGGGCGGCCAGCTCACGCTCACGACCGACGTGGCCAACTACCCGGGCTTTCCCGAGGGTATCGGCGGTCCCGAACTCATCAACGAGATGAAAGAGCAGGCCGAACGCTTCGGAGCCGACATCGAACACGGCGTCGTCGAATCCATCGATGATTCCGAGCGCCCGTTCGAACTCGCCCTCGCAAGCGGCGAGCGCTACACTGCGGATGCGGTCATCGTCGCCAGCGGCGCGAGCGCCAGGACTCTTGGGGTACCCGGCGAGGACGAACTGATGGGGTATGGCGTCTCGACGTGTGCGACCTGTGACGGGGCCTTCTTCCGCGACGAGGAGATGCTCGTCGTCGGCGGCGGCGACGCCGCGATGGAGGAGGCGACGTTCCTGACGAAGTTCGCTTCCAAGGTATACGTCGTCCACCGCCGTGAGGAGTTCCGTGCCGAGGATTACTGGGTCGACCGTCTCGAAGAACACGTCAAAGCCGGCGATATCGAGGTGATGACGAACACCGAACTGCTCGAAATCCACGGCTCGCCCGAGGAGGGTGTCGAGGACGTGGCGCTCGTCACCAATCCCGAGGGGCACCCGAGCGAGAAACTCGACGACTCCCGTACCGAGGAGTTCGACTTCGATGTCGGGGCCGTGTTCCTCGCCATCGGCCACACGCCGAACACCGAGTACCTGCGCGGGACGGACGTCGAGATGGATTCGGCAGGCTACCTCGCCACCGCCGGCGGCGCGGGTGGCGGCCAAACTCGCACGGGCGTCCCCGGAATCTTCGGCGCTGGCGACGTGGTCGACTATCACTACCAGCAGGCCGTCACAGCGGGGGGGATGGGCTGTAAGGCCGCCATCGACGCCGACGCCTATCTCGAAACCCACGCGGACGAAGAGCGGACGGCACCGCTGGCCGAGTCCGACGACTGATTATTCGACCGCATACCGACAGAGCACGCCGTCGTCGACGCGCTCGATGTCTTCGAGGTCGAGCTGTGGAAATTCGTCGACGAATCCCGCACCGTCGGCGAGCGTCGGCGCGTCACGGCCACCGATGAGAACCGGACCGACGAACACCGTGAGTTCGTCGACAAGGCTCTCCTCGAAGGCCGAAAACAGCACCTCGCCGCCGCCCTCGACGAGCAGCCGGTCGATTCCCTCGGCTTCGAGTGCGGTGAACGCCTCCGAGAGGGCGACCCGCTCGTCGCCGGCGTCGACGAGTCGTGCGCCGGCTTCCCGGAGGGCTTCGCACCTGTCGGCGGGTGCTGTATCGCCGACCAGCACGTAGCTCGCGGCCGCATCGTCGAGCACGCGGCTGTCCGGTGGCGTGCGGGCGCGCGTGTCGGCGACCACCCGTGCGGGATGGGGCGACTTGCCCTTTTCGCGCCGGTCGGCACGCAGGTCGGGGTCCTCGACGGTGAGGTGTGGGTCGTCAGCCAATACCGTTCCGCTGCCGACGAGTACCGCATCGCAGGACGCGCGGAGGGCATCGACGCGCGCGAAGTCCTCCGGGCCGCTGATGACGACCTGCTCGCGCCGGCGTGAGGAGAGCTTGCCGTCGGCGCTGGTCGCCGCGTTGGCCACGACGTGCATGGGGGCAGTAATCGGGACCCGCGAAAACCGCTTTCGGTGGCGGCGCGAACGACAGAATGCGGCGGGTAGCTGAATCGGCGACCGCCGAAAATGTACCCCCGACGATGCTGGATGAATGGTGAAAGCGTAAATACGGCCGCGACGTCGTGCCCAACGAGACAGCATGCCAGGGATGTCTCGGCGAGCGGCGCTCAAAGCGCTCGGAGTGGTCGGTGTTGGCTCCGGGGTAGCCTACGGCGCGCTCAGGATGAACGCCACGGAGGAGACCACGAGCGACGCGAACGAAACGCCGACGGCCACTACCACGACGGACCGACCGACGCCGACTGCATCACCGACCGCGACGCCGACGCCATCGACGTGGCGGCTCGAACGGTTGAGTCAGACACAGCTCTCCTCGTCGGTCGGCGGGTTCGCCGAAGGCTCCATCCGCCCTGACGGGCGCTACGCCGCCGTCGGTACCCGGTTTTCGGGTACCGGGAGCTACCTCGTTGACCTGCGCGACCCGAGCGCTCCCGAACTCGTTCATCACCTCCCGGCCGACGAGGGCGCGGTGACGTGTCTCGACGTCAAATTCGGCCCGCAGAAGGGACTGTACTGCCGGAGCAACCATCCGGCCGGCGATTCGGGCGTCCAGGTCGTCGACTATGGGTTCGCCGAGGGGACGCCCGAATCACCGCAGGTCATCGGCGCACTCAACTCCGGCGGGACGCACAACCTGTTCGTCCATCCGACCGCGTCCGTGGTCTATACGGTGAACTACAGCGACGACCCCGATACCGGCGGCATCGACGTCTGGGACGTTTCGACGCTGCGCTCGCCGCGACAGCGCGGCACCGCCGGTCCGCCCGGCTTGGCACACGACGTGGTCTACGACCCGAAACGGAAGCTGCTTCACTGTGCGTATATGGGCGAGATGGTCGACGGCTACGTGGTTCTCGACGCGAGTGACCCGTTCGACACCGCGGAGGTCGGCCGGTTCGAATACGCCGACAAGCCCTCCTACGCCGACAGCGAGGTCGGCGAGGAGGCGTTCGGGAACTGTCACTACGCCTTCCCCGACCCGCGTCGTGACCTCGTGGTCGTCGGCGACGAGCGCTCCTATGGTACTCCGGGTGGCAAGCACGTCTTCGACATCGGCTGGCGCGATGGCTCGCTTTCCGACCCCATCCCGGTGGGGTTCACCCAGTCGCCGAACGCCGAGGTCATGAACTCCGGCGGCGAGGGCGACACCGACCAGACCGAGCGCTTCGACTGGACCGGCCACCAGTTCGATATCGTTCCGCTGGACGAAGCCACGCTGGTCGTGAGCGGCGACTGGCACGAGGGCACAGTCCTCTACGACATCACCGACCCGACGAACCCCCATCCAATCGATACGCACGAGACGGACGCACCGGCGGTCGAAAACCCGAGCGAGCAGTTACAGGTGTTCGGCGACCCGCCGATGGCCTACAGCGCCGAGTACAACCGCGAGCAGGGGTTCGCCCTGACGAGCGACCTCTTCACCGGGGTCTACACCTACCGCATCGACGGTGTCACGGGAAGCGAAACACCGAGGACGTCGAACACGGCCGAAAGCGGCTGACGGTGGGCACGAACCCTTTTAGGTCGTTCCGCCCGAGGAACGGGTGATGACGCTCGACGACCATGCCGAGGACCTCGCCTCCGACCTCGGCGTCGACAAAGAGGAGGTCAAAGCGGACCTACAGAACCTGGTCGAGTACAGCGTGCCAATCGAGGAGGCAAAGAGCAGTCTCCGCCGGAAGTACGGCGATGGCTCCGGTACTGGCGAACCCACGGCGAAGGATATCGCCGAGGTCTCGACGAGCGATTCGGCGGTCACGGTTCGGGGCCGAGTGCTCACCGTCGGCAAGCGTTCGATTCGCTATCAGGGCGACGAACTCGTGATCTTCGAGGGTGAACTCGGCGACGAGTCGGAAAAAATATCCTACACGGCGTGGGAGGACTTCGACCTCGCGCCGGGCGACACCATCGAAGCGCGCGGTGCCGGCGTCCGCGAGTGGGAGGGCAATCCCGAACTCAACCTCGGCTCGGAGACGGCCATCGAGTTCGCCGACGAGTCCATGGGTGTGCCCCACGAAATCGGCGGCGAGCGCTCGCTCGCCGACCTCGCGCCGGGCGACCGCGGGCGCACGCTCGAAGTGCGCGTCGCCGAGGTCGAGGCGAAGGTCATCGACGGGCGCGACGGCGAGACCGAAATCTTGAGCGGCGTGTTCGCCGATGACACGGGGAGATTGCCGTTCACCGACTGGGACCCCCACGACGAAATCGCGGACGGAAACTCGATACGCATCGTAAACGCCTACGTTCGGGAGTTCCGGGGCGTGCCATCGGTGAACGTCGCGGAGTTCTCGTCGGTCGAACCGCTCGATAGAGACGTCGAAAGTAGCGAAAACGCACCCCGGATGAGCATCCGTGAGGCGGTCGATTCGGAGGGGATGTTCGATGTCGAAATCACCGGAAATCTGCTCGCGGTCAGGGACGGCTCGGGCCTCATCCAGCGCTGTCCCGACTGCGGGCGCGTCATCCAGCGGGGAGAGTGCCGCGCCCACGGCGACGTCGATGGCGAGGACGACCTTCGTGTGAAAGCCATCATCGACGACGGCACCGCGTCGCTCACGGCCGTGCTGGACGCCGACCTGACGAGCGAAATCTACGGCGGCGATGTGGAGGATGCACGCGAGGCCGCCCGCGACGCGATGGATCAGGAAGTCGTCGCCGAGTCCATCCGCGAGGCAATCGTCGGCCACGAGTTCCGGGTGCGGGGCACGCTCTCGGTCGACGACTACGGCGCGAACCTCGAAGCCACGGAATTCGAGACCCGTGATGACGAGCCGGCCGAGCGTGCGCGGGCGCTGCTCGCGGAGGCGGACGGATGAGCACTCGCCCGAACCGCGAGACCGCATATCGCGTGTTTGCCGCCGAATTCGACGATGCGAGCCTTTCGTATACCGAAAGCGACGAGGAGCGCGCGCCGAACTACGTCGTGACGCCGACCGGCGCGCGGCTCAATCGCCTGTTCGTGGTGGGCGTGCTCACCGAAATCGAGTCGGTCAACGACGAACAGCTGCGCGCGCGCATCGTTGACCCAACTGGGGCGTTCGTCGTCTATGCCGGCCAGTACCAGCCCGAGGCGCTGTCGTTTCTCGAACGCGCCGAAACACCCGCTTTCGTCGCCGTCACGGGCAAGGCGCGCACGTTCGAACCCGACGATTCGAATCGCGTGTTCACCTCGGTCCGTCCCGAAAGCCTCAGTGAGGTCGATGCCGCCACGCGCGACCGCTTCGCCGTCGATACCGCCGCACAGACCGTCGAACGCGTGCGAACGATGCGCGAAGCACGCGAGCACGACGAACGTGGTGACCCACTCCGCGAAGCGCTCGAAAGTGAGGGTGTCGAGGCGGGGCTGGCCGCCGGCGTCCCACGTGCGCTGGACCACTACGACACGACGCCGGCGTATCTCGATGCCATCGAGGAGGTGGCCCTCGATGCGGCGCGAGTGGTCGCCGGTGAGCGCGAGGCAGTCAGGTCGCTCGCCGTCTCCCCCGACGAGCGCTCGACGAAACGCGCCGAGCTGACCGATTCGAGTGCGGACAGCGAATCTCAGCCGGCGAGCGCAGCGGCGGCCACGGAGCCAGCAGCCGAGACAAACGATGAGTCGGTCATGTCCACCGATACGACCATCGGGACTGAACCGGCGGGCGATACAGCAGCTGAAGGGGAACTCGAATCGAGCGGTAAAGTCGATTCCCCACACGAAATCGGCGAGGAGAGACCCACGGAAACGACGGGGACATCCTCACAGACGGATGCTGAAAGCGGAGTAGAGAGTGCAGCGGGCGACTCGTTCGGCGAGACGGACGAACCAAGCGGGGAGACCACGGCGGAAACGGACGACGAGCCAGCCGCCGGGGCGGCGGACCTCGATGACCCCGAGGAATTCGAAATCGACGCCGACGAGCGCGAGCGAATCGAGCAGGAGTTCGGCACCGACTTCGAGAGCGCCGCCGAGGTCGACGAGCCGGGCGCAGCCGACATCGAGACGCCCACACCCGAGGAATCGGATGCAGACCCCGAACCGGTGGATGAGATCGAGGACACCGGGGCCGACATGGACGATGAGACCGAGGAGACGGACGCCGCCACCGAGGACGCCGAATCCGACCCCGAGGCGGCGGTCGTCGGGGCGATGGCGGCGCTCGACGACGGTAGCGGTGCCGAGCGCGATGCAGTCATCGAGCGGGTGGTCGAGGAGTACGATCTCACGCGCGAGGCGGCGGCCGACGGCATCCAGTCGGCGCTGATGAGCGGCGAGTGTTACGAACCCGACGACGACACGCTCAAACCCATCTGATGAGCGCCGGAGGACGGGTCGAGCCGGTACCCGGCGAGCCGGCGGCCGTCGTCGACTGTGGCGAGCACGTGCTCTGTATTGCGGACTATCACGCCGGTCTCGAAGCCGCACTCGCCCGGCAGGGCGTCTCGCTGCCGAGTCAGGCAACAGAGCGCCACGAACACCTGCTCTCGCTGGTCGACAGGACAGACGCCGAGCGAGTGGTCTTCCTCGGCGACCTCGGCCACGCCATCGGCGATTCGCGGGGCGACGAGCGCGAGGAACTCGAATCGCTGTTGGGCGCAGTCACCGAGCGCGTTCCCGTCACCCTCGTCAAGGGCAATCACGACGGCGACATCGAGTCACTGACCGACGGTCTCGACGTGACCGTGACGCCGACCGATGGGATTCGCGTCGGAAACATCGGGTTCGCCCACGGACACACGTGGCCGAGCAGGCGAGTGCTCGAAGCCGAGGTAGTCTGTGTGGGCCACGAGCATCCGACTGTGCGACTGGAGGATGAAGTCGGCGGCAGCCGGGCCGAGCGCGCGTGGCTCCGCGGGTCGCTCGCCCCGGAGCCGTTTCGAGACCACTACGACGAAGACGTGAGAATCGACGGCGAATTAGTGGTTTTTCCGGCGTTCAACCCGTTGTCGGGTGGCACATGGATAAACGTCGAGGGCCAGAAATTTCTCGCGCCGTTTCTGCCGGAGGGACTCGCCGGTGGTGAGGCATACCTCCTCGACGGGACGCGACTCGGTGATTACACACGCCTGTGATCGACGAACCGCCCCGCAGTCCCGACGAGGACGAGCGCGATGGCGGCGAACACGACACTCGTCGGCTCCACCGCTCCACTACCTCCTCCGAACCCCAGAACGTCGGTCCCCGCACTGAACAACAGCGAGATGCTCCCGACGGGCATCGCCACGCTGAACCACACGTCGCCGGGCGAGGAGGTCCACGAGTGACTGGACGAGAATGAGAACGCCGATGACGAGGAGACACCCCAATAGAGGAGTTCGATAATCATGCTAGTAGTGCGTGTGGTATGATAAGAAATGTTCGTGCACCGAAAGGAGTCACGGAGCGGAGTTCTTAATCGGCTCGCGCTCGTAGGAAATCCAATGGCAGACAGCGAGGCCGCTGCCGATTTGGCGGCCTTCACGCATCTCGGCGAGCGAGTCAGAGCCGCGCTCTCCGAGCGCGGGTTCACCACCCCGACCGAGCCACAGCGCAGGGCCATCCCGCCGCTCGCCGACGGCGAGGACGGTCTCGTGATTGCACCCACGGGGACCGGGAAGACCGAGACCGCAATGCTCCCGGTGTTCGACGCGCTCGCGGGCGAGGACCGGTTCGGGATTTCAGCGCTGTACATCACCCCGCTCAGGGCGCTCAACCGCGACATGCGCGACCGACTGGAGTGGTGGGGCGAACAGCTAGATCTCGAAATCGACGTGCGCCACGGCGACACGACTCAGTATCACCGCCAGCAGCAGGCCGAGGACCCGCCGGACGTGCTCGTGACGACCCCTGAGACCCTCCAAGCGATGCTCACGGGCGAGAAGCTCCGCACAGCGCTCTCGGATGTCGCCCACGTCGTGGTCGACGAGGTCCACGAACTCGCGGCGTCGAAACGCGGCGCGCAGTTGACAATTGGACTCGAACGCCTCCGCGAACTCGCCGGCGAGTTCCAGCGTATCGGTCTGTCGGCGACCGTCGGCGACCCCGGCGAGGTGGGGAAGTTCCTCACCGGCGGCCGGGGCTGTGCGCTCATCGAGGTCGATGTCGGCAGCCGGCTCGACGTGCGGGTCAGGAAGCCACGGGTCACCGACGAGGACGAGGCGCTGGCGGCGGAACTCGCCAGCGACCCCGACCTCGCGAGCCACGTGCGCGCGATTCGTGACCTCGTCGCCGAGAACGAATCGACGCTCATATTCGTGAACACGCGCCAGACGGCCGAAGCGCTCGGCTCGCGGTGTAACGCGCTCGACCTCCCCATCGGGGTGCATCACGGCTCACTCTCGAAGGAGGCCCGCATCGAGGTCGAGGACGACTTCAAAGCCGGCGACCTCGATGGACTCCTGTGTACCTCGTCGATGGAACTCGGCATCGACGTTGGTCGCGTCGACCACGTGATTCAGTACCAGAGTCCCCGCGAGGTCGCCCGCCTCCTCCAGCGGGTGGGGCGGGCGGGCCATCGCTCGGACCGACTCTCCGCCGGGACTGTGCTGACCACACGGCCCGACGACACGCTCGAAGCGCTCGCCATCTGCCGGCGCGCTCACGAGGGGCTGGTCGAACCCGCGGAAATCCATCATGGAAGTCTGGACACGGTGGCCAACCAGACTGCGGGTCTCGTCATGGATTTCGGCGAAATCGGCGCGCGCCGGGCCTACGAAATCGTCACCCGCGCCTACCCGTTCCGCGACCTCGGCGAGGAGGTGTTTCGGGAGGTCGTCCGTGAACTGTCTGGTAACCGTATCCTCTGGCTCGACGAGGAGCGGGACCGACTCGAAAAGTCGGGCGGGTCGTGGCAGTATTTCTATGCCAATCTCTCGATGATTCCCGACGAGGAGACCTACACCGTCTCGGATGTGGCCTCCGGTCGAACGATTGGCACATTGGACGAACGGTTCGTCGTCAACTTCGCCGGGCCGGGCGAGACGTTCATCCAGCGCGGCGAGATGTGGCGCATCGCCGAGGTAAATGACGAAGACAGCGAGGTGAAGGTCAGCCCAATCGAGGACCCCGCGGGCGAGATCCCCTCGTGGACCGGCCAAGAGATTCCCGTTCCGCAAGCCGTCGCCGGCGAGGTCGGCGAGATTCGGGGGAAAGCTGGCGAGTCGTTCGCCAGCGATGCGTCGCGGACGTCAGTGGCCGACGACCTCGCCAAGCGCTATCCGACCGACGAGCACACCGCGAGCAAGGCGCTCGGTCCGCTCGAAAAGCAGGTCGAGGCGGATGGTCCGATGCCCACCGAGAGTCGAGTGGTCGTCGAGTCCGAACCCCGGTCGGTGGTCGTGAATGCGTGTTTCGGCCATACGACCAACGAGACCGTCGGGCGGGTCCTGTCGGCGCTGCTCGGCCAGCAGACCGGTTCCTCGGTAGGCATGGAAATCGACCCCTACCGTATCGAACTCGACGTACCGCGCGGAGTGCGCGGTCACGATGTCGTGGACGTCCTCGAAGACACAGCGCCAGAGCACGTCGCGGGCATCATCGAACTCAGCCTGAAGAACTCGGATGCGCTGAAGTTCAAACTCGCACAGGTCGCAGCGACGTTCGGCGCGCTCAAATCGTGGCAGGGCAACGAACGGTTCGGCCGTGGACGACTGCTCGCGGCGCTTGAGGATACCCCGGTCTACGACGAATCCATCCGCGAGGTCTTCCACGAGGACCTCGCAATCGACGACGCCGGCGACGTGCTCTCGGCGATTCAGTCGGGAGACATCGAACTCGTGACCCACAACGGCCACACGCCGGTGGGCATCGACGGGCGTTCGTCGGGCAAGGAGCTGCTCGCGCCCGAGAACGCGGATGCGAGCGTCATCGACACGGTGAAGGAGCGGATTCGAGACGACCGGATGCGGCTGTTCTGTCTGCACTGTCAGGAGTGGGAGCGCACGCAGGAGGTGCGGCGGGTTCCCGACCAGCCCGAGTGCCCACACTGTGGCTCGACGCGCATCGCGGCGCTCAACCCGTGGGCCGAGGAGGTCGTCGATGCCATCACGACTGACGAGAAGGACGACGAACAGGAAAAGCAGACCGAGCGGGCGTATCGGGCCGCGACGCTCGTCCAGAGCCACGGCAAACAAGCCGTGGTCGCGCTCGCCGCCCGCGGCGTCGGCCCGCACAACGCCGCCCGCATCATCGCCAAGCTCCGCGAGAACGAGGACGATTTTTACAGAGATATTCTCGCTCAGGAGCGCCAATATGCACGGACGCAGTCGTTTTGGGGATGACAGCCGGCGACCATGACTCGGCTTCCGTAATGGCTATGTGACGGTCCGAACAGGTTCCCTCATGGTCGGGTTGCCGTCCCGTCGCTGGCTCGTCCGCGGGCTACTCGGGGTCGTCGTGCTCTCGTTGCTCCTCACCAGCGGCGTGTTGACGCTTTCGTACGAGGAGCCGACGCTCAGAAGCGGGGTTACGACTGCGACGCCCGACAGCGAGACGGTCATTTCCAGTCAGGGCTGGCACGCCAGCGGCATATCGCTGCCGAGTCGTCCCGCGCGACTCGTCTCGGTCGCCGAGAACGGGTCGGTGAACTGGACCGACGATGGAGCCGATAACCGGACGAACTGGTTTTACGACATCGACCCGCTCGCCAACGGGAACCTGCTCGTGGTCAACCCCATCCGGGGGACGACAGTCGTCTACGAGTTCGACCCCGAGAGCCGCGAGCGGGTCTGGACCGAGCGCTTCGACAGTCCGGATATCCACGATATCGACCGGATCAACGGCGACGAACTGCTCGTCGCGGGCATCAACTACGACACCGGTCCAACGAGCAACGACAGCGTGTTCGTCTACAACCGAACGACCGAGGAGGTGACGTGGGAGTGGAAGTTCAAGAACCACTATCCCGCGAACGCCGACAACGGTATCGAGACCAAGGACTGGACGCACGTCAACGATGTGGACGAAATTCGAGACGGCGAGTTCCTCGTCTCGGTGCGCAACATGGACCAAGTCATCGCGGTGAATCGCTCGACGAAGGACATCGAGTTGCGCCTCGGCAGCGATGGCAACCATTCGCGACTGTTCGAACAACACAACCCGACCTATCTCAAGGGTAAAAACGGCACGCCCACAGTATTGGTGGCGGATTCGGAAAACGACCGCATCGTCGAATACGCACGGACGGGTGGGCCGCCCGGCAACGGGAGCTGGGAGCGCACGTGGACGCTTTCCGGAGGGATGAACTGGCCGCGCGACGCCGACCGCCTGCCCAACGGGAACACCCTCGTCGTGGATTCGATGAACCACCGCGTCATCGAGGTCACACCCGAGGGAGAGGTCGTCTGGGAGATGCACGCACCGTGGGCGACCTACGACGCCGAACGGGTGGCCCACGGCGACGAACCCGGCGGTCCGACAATCCGCGAGCAGAACGCTACCGGCACCGTCGCGCTCCACGGCGGAAGCCGCGAGACGGCCCTGCCCCCGGTTCCGGCCGTCGTGGGTGGCGTGGTGTCCACGACGCCGCTGCCGAGCGAACTCACCGAATTCGCCGTGCGCTGGAAGCACGTCGCGCCGTGGATCAAACCGACGTGGCTGCCGACATGGGCCTTCTCGATGCTCGTCGTGAGCCTGCTCGTTCTGCTGGGCTGGGCTGCCGGCGAAGGAATCCATCAGCGCCGCCGCATCCGCCGGCGGTTCGTGCGGTCGGTCGGCACCGTTCGGGCTGAACTGCAACGCGACCGATGAATTCCTCGCTCGTACCGGATTCAAATCATCGAAAAAACATTTATCTCCCCGCTCGCAGTAGGTCGGCCATGAGCAAGCCGGACATCCAGGAGTGTGTCGATTGCGTCGCCCCGGCAGATGCGTTCGCGCTCATCGGGAACGAGACCCGACTATCCATCCTCGAAGCGCTCTGGCGGGCCGAGGACGGACCCGTTCGCTTCTCGGCGCTCAACGAGATGGTCGGCATGCGCG
The DNA here is from genome assembly GCF_051195015.1 of Halococcus sp. AFM35. Lineage (NCBI taxonomy): Archaea > Methanobacteriati > Methanobacteriota > Halobacteria > Halobacteriales > Halococcaceae > Halococcus > Halococcus sp. AFM35. The sequence goes on from NZ_JBNTJU010000003.1 coordinate 218,087, forward strand.
ACAGCGCGCAGTTCAACTATCATCTCGGCAAACTCACCGACCAGTACGTGCGGAAAGTAGAGGAGGGGTACGAACTCCGCACCGCCGGCGCGAAGGTCGTCAGCGCGGTGCTCGCGGGGTCGTTCACCGAACATCCCCGGCTCGAGCCGTTCACGACCGATGACGGCTGCACACAGTGCGGGGAGGCGCTCGTCGCGAGCTACGACGAGGAGATGCTCGCACTCGACTGTCCCGAGTGCGGCCGCGCCCACGGCGAATACTCCTTCCCGCCGGGCGGACTCAACGACCGCACGAACGAAGAAGTATTGGAGGCGTTCGACCAGCGGGTGCGCCATCTCCACTGTCTGGCCAAGGACGGGGTCTGTCCCGAGTGCAGCGGTCGAATGAACACCACGATATCGCGGGAGGGCGAGTGTTGTCTCGGGGTCGGGCTTCGCGCCGACCACGTCTGCGAGCAGTGCAGCCATAGCCTCTGTTCGGCCATCGGCCTGAGCTTGCTCGACCGCTCGCCGGTCGTTGCCTTCCACCGCGACCACGGCATCGACCTCGGGGCGACGCCGTACTGGCAGCTCGATTGGTGTGTGAGCGACGACCACACGACCGTGTGCTCGACCGACCCGTGGGAACTCGAACTCGCCATCGACCTCGACGACGAACGGCTCCGCGCCACCCTCGATGGGGGCCTCTCGCTGGTCGAGACCCGCCGCAGCGCGCTCTGAGTCCAGTTACTGAAATCGAATTCAGTAACGCGCGTTACAAAAATGTATTTCAGATTATGCTTTTGGTGGCGTGGTTCCTCTCACTACATGTATGAAGGGACGAACGACGCGGCACGGACGAGTCGAGCGGAACCGACGATTGAACGCGCGGGTGAATCCCAGGGACGTGGCGGTCGTCTACGCGGCGATGGTGCTCGTGCCCGTACTCCTCTGGATGGTCGCCAACCCGCTGCTCGCCGTGGGTCTCGGCGCACTCATGGGTGTGGCGTATGTGATGGTGCGACTCGGACGGCGGGTCGTTCTGAGCCTGCTGCGGACACGGCGGGCGGCCTGAGCACCTGGTCGACCCTTCTGGCCCGAATCGGCTTTCCGAGACCATCACCCGAACGTCGGGGTGATTGACTCGCGGGCGTCCTCGAAGTGTGCTGCGGTGATGCGCACTTCGTCGGCGTGAGCTTTTGCCTCCTCGGGACTGTGCTCGCCGGCGACCTCGCGGATGGCGCGCATCGAGGCTGCCCGACAGAGCGCCTCGATGTCCGCGCCGGAGTATCCTTCCGAGCGGTCGACGAGCGCGTCGAGGTCCACGTCCTCGGCGATGGGCTTTTCCTCGGTATGGACGGTGAAAATCGCCCGCCGAGCGCCCTCGTCGGGAGCTGGCACTTCGACGTGTGATTCGATGCGGCCCGGGCGAAGTAGTGCAGGGTCGATAGCCTCTTTCCGATTCGTCGCCGCGAGCACCATCAGGTTCGGGTTCTCGGCCAGCCCGTCGATTTCGGTCAGCAGTTGAGAGACCACTCGCTCCGTCACCTCGTGGCTTTCGCCGCGCCCGCCCGCAACGGCGTCGATTTCGTCGAAGAAAACGATGGCCGGGGCGGCCTGCCGGGCGCGGGCGAACACCTCCCGGACGGCCTTTTCGGATTCACCCACATATCGGTCGAGCAGTTCGGGACCCGCTACAGAGATGAAGTTCACGTCGCTCTCGCCGGCGAGCGCGCGCGCGAGCAGCGTCTTACCGGTTCCGGGCGGCCCGTGCAGCAACACCCCGGCCGGCGGGTCGGTCGCGGTCGCTTCGAACAGCGCCCCATAGGATAGGGGCCACTCGACGGCCTCGGTGAGCGTTGCCTTGGCCTCGTCGAGACCGCCGACGTCGTCGAAGCCCGCGTTCGGGGTCTCGGCGACGTACTCGCGCATCGCCGAGGGGTCCACGGCGGCCATCGCCGTCTCGAAGTCCGCACGGGTGACGTCGAGCGTTTCGCGGTCGTCGCGGTGTCTGAGCGCGGCCATCGCCGCCTCGACGGCGAGCGATTCGAGGTCCGCGCCGACGAACCCGTGAGTGCGGGCGGCCAGTCGGTCGAGGTCCACATCCGAAGCGAGCGGCATCGAGCGGGTGTGGACGTCCAACACTTCGCGCCGGCCCGCCTCGCCGGGTGCGCCGATCTCGATCTCGCGGTCGAAGCGGCCGCCACGGCGCAGGGCGGGGTCGATGGCATCGACCCTGTTGGTCGCGCCGATGACGACCACCTGTCCTCTACTTTCGAGACCGTCCATCAGCGTCAACAGCTGGGCGACCACGCGGGTCTCCATGTCGGCGTCGTCGCCGCGGGCGGCCGCAATGGAGTCTATCTCGTCGATGAACACCACCGATGGCGCGTTCGCTTCGGCTCGGTCGAACGCCTCGCGGAGCTTCTCCTCGGATTCGCCCTTGTACTTCGAGACGATTTCCGGCCCGGAAATCGTGGTGAAGTAGGCATCGACCTCGCCGGCGACCGCCCGCGCGATGAGCGTCTTGCCCGTCCCCGGTGGTCCATAGAGCAGTACGCCGGAGGGCGGGTCGATGCCGAGCTCTTGAAACAGTTCGGGTTCCGAAAGCGGCAGTTCTATCATCTCCCGGACTTGGTCGAGTTCGTCGTCCAGCCCGCCGATGTCCTCGTAGGTCACACGCGCCGACCCCTCGCTCGCATCGGTCGTTTCCGTCGTTGTTGCCGTCCTCGTCGTGGTCGAGGTCGTCGACGTGTCCGCCCCGTCGCCGGCACCGCCGCTGAGGCTGATGGTCGTCTCGTTCGTGATGCGAACGGTGCCCTCGGGCGTGGTCGATTCGATGGCGAGCGGTTCCGGGCCGAGGCGTTCGATGCGCACCTGCTCGCCGGTCTTGATGGGGCGGTCGAGCAGCGCGCGCTTGAGGAGTCCCGCGAGCTTCTCGCTCGCATCGAGCGTCCCGGGAACGTCGATGGTCACCCGGTCGGCCTCGGCAACCGAGACGGGCGACACCGAAACGGTGTCGCCGACGTTCACGCCAGCGTTCGTCCGCGTGTCGGCGTCGATGCGCACCCTCTCGCCCGCGAGGTCGCCGCTTGCGGGCCAGACCTTTGCCACCGTGGCGTTTTCGCCCTCGATGACCACCGTGTCGCCACTCAACACGCCGAGCGCGTGGCGGGCGGTCTCCGGCAGACGGGCGACACCACGGCCCGCATCCCGCTTCTGTGCGCCTTCGACGACGAGTTCGACGCCGTCCGCATCCCCACCGGCCATGATTCGAGATACGGACCGACCGCCTTCAGCGTTCCCACTGGGGCAACACCTTTGGTCGTCGATGGCCCAACGCCAATATGGTCGTCCAGACCGAGCGTGACGGGACCACGTGGCACGAGTGCGAACACTGCGGACTCATGTTCGACGACGGTAACGAGGCCGAGCAACACGAGCAGACCTGCGACGCCGAGGAGCCGAGTTACCTCCAGTAAGACGCGAACGACCACCGGACGGCTGCCCGGGCGTGGTCGAAGGCTACTGCCCGAGACCGAACTGGTTGGCGATGGTGTTGAGTTGGATTTCGTCGGTCCCCTCGACGATGCGGAAGATACGCGCCTCGTGGAGGCGGTCCATGAACGGGTTTTCCTCTGCGAGTCCGCTGCTGCCGTGGACCTGCACCACGTCGTCGGCGACCTCCCAGAAGGTGTTCGTGGCGAGCCACTTCAGCATCGACGATTCGGCGATTGCCGATTCACCCGCATCGAGCGTCCACGCACACCGCAGGCCGGCGGCGTCCGCAGCGAAGAGGTTTGCTCGCCCGCGGGCGATTTTGTGCGAAATCGACTGGAACTCCCCGATTGAGCGACCGAACGCCTCGCGGTCGCCGGCGAACTCGGTCGCTCGGTCGAGCAGCCACTCGGTGTGGCCGACCGCCTGCGCGCCGATTTCGAGGCGGCCGAGACCGAGAAAGCCCATCGCGTCGTAGAAGGCTGAATCGACCGTCCCGAGCACTCTGTCCTCCGGAACCCGTACGTCGTCGAAGCGGAGTTCGGCTTGGCGACCCACGGCCCCGACGGCGTTGTTGAGCGCGCCGACCTCGTACTCGTCGGCCTCGACGATGAAACACGTGACGCCACCGTGGCGGCCCGCCTCCTCTTGGGATGTTGTCCGGGCGAACACCTGCACGAAGTCGGCATACGGCGCGTTCGTAATCCATTGTTTCGTGCCGTTCAGCACCCACTCGTCGCCGTCCTTCTCGGCCGTGGTGGCCATGTTCGGCGAGTCCGAGCCGACACCCGGTTCGGTCTGGGCGAAGGCGGTCGTCTTTTCGGCGGCCATCGCCGGTTCAAGGTACTTTTCTATTTGGTCGCCCTCGGCGGCCGCGAGCAGCGGTTTCGGACCCGCGGGACCGGCGAGTACCTCGTTTGCGAGCGGCACGCCCGACCCCGCGAGATGTCTGTTGGCCCGATACCACGTCACGGTCGAGACGCCCTCGCCGCCGACCGCCACGGACATGTTCATCGCGTAGTAGCCCGCCTCGGCGCTCCGTTCTCTGACCTCGCCGATGGCGTCGAGCACCTCGTCGGTCAGCCGTCCGTCGGGTTCGTGGCCGAACCGTGGGTTCGTGAGTGTCTCGCCCAACTCATCGGCAATCGGCTCCACCTCCTGTGCGACGAACTCGTCGAGACTTCGCAGGATGAGGTCGGTTTCCTCGTCGGTCTCGAAGGAAACGCCGGATGGGGTCGCTGCTTCCTGTGCCATGTGTGTTCGAACCGTTCGGGGAGCAATCACATAGTTCCTCGTCTCGATGGCGGCCCGAAAACACTACTCGGGGCGCTCGTAGTCGGGGTCGAACAGTTGGGCCGACAGCGGTGCCGGGTCGCCCTCGGTGAGGTTGTATTCGGAGAAATCGGTGATGCCGGCCTCCCGGAGCACGTCCTCGTCATAGACGGCGTTGCCGGTGAACTCGTCGTCGCGGCCGAGCAGTTCGAGCACGGTATCGGCGACGATTGCCGGCGAGCGCCAGTCGTCTTCGGTTCCCATCCCGAAGTACCGCGACGCCCGTGTGTCGATTACCGTCACGGGCCAGAAGCTGTTCGCGGCAACGTTCGTCCCCGACAGCTCGCTCGCCAGCGAGAGCGTCACGAACGTCATCCCCATCTTCGACCACGCATAGGCGGCTTTGCCGGGCGCGCGGTCCATCGCTACTGGCGGAGCGTTCGTCAGAATCCGCCCACCGCCGATGTCCTTGAGGTGAGGAACGAACGCCCGGCTCGTGAGATACGTGCCCCGAACGTTCACGTCGGTCATCAAGTCGAAGCGGTTCGCCGGCATCTCCTCGATGTTCGCCATCTGGATGGCGCTCGCGTTGTTGATGACGATGTCGACCTCGCCGAAGACATCGATGGCCTCGGCGGCGGCCGCCTCGACCGCCTCGGCGTCGCGCAGGTCCAACTGGATGGCGTGGGCATCGACGCCGCGCTCCTCGCATTCGTCGACGGTCTCGTGAATCGTGCCGTCGAGGTCGCTATCGGTGTCGTCGACGGTCTTCCCCGTCGAGACGACGTTACAGCCAGCCTCGGCGAGCGCGAGCGCTATCTGCTTGCCGATGCCTCGCGTGGTACCGGTGATGAACGCGGTTCGACCGCTCAAATCCGGGTGTTCGAGCGCCATGCGCTGATTCTGTGGGGACGTCCCATAACGCTGGCTATGGATGACGAATCGTGATGGTTCGCCGCAGGCCATCTCGGGACTTATTGTGCCCGCCATCCGAGAACGGGTATGGGACTCGAACGGTTCTCGCTCGAAAGTCGTGTGGCGCTCGTGACGGGGGCCAGCCGCGGCATCGGCGAGGCAATCGCCGTCGCGATGGCCGATGCAGGGGCATCGGTGGTGGCACTCGCCCGCTCGGAGGAAGACCTCGAAGCGACCGTCGAGCGCATCGAAGCGGATGGTGGGGATGCCATCGCCTGCACCGCGGACGTGACCGAGAGCGCCCACGTCGAGGCAGCGTTCGACCGCGCCGAAGAAGCGTTCGGTTCGGTGGACGTCCTCGTGAACAACGCGGGCACGAACCCGTATTTCGGGGCTGCCGAAGACCTCGATATCGACACGTGGGAGCACATCATGAACGTGAACGCGACCGGGGCCTTCCGGTGTGCCCGGGAGTTCGCCCGCCGCATCGACGAGCGCGATGGGAATGGCAGTCTCGTAAACGTCGCCAGCGTCGGCGGCGTCGTCGGACTCTCCCATCAAGTGCCCTACACAGCGTCGAAGCACGCGCTGGTCGGCATGACGCGGACCCTCGCCATCGAGTGGGCACCCGACATCCGCGTCAACGCGCTCGCGCCCGGCTACGTGAAGACGGCGTTCACGAAGGGCGTTCGGGAAAACGAGAGCATCCACGAGGACTTACTCGACGAAATTCCACAGGACCGCTTCGCCGACCCCGAGGAAATCGCCGGCGCAGCGGTCTATCTCGCAAGCGACGCAGCCTCATATGCCACCGGCGAGGTCCACGTCGTGGACGGTGGGTATGCGGCCCACTGACCGTCGAGTCCGTCCCAGGACGTAGTTATATGTGAATCGATATCGTACAGCACCCATGCGCGGACTCACGTTCGGCCATGTAGCGGAGGCAAACGCGCGGCGACATCCCGACGAGACCTGTCTCGTCATGAAATCCGAGACGGGCAGTGAGTCACTCACCTTCGCCGCGTTCAACGAGCGCGCAGACCGGGTGGCGCACCTGCTCCGTGACCGGGGCGTCGGAGCTGGCGACCGGGTTGCGGTCTATATGCGGAACAACGCCGAGACCCTCGAAACGTACTACGGCGCGATGAAGCTCGGCGCGCTCCCGGTCCCGGTCAACCACCGATTCAAGGACGAGGAAGTCGGGTACGTCCTCCACGACAGCGAGGCGTGTCTCTGTGTCTTCGACAGTGAGGCCGCACCGACCGTCCGGGCGGTCCGAGAGGGTGACACACCCGTCGATGAGTACCTCTATATCGGTGCGGACGTTCCCGAGTTCGCCGACGACTTCCGGACGGCCCGCGCGTCCGCTTCGGGCGAGCGGATCGAGATAGTGCCGAACCGCTTGGACGACGCAGCACTACTGTACACCAGCGGCACGACGGGCCAGCCGAAGGGCTGTGTTCTCACCCACGACAACCTGATTCAGAACTCGGTGAACACGGTCTACAGCGCCGGCTTCGAGGAGAACGCCGACCGATTTCTCGTCGTCACGCCCATGTTCCACATCGCGGCCATCGGCGTGTTCAACAACACCTTCTACGCCGGCTCGACGACCTACATCGTCGAGGAGTTCGACCCGGTTCGCACCCTCGAAATCATCGACGAGGAGCGAATTACCGGCTCGTTTTTCGTTCCGACGATGAGCCGCGCGATGCTCGCCGTCGATGACTTCGCGGAATACGACCTCTCGTCGTTCGAGTCGTACATGACCGGCGCGGCCCCCTCAAGCGAGGAACTCAAGCGAGAAGTCATGGAAGCGTTCGATGCGGACCTCTACGAGGTGTTCGGCCAGACGGAGATGTCGCCGGTGACGACCATCCTCCACCCCGAGGACGCGCTCGAAAAGCCCGACAGCATCGGCAAACCCATCATCAACGTCACGCTCAAAATCGTGAACGACGATGGCGAGGAAGTCGAACAGGGCGAGGTCGGTCGCGCGGCCTACAAGGGAGCGACCGCCTTCCGCGAGTATCTCGGTATGCCCGAAAAAACGGGAGAAGTCTTCGACGAGGGCTATTTCGTCTCTTCGGACCTCGTTCGCCGTGACGAGGACGGGTTCGTCTACTTCGTCGACAGATACGACGACATGATAATCTCCGGCGGGGAAAACGTCTATCCAACCGAAATCGAGGCCGTCCTCGAAGACCACTCGGACGTCGCTGCGGCGGGAGTTATCGGCGTTCCCGACGAGACATGGGGTGAGCGCATCAAAGCTGTAGTCGTCGCCCGTGAAGGCGTTTCGATGAGTGCGGAGGACGTCCAGTCGGTCGTGGGAGACCGCCTCGCGGACTTCAAGGTCCCCCGCGAGGTGGCGTTCCGCGAGGAGTTGCCGCGCAACCCCACCGGCAAAGTCATCAAGAGCCAGTTGGGATAACGGCCTCGGTAGGTCTTTGTGCCTCCATCCCCAACCATTGTTGATGACACGAGCAAGCGTCGTGGGTGCGGACATGACGACGTTCGGCGTCCACGAGAGCACGCTTTCGGAGCTGTTCACCGAGGCGGCGCTCGGCGCGTACGACGACGCCGGCATCGGCCCCAACGACATCGATGCGCTCTACTTCGGCAACGCGATGGGCGGCCAGACCGAAAACGACACGCATCTCGCCCCGGCGGTCGCCTCGCAGGTCGGTCTTGCAGGTGTGCCCTGCCAGCGTTACGAGGACGCCTGTGCGACCTCCGCGAACGCCTTCAAAAACGCCGTCGAAGCCGTCGAAGCGGGCATCCACGACACGGTGTTGGTGGGTGGCGTCGAACGCTGCACGCCCGAAACTGGTCTCGGAACCGGCGAGATGACGCGCATCTTCGCCTCCGCGTCCGAGCGCCACTACGAACAGCCGACGGGACTCACCTTTCCGGGCGTGTTCGCGCTGCTCACGAAACGGCACATGTACGAACACGGCACGACCGAGGAGCAACTCGCCCACATCGCCGTGAAAAACCACGAAAACGGGACCCGGAATCCGAACGCCCATTTCGGCAAGGAGATCACCGTCGGGGAGGTCCTCGAATCGCCAATCGTCGCCGATCCGTTCCGTTTGATGGACTGCTGCCCGTTCTCCGATGGCGCGAGCGCCGTCGTCGTCACGAGCGACGACCGTGCCGACTCGTTCGACGAACCCGTCGACGTCGGGGGCGTCGGCCACGCGACCGATGTCGTGCCGCTGAGCGCGAAACCCGTCCCGCACGCCACGCAGGCCGCCCGTGACGCCGCCGCAGAAGCCTACGAGCAGGCCGAGACAGGCCCTGAAGAGATGGCCTTCGCGGAGGTTCACGACTGCTTTACCGGCGCAGAAGTGATGGCGAGCGAGGCCATCGGCTTCTTCGAGAACGGCGAGGGCGGTCCCGCCGCCGCGGAAGGGCGCACGGCGATGGACGGCGACCGCCCGATAAATCCCTCGGGTGGGCTGAAGGCGAAGGGCCATCCAATCGGCGCTACTGGGACTGCGCAGATCGTCGAACTCACCGAGCAGTTGCGGGGTGATGCCGACGAACGCCAGATCGAGGGAGCCGACAGAGCTGTGGCGCACAATCTGGGTGGCGACGCCGCAACCACTGTCGTTAGCGTGATGGAGGTGCGCGGATGAGCCTCACCCACGACGAGTGGACGGCAGCGCTAGAGGATGGTGACCTGCTCGGGGTCCGCTGTACCGAGTGTGGCGCGACCTACGGCACGCCCTTTGCGGTCTGTAACGACTGTGGTGGCCGCGACATGGAGACGACCGAACTCCCCGAGGAGGGCGAAGTCTACACCGAAACGACGGTCCAGGTCCCGCCGACGGGCTTCGAGGGACCCTATCAGGTCGGTACCGTCGAACTCGACGGTGCACGCGTGACCGCCCGGCTGGAGGGCGATGTCGACATCGGCGACCGCGTGGCCTTCGACGGCGTGCTCGACGCCGACGAGCCGGCACCGGTCTTCCGTGCCGAGTAGTCCGTGTTGCTGGTAGTGGATTTATTCGTCCGTCCCCGGTAAGGGCCGAAGCACGCCGTACCAGAGCCGGTAGACGATTTGTCCGGCGCTTTCACCCGTCGAAAGACTATACCACAGGGACTCCGACCGGGACGATGTCCGGAGACCGAGAGTGAGACCGACACCGAGCAGCAGTCGGAACAACGAGGAAAGAGCGCGATGCCGGAGGTTCGTCCGAATGTCACCGATGTCGCGGTCGTGCGCCCAATAATACCCCACTCGGTACGCGAATCCTGCAACCAGCCATCGTGGGACGAGCGAAACTGACTGCCCATCTTCGTCGTTGCTACGACGCCACTGGTATACGCGAAGAGGGAGCACGAGAACGTTACTGACGAAAACGACACGTGCCCACGTTCGTCGGCTAATCATATCCGCTGTTCCGCTCTCAAATATGTAACTGTTCGGCCACTACTTACCGTCTGAAAGTTCAAAATCTCAACTATATAGAAAGGCGTGCTGACTCAGAGATTCATGTTGATAGTCTTGGTCTGTGAGTAGTGGTCGAGGGTCTCCTCGGCCTGCTCGCGGCCGATACCTGACTGTTTGTAGCCGCCGAAGGGCTGGCCCGC
>NZ_JBNTJU010000004.1:0-220727 GCF_051195015.1 Halococcus sp. AFM35
CCGGTGGAGGTCGTCGCCGACCTCCACCTCCGTCCGTACTACGGCGAGGAGTACGACTCCACGGAGGAACTCTACGAATCGCTCGCCAAAGCCGGGACAACGACGTTCCACGGGTACGCCACGCTCTACGCCCGCGTACGCAACAAACGCTATACGCTGGCGGTGCGCCGTCTGACCGACGGCGACACCGCCAGCTCGATTCTCGCGGAACTGCTCGGCGTGCTCGAAGGCCTTGACATCGAAGTCAAGGCCGTCTACCTCGACCGCGAGTTCTACGATACGTACTGTTTGACGCTGCTCGCCGCCCACAATTACGCGTACGTCATGCCGGTCGTGAAGTGGGGCGAAGCGATCCAAGCAGAACTGAGTCAGGGTTGGAGTCGCGTGATCGACCACGACCTCCAAGGCGAAATCGACGGTCACACGTGGACCGTCGATTTCCCGGTCTATATCGACTGTACGTACCAGCAAGGAAAGTACGGTGAAGAGGGTGTGGCGCGTCACGGCTACGCCGTCGACGCGCCGTTCATCGAAACGCCACGTCAGGCTCGAAAGCACTACAGCCACCGATTCGGTATCGAATCATCCTACCGTTTGTCCGAACGAAGCATTGCAAATACGACGACACAGAATCCAGCGGTGCGGTTTCTGTACGTGTTGATCAGCTTCTTGCTCCAGAATGCGTGGCGGTACCTCCACTGGGAGTACGTGGCGTCGCCGCGCCGAGGCGCGCGACGCCTCTGGCGGTGGCGATTCGACGAGTTCCTCGGAATGGTACGACGAGCAGCGGAGACGGCGCTCGCCGTGCGTCGCGCCGTCCCCGCAAACAAGCCGCCGGACGACCGCTTCGAGCGGTAATCCATCGACCGGGACCGCCCGCTCAGTGAGTGGCAACGCCGTCGCGTCGGCGGCGTTCCGCCGCCGACTGCGACAGGTTCGGTGTTCTCAGTCCCGACCTACCGCCTCCAGCAACTGCTCGACATCAGCATCTCCCTCGAATTCACGTCTCAAGAGCAGTCAACCGAGAGCATTGTGAGGTACTGAATCTAGGTTGTCGATGACGCGCCGGTCGCTCACGTCGAGACCCTCGCAGTGCTCTTCGGCCGAATCGCGCACCGTGACGTGAATTTCCCCGCCGTCGAGATGGACTTCGAGCGGGAAGATCGAACAGCGCGCGGGCTTCCAGTTCTCCTCGGCGTGGAGTTCGCACAGGCCATCCTCGGAGAGAAAATAGCACGCAGCGCCGTCGTCGGTGTGGGCATCTCTATCTTTGTCCTCACGCCGGACGAAGCTCTCGCCACGGAACGTCGTGGTCGCGTCGTTGAGGTTCGCGTGGGCGGCGAGTTCGAGCAGGTCGTGGTCGTAGAGCAGGACGCCGTGTTGGCAGCACCACGTACACGAATCGACGCACTCGAAGGTGAGGTCGGGGTCGAACTCACAGACCGCCTCACAGCCCGGATGGACCTCGACGCGCCGTTCGTGGGTCACGAGTGCTATCGGGCACAGAACGGGCAAAGCCTTTGGGTCGCCCGACGAAAATCAACTGTAGCCGCGCCAGCGATGGCCGCACTCGGTGCACTTGAAGAACCGCGTCGGCGGCTCGTCGGCCGAACCGGTCTGTTTGATGGTGTACCACGCGCGCTCGGTCCCGCACTCCTCGCACTCGACTTCGGCGGTGGGTTTGCCCTCGTCGGCGGCGTCCTCGCTGGTCTCGATGACGTCGTCGTGGGTCTGTGATTCGGTACTCACGAACGACGCCGCCATCTCCTCGTCCTTCGGCACGCGCGCCCCACAGCCCGAACAGACCATCTCCTTCCCATCGGCGTGCATCATCGAGCCGCAGTCGTCGCAGAACTGCATGGCTGGTATAGGTACTCGACGCGCAAAAGCGTCCGCTTACTCCAGCGTCTCGATGCGCGCGCCCTCGTTGTCCGGCGCACAGACCATCACGTCGCCATCGACACCCACGGCGGACAGCGCCTCGCGGGCCGCCGTCCGTGCCGTGTCGGCGCGCTCGTCGTCGGTGAGGCCGTAGACCGCTGGCCCCCATGAGGACTGGCCTGCGCCCGCGACCGCCGGCGAGCGTTCGAGCACGTCGATGAGTTCGCCGAGCGGCGGGCGATAAACTCCGCCCTGTTCGTCGGCATACCACGCGCCATTGAGACGGCTCACGGCGGCGATGGCATCCCCAAATTCGTGCCAGTCGTCCTCGGCGACTGCGGGGAGCAGCCGCTGGGCGACGATTCGAGCGATGTCGTCGGCGACCGCCGGGTCGGCGTGCTCGACCACCCGCTCGATGCTTCGGTCCTCGTGGTCATCGCTCCGGCCCGGCCCGATGTTCGGGATGGCGACCACGAATTGCCACGAATCGGCGAGCGCGTGACGGGCGACCGGCTTCGGGACCTCCCACTCGCCCGCGGCCGGCGGCTGTGTCGTGAATCGCTCGGCCGGATGGCCGGCGTCGACGACGAATCCCCCACTCTCGAAGGTTGCGCAGCCGACGCCCGAGCGCCCGCCGCGACCGAGCTGTGGCGCGCGCTCCATGACTCGCGGTTCGCGGTCGTGGGCGCGCGCGACCGCCGCGAGGGTTGCAAGCGCGAGGCGCGTCCCGCTGCCGAGTCCCACGTGTGCGGGCAGTCGTTCGTGAACCGTGAGGTCGATGCCCGGAAGGTCGAGCAGGTCGAGCGCGTGCGCCGCGTACTCGCTCGCATTCGGGTCATCACAGCGGAGTTCGTCGGCCGGTGAGGCCTCGATGCGGACCCGAGGCTCGTGGAGGGAAACCCCGAGACCGCCATAGAGCCGTTCGCGCGCGAGCGAGAGGTTTTGAAATCCGAAATGGATGCGCCCGCAAGCGGTGACCTGAGCCCGCGCCATACCGTTCGCAACGGCCGCACGCGAAAGTCGTTTTCTACTCGATGCCCGCAAGCACGGTCGCCGCCGCCCGGCCCGCGCCGTTCTCATAGACCGGACATTCGAGCGGCTGGCCGACCGCGCGCACCACATGGGAGGGCGAGTGTTCGACCTGAAAGCCCGCCAATCCTGTGCGCTCGATGACCCGCGAGACGCCGTGTTGTTCGTCAGTGAACGGATAGACGATGCAGGGCGTTCCCGCGACGGCTGCCTCCATGATGGTCGAATAGCCAGAGCAAACCACGCGCTCGGCGGCGCGGAGATGCGGCAGCAGCGCCGGCACACAGTCCCAGTCCTCGCCGCCGACGAGCGTCGCGTCGTGGCCCGCCGCCCGCAGCCGCTCGGCGAGGACGTCGAACCCCGTCGAGTACGCGCTCGGCACCACCAACACGTCGGTCTCCTCCGGCGCGGGCGGCGTTTCGTCGAGAACGTCGGTTTCGGAGACGCTCGCGCCGTCGGCCAGCACGCGTGCCTGCTCGTCGGCCGCTTCCGTCGGCGGCACGTCGAGAGCAATCGGCGGAATCGCGGTCACGCCGGCGGGGTCGCCGGGGTCGGGCGGCCAGATAGATGGATAGAGAAACGTCTCGGCCGAATGCAGTTGGTGGCGGTTGAGCAGCCACGTGAACCCCTGTTCGATGACCGCATCGTAGTAGGAGGCGGCGTTGTGCGTACAGACGAAGAGGGGTATATCGACGAACTCGGCGGCCATCGCGGCGAACATGTCGTCAGTCACGAGCGCATCCGGGTGTTTGCGGCGGAGCCAGCGCACGTAATCGTACACCCGGCGCGCGCTGTTTGGAAGACTGTGGGCGAGCACGCGCAGCAGCGAACCGCCCTGATAGTCGCCGATGAAGTCGACGGGTGAGGGTTCGAACTGGTCGTACCCGTTGCGTTCGATGAATCGTGCACCCGGACCGCCACCGGCGAGCGTGACCGTGGCCCCGCGGGCTTCGAGTGCTCTCGCCACCGCCAGCATGCGGGTCGCGTGACCCGCCCCCTCGGGGTAGTGGGCGACGGCCACAGTCGGAGTCATCGTCCCCTTCTGTCAGCGCACTCCTCAAAACTGGTTCGACTCGACGATTGGCGTCATCGGGGGTACTTATGTCCGTGGCAACCGAGTTCGATTCATGAGCCAGCAGCGCCAACGGCCCGACGATACCGAAAACGCCGAGGAGTTGCGCAGCCGCGAAGTCACCGACGGCCCGGAGCGTGCCCCACACCGCGCGATGTTCCGCGCGATGGGCTTCGACGACACCGACCTCGACTCACCGATGGTCGGCGTGGCGAACCCCGCCGCCGACATCACGCCCTGTAACGTCCACCTCGACGACGTGGCCGAGGCCGCCACCGACGGCATCGAGGATGCCGGAGGGATGCCAATCGAGTTCGGCACCATCACCATCAGCGACGCCATCTCGATGGGCACCGAAGGGATGAAGGCCTCCTTGATTAGTCGGGAGGTCATCGCCGATTCGGTCGAGTTGGTCTCCTTCGGCGAGCGCATGGACGCCCTCGTCACCGTCGCGGGCTGTGATAAGAACCTCCCCGGCATGATGATGGCCGCCATCCGCACGGACCTGCCGACCGTGTTCTGCTACGGTGGCTCCATCCTCCCCGGCGAGCACGAGGGCCGAGATGTGACTGTGCAGGACGTCTTCGAGGGTGTCGGGACCTACGCACAGGGCGAGATGAGCCGCGAGGAGTTGGACGACCTCGAACGCAACGCCTGTCCCGGTGCCGGCTCCTGTGGCGGGATGTTCACCGCGAACACGATGGCCGCGATATCGGAGGCCATCGGTCTCGCGCCGCTCGGCAGCGCCAGCCCGCTCGCCGAGAGCGACGAGCGCGAGGCGGTCGCCCGCGAGGCCGGCGAAGTCGTCCTCGACGCAGTGGAGACCGACCGCAAACCCTCGGACATCCTCACGCGCGCGAGTTTCGAGAACGCCATCGCCCTCCAGGTCGCCCTCGGCGGCTCGACCAATGGAGTGCTCCACCTGCTGGCGATGGCCGCCGAGGCCGGCATCGACCTCGACATCGACGCTTTCGACGAGATATCCAAGCGCACGCCGAAGATCGCCAATCTCCAGCCCGGCGGCACGCGCGTGATGGAGGACCTCCACGACGTGGGCGGCGTGCCGGTCGTCATCCGGCGGCTCGTCGAGGGTGGCTATATCGATGGGGATGCGATGACCGTCACCGGACGCACGATAGCCGAGGAACTGGACGAACTCGACCTGCCGGCCGACGAGGACATCGACGTGGACTTCCTGCGACCCGTCACGGACCCCTTCCACGAGGAAGGGGCGATTCGGATTTTGAAGGGGAACCTCGCGCCCGAGGGTGCGGTCTTGAAGGTCACCGGCGAGGACGACCTCCGTCAGGAGGGCACAGTCAGAGTCTTCGAGGGCGAGGAGAGCGCGATGGAGTACGTCCAAGAGGGCCACGTCGAGACGGGCGACGTGCTCTGCATCCGCAACGAGGGACCGCGCGGCGGGCCCGGGATGCGCGAGATGCTCGGTGTCACCTCGGCGGTCGCCGGGCAGGGCCACGCCGACGACGTGGCGCTGTTGACCGACGGCCGATTCTCGGGGGCAACTCGTGGCTTCTCTATCGGTCACATCGCGCCCGAGGCCGCCGCCGACGGCCCGATTGCCGCGCTCGAAGACGGCGATACCGTGTCTATCGACGTTTCGGAGCGCCGCCTCGACATCGATTTGAGCGACGAGGAGATCGAATCGCGGCTGGCCGAGCGCGACCGCCCCGAGCCGGATTACACCGCTGGCGTGCTGGCGAAGTACGGCGAAGCCTTCGGCTCGGCGGCCAACGGTGCGGTGACGAACCCCGGTGTGAAACGGGAGTGAGGCGGTGCGCCGCAGTTGCGGCGGTCGCCATGGCGGCTGCGGTGCTGTGGTGGCGGTGCGGTCGCGGAAAGTCAGCCGCCTAAAGTGAACACCCTGTCGAGACCATCCCCCACAAGAGTCATTGACGCACCGTTCCAAGCGGATTCGATGGCCACCATCGTCTCGACGAAGGGAACGTTGGGAGGCGAGCCACGCCTCGATGGACGACGCATTAGCGTCATACAGATATTTGATATGTACCACGACGGTAAATCGGCGGCGTATGTCGCCGACCAACTCGACATCACGCTCGCCGAGGTCCACGCCGCCCTCACGTACTACTACGAACGGCCGGACGAGATGCGCGAGGTTCGGGAGCGCCACCACGAACTCGAAGCGAGTCTCGAATCGGAGTCGGTGTCGCCGCCGACCGCCGAGCGGTGACGGTTCAGCTGTTCGCCGACGAGCACGTCCCGAGTGCCGTCACGGCGACGCTCCGGTCGAACGGATACACCGTCGTCACCGCACAAGAACGCTATGGACAGGATTCGGTCGATACGGAGCTACTCCGCGACTGCGGGCGCGACGGTCTCGCCGCTCTGACGAACGACTGCGATTTCGTCGAACTCCACGACCGAATCGACCACGCCGGAATCGTCGTCTACACGACGCCGAACCCATCGCCGAGCGCGGTCGCCGTCGCCATCGACCGAATCGAGCGCTCGTTCACCGACGACGAGCTACGGGACCAATTGGTGTGGCTCGAAAGCTGGCTGTGAGCGCCGGCGCGGCGCTGTGGCGGTGCGGACCTCGGCGGATGAAGGGCGAGCGACCGTCGGGAGCGAGGGCTTCGGCGGTGCAGTGCGGGTTGCGGTGGCGGTGCGGTGAATGAGTGATTCGACCGCGAGGGAACGCGCGGCGCTTCGCGCCGCGAGTTGCGCGAACGGCGTAGCCGTGAGCGCGGAGTGAGCGAGCGGGCGCGAGGACGACCGAAGGGAGTTCGACGCGCTTTTTGGTGGAGATTTTTGCCCGAGCGAGCGCGCAAAGCGCGCGAGCGAGGTGCAAAAAGGTCCATGGGACCGTCGTGATTCGAACACGAGTCCGACGCACCCCATGCGCCGAGGATACCAAGCTACCCCACGGTCCCGCACATCGAGGGATGCCGGCTCGTGGATTAAGCCCTTCGCTTCCGCGTGAGCCAGTTGCTCGCGTCGCTGTCAGACGATGGTTTGATGGTGAGTTCGTGTGTGAACCCGGACGATGCGTTCGATACCGCTCCAACAAGGTATTCCGACGAGTCCACAGGAGTTCGTGAGTCAGTACGGTGAGGCGGTCGTGAGCGCCGCCACCACGGCCATACTGTTCCTCGTTGCGTTCGTGCTCATCTATCTCGTCGCGCGGGCGGTGCTCGTGCGACTCACCGCCGGCGCGCTCGACGCCCGCGGGTTCGAGGAGACGGTCATCGGTCTCGGCAAGCGGGTCGCGGGGGCGATTGCGCTGTTCGCCGCGCTCGCGCTCGCGGCGACGGTTGCGGGCTTTGGCACCGTGTTGGCGGCGTTCGCCACCCTTCTGGGGGCGCTCTCGCTCGCAATTGGCTTCGCCGCACAGGACCTCATCGGAAACTTCGTCGCTGGCGTGTTCATCCTTCGGGACAAGCCGTTCGCGGTCGGTGACTGGATAGCGTGGCCCTCTGGCAGCCGTGACAAATCCGGCGTCGTCCAGGACATCCGGCTGCGCGTGACGAAGCTCAAGACCTTCGACAACGAACTCATCACCGTACCGAACTCCGAACTTTCCGACAACGCCGTCACGAACCCCGTCGCCGACGACCAGCTTCGGATTCCCTTCACCTTCGGCATCGGCTACGAGGACGATATCGAGCAGGCAAAGGACGTCATCGTCGAGGAAGCCGCGACCATCGACGGGCTAAAGGGCGACCCCGAACCCGACGTGATTCTCACCGAACTCGCCGATTCCTATGTGGGTCTCACGGCGCGCGCGTATATCGACGACCCCAGCCGGGGAAAGTACGTCCACACACTCTCGGCGTGGGTGCAGGCCGTCAAGGAGCGCTTCGACAGGGAGGGAATCGACATGCCCTACCCCTATACCGAACTCACCGGCGGCATCGACATCGACAACCTCGCCGAAGCCGAGCAGGCCCGCGCCGACGACTAGACCACCACCCGTTCGAGGTCCACGACGGTTCCCGATTCCATTTCGGTCTCACCTACCAGTCGTCCGAGACAGATGGCGGCCCCATCGGGCGTATAGCATGCCACCAGCGGTTCGTCGGGGTCTTCCGGGAGGTCCTCGACCGAGAGCACGCCGGGCGCATAGACCGGCGCACCCTCGGCCACCTCGCGGGCG
This sequence comes from Halococcus sp. AFM35, assembly GCF_051195015.1. NCBI lineage: Archaea > Methanobacteriati > Methanobacteriota > Halobacteria > Halobacteriales > Halococcaceae > Halococcus > Halococcus sp. AFM35. The sequence continues at coordinate 8,121 of NZ_JBNTJU010000004.1, forward strand.
GCGCTGTTGGCGATCTCGACTCTGGGAAGGTGGGTGAGGGCGCGTTCGGCCGGCTGGACGGTATCGAGAAGCATCCCCGGATCGCCGCCGTCGGCGAACGCGAGCGCGTCCGTGAGGTCGTGCATGCTCACGAGGGTCGTATCGTCGAACGGCGTCGTCCCGACTCTCCGGAGGTCACCCATGTGCGCGCCGATGCCGAGCGCCCGCCCGAGGTCGTGGCAGAGCTTCCGGACGTAGGTGCCGCTCTCACAGCGAATCCGCAGGAGTACGCGCCGGCCTTCGACTTCGAGCGCCGTCAGCTCCGACACCCGCCGGACCCGCAACCGGCGGGCGACGGCGCTCTTTTTCGGTGGCTTCTGATAGATATCGCCCTCGAACTCGTCGAGCACGCTGTCGAGGTTCTCGGGTGCCCGTCCGTGGAGTTCGAGCACGGCGACGTACTCCTTTATGCCTTCGAGGAAGACCTGTGCGAGCCGGGTCGCATCGCCGAGCAGAATCGGCAGACAGCCCGTGACCTTCGGGTCGAGCGTGCCCGCGTGGGCCGCCCGTTCCGTTCCCACGAGGTCGCGCACCCATGCCGTCACCTGATGAGCCGACGGTCCCGGCGGCTTGTCGAGGTTGACGACGCCGAAGGAGAGCCGTTCGTCGATGGATCGTGCGCCCGGCGCGCCGCGCATCAGCGCTCGACGTCGACGTCGACGCTCACTTGCCCTTCGTCGGCCGCCGGGTCGTAGGCCGTACACGCCTCACAGAGTACGTCCACGATGGCGTCGGGTCCCCAGCGGGCGGTGCTCAACGAGAGGTCGTAGATCGAGCGGTCGGCGATGTCGATGCCGTAATACTCCCGATACCGTCGCGCTTCGCTCGCGGCGCGTGCTTCGGTCTCCTCGCGGGCGACATCGACCGATTTGTCCTCGCGGTCGGCGATGCGCTCGGCGCGCACCGACAGCGGGGCATCGAGCCATATCTTGAGGTCGGCGTACTCGCCGGCCATCCATCCCGCCAATCGTGATTCGAGCACTACGTCCTCGCGCTCGTTTGCAATCGTCCGCTGGCGGCGGTCGAGGTCCCGGTCGATGGCGTCGTCTTCCTCGGCCAGCTGGTTGAGTTCGAGCGCCGTCAGCCCACGCTCGTCGGCGACGGTGCGAAAGATGTCGCCGCCACTGATGTGTTCGAAGGAGAGTCGGTCGGCGAGCGCCGCCGCCGTCGTACTCTTGCCGACGCCGGCCGGCCCGGACACGGTGACAAACATGACGTGTTTCGGTCCGGCGCGGTACAAAGGGGTTGTGACTCCGCTCAAAGGGACTGTCGTGATTCAGTCCTATAATGACGAAATAGAGCAGTTCGCAAAACAGGGCCATTGCCGGTTAGCGACTGCGCCGAAATCGTTTGCGACAATCCTTTCAACCAGTTGGACTTATCGAGAGGTTGAGCGACTTCTGGATTATCTGGCGGAACGCAATCGAGATGAGGAAGTACCAGAGCAGCCAGACCCAGACGAACCCGCCGATCTGGTCGGTCCACTGCATCTGCCCCAACAGCGGCAGGACGATGGACGACTCGGCCGCGGGGATGTGGCCCGCCCCGCCGCGGATGCCGATCTTCCAGTACATCCAGACGAACACCGGGATGGTGAGCAGCATGATCCAGACCATCGGGCGGAACTGCTCTTTGAACATGCCCAACTGGTCGCCCATCGCGTCCATCTGCTCGTCCTGAATCCGGTCGAGGGCGGCGTCGTCACCGCGCTCTTTGGCCTCCTTGCGGCGCTCCTGGATGTCGTTCATCTGCTCCTGTATCGCGCCCATCTTCTCGGTGTTCATCAGGTTCGACTGCAGGAGTGTGGAGTACAGCCCCGTCAGCACCGAGAGGACGATGACAACCGCATAGAAGGGCAACACGGCGTCGAACGGGCCGATGAAGACATCGGCCGCGCTGCCGACGATGTTGCGGATTTCGGGGAACCAGTACGCCGGGAAAAAGGCAATCGCCCCGAGTCCGGCGAGTTTGTCGTAGGTCGACCAACTCGAATCCTCCTCGTCGGCCGTGGTCTCGACGGAGTCATCGCCGAGCGCCTCGCGGATTTCGTCGGGGTCGGACACGGCAAACCCGTCGCCGTCGGCGTCGTAGAGGATGCCGGTCTCGATGAGCCGGCCCCACTGTCCGCTCGTGAGGTCGTCGCTGACGTCGCTCCACCGGATGGTGTGCGTGCCGCCGTCGGGGGTCGGTTCGTTCTCGGCGTGGCCGGCCCGGTCGAGCACCACGGTGAGCGCCTCGGCGAAGGCGGGGTCCTCGGCGACCAGCGAGCGCGCTTTCTCGCCTGTTCGTCCCATTTCCCTCCGGTAGGGGGCGCGTGCTAATCAACCTTTTACTTCGCTGGCCGGTTCGATATCGGTCTCGCCGAATCTCAGACCGCCGCGTCGATGGTCTCGCGTAGCTCCGTCCAGACCTCCTCGGGCGTACCCTCGCCGTCGATTGTTTCGAGCACGCCCGCATCCCGATAGTATTCGACCACCGGCTCGGTGCTCTCGTGATAGACACGAATCCGCTCCTTCACCGTCTCCTCGGTGTCGTCGTCGCGCTGTATCAACTCGCCGCCGCACTCGTCGCAGACACCCTCCTCCTCGGGTGGATTGAACTCGACGTGGTAGTTCGCACCGCAGTCATCACAGACCCGTCTTCCGGTCAGGCGCTCGACGAGTTCGGATTCGCTCACCGACAGCAGACAGACCACATCGAGCGTGGTGATGTCGGCGAGATAGTCGGCTTGGTCGGTGTTTCTGGGATAGCCATCGAGCACGTAGCCCTCGCTTCCCGAAAGCGCCTCGGCGACGATCTCGTTCACCACGGGGTCGGGCACGAGTTCGCCCGCCTCCATGAACTCGCGGGGCGTGCCGTATTCGGTCTCCATGTCCTTGTTCGCCCGGAGCGCGTCGCCCGTCGTCACGTGGGGGACGTCGTATTCGTCGGCGACGTTCGCGCTCTGGGTTCCCTTGCCCGCGCCCGGCGGTCCGAGCAGCAGGACGTTTGGTTGGTTCTCGCTCATACCGGCCCATCGAAGCGCGGCCTAAAAGGGTTGTAGATATCGTCGTCGTTTGCCTCACGACCGGTGCGCAGCGTCCCGCTTTTCACCACGAGCGTCGAACCCGGCTCATGACCCGCTTCGATGCCGCCACGGAGGAGACACGCCGGGGGCTGTTCGCCGACGCCATCCGCGCCCACGAGGAGCGCCGAAGCCCGTTTCTCACCATCGAGGCGGCTGTACCCAACGAGGACCAGCAGCCGTGGGTGCAGTTCGCCGACGGTCTCGTCAACCTCGACTGTACCGACGCGGAACTCGGTCGGGTGAAGACGCTACTCGACGACTATCCCGAATTTCGTATCGACGACCTCGAACGCCCCGAGGATGCCGAGGGAACGAACGTCCGTATCGCGGCGCGGGCCGACCCCGAGCGCGTCGCCGGATTTCTTGACAGGATATTCGCCGAAGTCTACGAGCACCCCGCCGACTACCGGGCGTGGGTCGCGGCGGTCTAAACGTCGTCGTCGCTGACGCCGGGCGCGTCGGTCACGGCCACGTCGTCGGGTTCGTCGGTGCCGCCGACGAGGAGTTCGCCGTCCGGTCCCTCGACGTAGACGTCGTCGGCGAAGCCGCCCTTGGCGTAGCGGTGGGCGGTGTCGTCAAGTCTCTCGGGCGTCGAGGGTGCCTCGGGAATTCCGCCGGCGGGTGTGAACGTGCCGAGCGGGTCGTCGATGGTGACCTCAAAGGTCTCGAAGAAGTCTTGGTAGCGCTCGTAGTGGGTGTCGAGTTCTGTGGGCGGGATTTCCATCATCTCGGTCCACCCGTGATTGTAGAAATCGAAGTTCGCCTGCACGTGGGTGATCTCGCGCGCGGCGGCCTCGGTGTAGCCCGCTTCGAGGGCCGCCACGTAACTGTCCATCGAGGCGTCGAAGAAGCCATCGAGATGGTCTTCGCGTTCGTCGGCGCGGTCGGGGTCGGCCTTGCCGGTGAACACACTCGTATGAAGGTCGACGAGTTTCCCGGCCGCGAGATCGCCGACGACCGGCATCGTGAGCGCCTGTTTGGCCGCGAAATGGCGGACCGACTGCTTGAGTTTCATATGGATGATTGGGACGCGAGCCACATCAACGCACCGCCCGGTCGGCGAGATGGCAATTCACATTACCCCGGGCGTCGAAGGCTCGGTATGACCGCTTCGTACGTAATCATCGGCGACGGTATCGCCGGCAGTTCCGCGGCCGAGACCATCCGCGAGGACGCGCCCGACGCCGATGTGACGGTGATAACCGACGAGGGCGAAGCACTCTACAATCGCATCCTCATCAAGGAGTTCGCCAAGGGAAAACTCCCCGAAGCGCCGATGTCCATCCACCAGCCCGACTGGTACGACGAGCGCGACATCGACCTCCGGCTGAACACGCTCGTCACGGACATCGACACCGACGCCCACACGCTCGACACCCACGACGGCGACCAGTTCGAATACGACAAACTCCTGCTCGCCACCGGTGGCACACCGGTCCAGCTTCCGGTACCGAACTCCGACGCCGAGGGCGTCCACCATTTCTGGACGTTTCAGGACGCCCGCGGTATCGCCGAGCGCGCCGCGGCGGCCGACACGGGGGTCGTCGTCGGTGCCGGCCTGCTCGGTATCGACTTCGCGGCCATCTGTGGCGCACAGGACGTCGACGCCCACTACCTGATGCGCGGTGAGAACTGGTGGCGGTACGCGCTCTCGGACGACGGCGCGGACATCATCCACGGCGCACTGGAGGACAACAACGTCACGCCCGTCTTCAACAGCGGTGTCGACGAGTTCGAAGTCGACGATTCCGGCCACGTCAGCGCCGCCGTGACGCCCGGCGGCGATAGCTACGACTGTGGGTTCGCCGGCGTCGCCATCGGGCTGGACTTCAACCTCGAAATCCTCCAGAACACCGACATCGAACTCGACGAAGGAGTCGTCGTCGACGAACACATGCAGACTTCCGTCAAGGACGTCTACGCCGCGGGCGACCTCACGCGGTACTACGACACGATTCTCGACGACTACGCACAGAACGGCTCGTGGGGCAGCGCCAAGGAGCAGGGGTCGATTGCCGGCACGAACATGGTCGCCGACGATGAGGCGGCCGAATTCCGTTGGGTTTCCTCCTACTCGATAACACACTTCGACTTCCCGTTCCTTTCGTTCGGCCATCCGACCATCGGCGACGACCACGCCGAGGCGAAGTTTTCTGATACTGAGTGGCGCAGGGTCGCGTTCAAGGACGGGAAAATCGTCGGCGGCGTGCTCATCGGCGACCTCGCTCCCCAGTCGAAATACAAGAAGCTCATCCGCGAGGAGCGCGTCGTCGCCGACCAGAAAGAGGTGTTGATGGAAGAAGAGGTCGACCTCGACGACCTCGCGCCGACCGCCGAGCAGTAGTCGCATCGACACCGTTTTCCTCGCCGCTTTCGGAGTCGGGGTATGGAAGGCGGGAGCGGCGACATGACGCTGGCGTTCGAACTCAGTGCACTCGAAGCGCTTGCCGACCCGACCGACGTGTTCTCGGGTGCGCGCCGCTGGACCGAGTACGTGGGTGTCATCTCCGAAAAACCGACCTACGTCGTGACGAACTTCACCCGGAAAAATCGCATCCGGCAAGACTTCTTTTCGGGTCCCAGAGGGCGGCGCGAGAGCCTCGAAAACGTCAAAAAACAGTTCGACACCGAACGCCACGTCTTCGTCGGTACGGACGACGAGGACAGGGAACTGGCCGAGGACCTCGACTGGGAATATCTCGCCGTCGAGGACGCGGCCGAGGCCGCCGGCTGGACGTTCGGCGACGGGAGCGACGAGGAAGCGGCTGCGGACCCCGACTCGCGCGATGACTGGCCGTAACCCGCCGAAGGGAACCATTTAATATCCGGTCGGGCGGGGTCGAAACATGACGCTCGATATCGACGTCGCGCTCAGACGCGGGTTCTCGCGGACGTTCAAACGCAATGGACTGCTGTTGTTCGTCGCGTTCGCCGTGTTCGGACTCGTGAGTTCGGTGCTCGTCCAGACGGCGAGCCTCCAACTGCTCGAACGGCTCGGCGACCTCTCGACGCAGACACCGCCGCCCGGCGGTCCCGGTGGGGCTGGCGGAGCGGGAACAACTCCAACGGGAATGGACGATTTCGCGGGGACGCAGCCGCTCGCGCTCCCGATTCCGCTGATAATCGCCGCGCCACTGGCCGCGCTCACGCCGTTCGTCGGTGAGGTGCTGCGTATCGTCGCCGTCCGGACGCTCGTGAGCGAGCACACCGACTCGATTCCCGGCGCGTTCGTGCGCGAGAACATTATTTGGGCGACGCTGAACGGCTTCGTCGGCGGCATCGTCGTCGGCTTCATCGTGCTCGTCGGCGGCATCATCGGACTCATTGGGCTATTCATCGGCGGTCCCATCGTCGCGGCGTTTCTCGCCACCTCGTTTTTCTTCGTTCGACAGGAAATCGCCGTCGAGAACAAGAACTTCGTCGACGCGCTGACCGATAGCTGGCGGCTGACGAGCGGCCACCGTATCGGCCTGTTCGCGCTCGCCGTGGCCATCTGGCTCATCAGCCTCATCGTCTCCATCCCCGGAACCGTTATCGGTCTCGTGGCCACGACGGGGTCACTCCCGGTGGCAACACTCGCAATCACGGTCGTGAGTGTCGTGCTGGGCGCTCTCACCACCGTCTTCGGCATCGCCGTCGCCGCCCGTGCCTACGACCAACTGCGCGCCGAACGCGACGGCGACGCCGAAGAGCGCGAGCCGGCAACGATGTAGTCCGTGACGCAACCGGCCACCCACGAAGTTTAACCGCACGCCGCAGCAATCACTCGTATGTCCAAGCCACGTGTCCCCGGCGCTCGCGGGGGCGAGGTGTCGCTGCCGTGTGGCGAATCCGTCGCCGTGGGGGACCTCGACATGGGCGTCCGCGAGTTCGAGTGTGACTGTGGCGAGCGCCACGCCGTCGTGATGGATGTCCATCCGCCGAGTCGGTTCGTCCCCGAGTCGCTCGTCGGGACTCTCCGCGAGACCGTCGAACCCAGTAGTGGCGAGGAGTTCGACACGATGCACCTGATGGGCGTCGTGCTGGAGGAGTTCCCTGAGAAAATCGTTTCCGAGGACGTTTCGGAGGACAGCAGCGTCGGCTACGCACTGCTATGGATTGCGGACTTCGACGCGCGCCGCCTCCACGAAATCGTCGTCGAACTCATCGTCGAGCTGATGGAACACGCGGTGAGCCACGCCGACGACGGCGAGACCGAGAGCGAGTTCGAACAGCAGATGCACGCCTTCGATGTCGAGGAGTTCGTTGAGCGCTACCGCCACGAGCGCGAGTTCGAACACGAGAGTGACAGACCCGTCTGACGGCGTGCTCGCCCCCTCCGCTCGCCTTCATCGACTCGCGGAAATCCGCGTCAGACATCCGTCTGACGGCCTGTTATGTGTCTGGGTCACATAGCACGAGTATGCAGCTCCGCCGTGGAGAGTTCGAACGGATTCGGGCGGTGCTCGCGGAGGCGGGAGTCGAGGAGCCGCTGACCGCCCGCGAGATTCACGACCTGCTCGACGCGCGTGATGCGGCGCTCGATAGCCCCCACCGCGTGGCCACGGTACTGGGCCGGCGAGCCGAGACTGGTGCTGTCGAGGTCATCGAGAGCCAGCCCTACCGCTATCGGCTCCGCGATTCGCCGTAGCAGTTCAGGCCATTTTTCGTCGGATGCGTTCGCTCGGCTCGCTCACGGTTCGATTACTACCCTCAACCGCACAGCACCGTGCCACATACCTCCCCAGCCGATTCGCTCCGCTCGTTTCACTCGCTCTGCTCATCCCTCGCGCGAGTCACGCGCTTTGCGCGTTCCCGCGCGCCAACAGCACCGAACCGGTTGTGCGGTGACGTGGCAGAAATTGCTTCGAAAATCGAAACTCAGCTACGCATCTCGCAGGCTATCGCCGGGCTTATTACGATGTGCGAACTGGCGTTGGTAATGAGCGACGAGGACAGAACGATACTGTTGATCGGTAGCGGTCCAATCCAGATCGGACAGGCGGCGGAGTTCGATTACTCGGGCGCGCAGGCCTGTCGCGCGCTCGCCGAAGAGGGGGCCCGAGTCGTCCTCGTCAACTCGAATCCTGCCACGATCATGACCGACCCGGAGATGGCCGACAAAGTGTATATCGAACCCATCACGACGACTGCCATCGCCGAAATCATCGAGAAGGAACGTCCCGACGGCGTCATCGCGGGCCTCGGTGGCCAGACGGGGCTGAACGTGACCGCCGAACTCGCCGAAGAGGGTGTCTTGGAGGAGTACGGCGTCGAAATCATGGGCACACCCTTGGATACCATCTACGCGACCGAGGACCGCGACCTGTTCAAGGAGCGCATGGAGGAGATCGGCCAGCCCGTCGCGCGCTCGGTCACCATCGAATCGGTCGAGGAAGTCGAGGAGGCCGTCGAGGCGGTCGGCGGTCTCCCAGTAATAATGCGCACGACCTACACCCTCGGCGGGAGTGGCTCCGGCGTCGTCGAGGAGATGGGCGAACTCAAAGAAAGCGTTCGCAAAGGTCTCAGACTCTCCCGGAACGGCGAGGTCCTGATTACCGAGTCCATCGCGGGCTGGGTCGAACTCGAATACGAGGTGATGCGCGACGCCGACGACTCCTGTATCATCATCTGTAACATGGAGAACCTCGACCCGATGGGCATCCACACCGGTGAATCCACGGTCGTCACGCCCTCGCAGGTCATCCCCGACGACGGTCATCAGGAGATGCGCACCGCCGCCCTCGACGTGATCCGCGAACTCGGGATTCAGGGTGGCTGTAACATCCAGTTCGCGTGGCGCGACGACGGCACGCCCGGTGGCGAGTACCGCGTCGTCGAGGTGAACCCCCGCGTCTCGCGCTCGTCGGCGCTGGCCTCCAAGGCGACTGGCTATCCCATCGCGCGCATCACGGCGAAGGTCGCGCTCGGCAAGCGCCTCCACGAAATCGAGAACGAGATAACGGGAGAAACCACCGCCGCCTTCGAGCCGGCCATCGACTACGTGGTCACGAAGGTCCCGAGATGGCCCAACGAGAAGTTCCGCGACGTCGAATTCGAACTCGGCACGGCGATGAAGAGCACAGGGGAAGCGATGGCCATCGGGCGCACCTTCGAGGAATCGCTGCTGAAGGCGCTGCGTTCGACGGAGTACGAGCCGGATATCGACTGGGTGGGGATGGACGACGCGACGCTCGAAACGGAATACCTCGAACGGCCGACGCCCGATAGGCCATACGCGATGTTCGAGGCGTTCGACCGTGACTACTCCGTCGATGAAGTGGCCGACCTCACCGGAATAAAGTCGTGGTACGTCGAGCGCTACGAGCGCATCGCCGAGGCGGCGGGAGCGGCCGCCGACGGCGAGTTCGAGGCGGCCGCCGCGGTCGGCTTCACCGACCAGGAGGTCGCGGCGATGGCCGCGGGCGACGACGCGATGACGCGCGCCGACGGGAGCGGGGCGGTCGAGGTCGACGACGCCACTATCGACGAGGTGACAACGGACGCGCCCGAACGCGACTTCAAACAGGTCGACACCTGTGCCGGCGAGTTCGCCGCCTCGACACCGTACTACTACTCCGCGCGCGAGCCAGGGGTGGGCGGCGACACGGCGCTTTCGACTGACGAGGTGCAGGTGAACCGTGACGTCGAGAGCGTCGTCATCGTCGGTGGCGGTCCCATCCGCATCGGCCAAGGCGTCGAATTCGACTACTGTACTGTTCACGCCGTCCGCGCGCTCCGCGAGCAGGGCATCGAGGCCCACGTCGTCAACAACAACCCCGAAACCGTCTCGACGGACTACGACACCTCGGATGGTCTCTTTTTCGAACCCATCACTCCCGAGGAGGTCGCCGACGTCATCGCATCGACCGGTGCCGACGGCGTGATGGTCCAGTTCGGCGGCCAGACCTCTGTCGATATCGGTCGCGGACTCCAAGCCGAACTCGACAGACGTGACCTCGACTGCGAGGTGCTCGGAACGAGCGTCGAAGCGATGGACCTCGCGGAGAACCGGGACCGGTTCAACCATCTCATGGATGAGTTGGCGATTTCACAGCCAGCGGGCGGGGCGGCCGAAAGCGAATCCGAAGCGCTCGAACTCGCCCACGACATCGGGTATCCCGTACTGGTGCGCCCGAGCTACGTCCTCGGCGGGCGCGCGATGGACGTCGTCCACGACGATAGCGAACTCCGCGAGTACGTCGCGGAGGCTATTCATGTCAGTCCCGACCAGCCGATCCTCATCGACGAGTTCCTCGAAGGAGCCGTCGAACTCGATGTCGATGCCGTTGCGGATGGCTCCGATGTATTCATCGGCGGCATCATGGAACACGTCGAATCCGCGGGCGTTCACTCGGGTGATTCGGCCTGTATGATACCCCCCGAATCGCTCGATGCCGACGTGCTGGCGCGGGTGCGCGAGGTCGTCGAGGACATCGCGGGCGCGCTCGACACGGTCGGACTGCTCAACGTCCAGCTCGCGGTGCGGGACGGCGAGGTGTTCGTCCTGGAGGCGAACCCCCGCTCCTCTCGTACTGTCCCGTTCGTCTCGAAGGCGACTGGAGTACCCATCGCAAAGCTCGCCGCGCAGGTGATGGCCAGCACGTCGCTTGGAGACCTCGACGCCACGGAACGGATTCCCGAGCAGACGAGCGTCAAGGAAGTGGTGTTGCCGTTCGACCGCCTGCCGGGCAGCGACCCGCGGCTCGGTCCAGAGATGAAGAGCACCGGCGAGGTGATGGGCACGGCCAGAAGCTTCGGCAAGGCCTACGACAAGACCCAGACCGCGACGAGCAAGCCGATTCCCGATTCGGGGACGGCGGTCGTCGACCTCGCGGACGCGGAGTTCCCCGGCCCCGACACCGAGACCGGGCGCGAACTCCACGATGGGTTCGCCGAGCGCTTCGAGATAGCGGCGTTCGACGACCTCCCCGAAGCCATCCGCAATGGGGAAGTGGACCTCGTGATTTCGCGCGACCGCGCGGCGCTCGAAGTCTGTGTCGAAGAAGACATTACGTACTTCTCGACGACGGCCAGCGCCGAGGCGGCGCTTGCCGCACTCGCGGCGCGCGATGAGGATTCGGCGGTCGCGGCAGTCAGCGAGCGGCCGACGACCGAACGCGAGTGGGGTAATTGAGACGGGGCACTACCCATCCGCCGGGGATGGTCGAACAGGCGAACGATGCGGGACTGGCTGTCGAGCGAAAACACACACCCGCTGGCTCTCCCGGTCCGACGATATCGAAGCAGTTTCGGCCGTCGAATCGGCCGAGAGTGCCGACGACGCGAGTGGTGTGGTCCTCGTCGCCGGCACGAAAATCAGAGTGAGAGGTCAGTCGGCGGTCGGCGCGACGCGCTTCGTCTCCGCGAGTTCGAGTACCTCGTCGAAGAAGTCGAGCGAATCGTGCGGGCCGGGGTTCGCTTCGGGATGATACTGGCGGGTGAGAACACCCAACTCGTCGCTTTCGAGGCCCTCGGGCGTGTCGTCGTTGACGTTGATCTGTGTTACATCCAGTTCGCCGGGTTCGGTGACGGCGTAGCCGTGGTTCTGAGTCGTCATCACGACTCTGTCGCTGTCGAGGTCGCGGACGGGCTGGTTCACCCCCCGATGGCCGAAGGCCATCTTCTCGGTACTGCCGCCGAGTGCACGCGCGACGACCTGCTGGCCGAGACAGATGCCCGCGATTGGGAGGTCGCCGACGAACGCATCGACCAGTTCCCGTGCGGCCTCGAAGTTCGCGGGGTCGCCCGGCCCGTTCGAGAGGAAGAGCAAGTCGGGATTCACCTCGCGCACGTCCTCTGGCGTCACGTCGTAGGGCAGGACGGTGACCGACGCGCCGCGTTCGAGCAGCGAAGACGTGATAGAGCCTTTCGCGCCGCAGTCGACGAGCGCTATCTCACAGTCGCCGCCCTCGTGGCGAACTGGCTCGCTGACGCTGACCTCGGCACCGATGTCCTCGTGCTCGCTCATCCCTGCACACTGTTCGAGTTCCTCGCGCGCGTCTTCAGGGGTGGCATCGGGTCCGGCGGCGATACCACACTTCATCGCTCCTTCCTCCCTGAGTTCGGTCACGACGTCGCGCGTGTCGAGGCGGTCGAGCGCCGGCACGCCCGCCTCGGTGAGCCACTCCGCCACGTCGTCGGTGAGCTCGCGGGCGAGTACCGCGGTCGGCTGCACATGGCTAGATTCGAATCGCTCGTCCCGGACCCCATAGTTCCCGATGAGCGGGTACGAAAACGTCAGGACCTGCTGGGCGTAGGAGGGGTCGGTGAGACTCTCCTCGTAGCCCGTGTAGGCGGTCGTGAACACCAGTTCGCCCCGAGCGGTGCCCGGCGCGCGCGAGCGTCCGGTCAACACCGCTCCACCCTCGATGGCGACGTAGGCCTCCGTCATTACGATATGCGTACAGACGCCCCCCTAATAACCGTTGTGTTCGAAACAACGTTACGATATTCGTAATCGTGAAGTGCTGGTAGGGGATAGGGAAGGGATGGACGACCTCGACCGCCGGATCCTCGACGTGCTCCGTCGGGACGCCCGAACGCCCTACACCGAAATCGCTGCGGAGGTCGGGACGTCGGAGGGCACAGTTCGCAATCGCGTCGAGCGCCTCGTCGAGGAGGGCACTATCGAGCGCTTCACCGTGACGACACGCACGGGAAACATCAAGGCGATGATAGAGGTGAGCGTGGCCGTCGACGTCGACACTTCGGCGGTTTCCGAGCGGATGGCCGAGTGGCCCGAAGTCGATTTCGTCTGGCAGGTCAGCGGCGAGGAGGACGTCGTGCTCGTCGTCGACGCGGCGGATACGGGCGCGGTCAACGGTCTCATCACACAGGCCCGCGAACTCGACGAGGTCGTCTCGACGAAGACCAGGTTGATTCTCGACGAGCGCCGCGGTTGAGACCAAGCCGCACGGCCGGCAGTCGAAGGCGCTTTGAGCACGCTCCGCGAGACCCCAGCATGAGCACACCGAAAGCTGCCGACAGCGCCGACGACACGCACCCGAACGCCGACCAACAGGTCGTCGCGGTCGATGGAGACGACGAGCGCGAGGGTCTCGTCAACCGCCTCGACGCCCACACCGGCGACGGCGTCCGCCACCGCGCGTTCACCGCGATGCTGTTCGACGAGATGGGGAACCTGCTGCTCGCCCAGCGCAGCCCCGACAAACGGCTCTGGGACACCGGCTGGGATGGAACTGTGGCCTCCCATCCCCGCGAGGGCGAGGAGCAACTCGACGCCACGCGCAAACGACTCGACGAAGAACTCGGCGTCACGCCAGACCAGTACGACGACCTCCGGGCCACCGACCGCTTCGAATACAAACGCTACTACTACGACGAGGGCATCGAGTGGGAGGTCTGCACAGTCCTGAAGGCAACCCTCTCGGACACGACGCTCGACCCCGACGAGGCCGAGGTCGCCGGCCTGCTCTGGGTACCCTACGAGCACCTCCACGAGCACCCGCGCTGGTACCGCCAGCTCGACTTCTGCCCGTGGTTCGAAATCGCCATGCGCCGCGACTTTTGAGAGCATTTTTTACTTCATGTAATTTGAAAATATTGGAGTGATTTTCCGTCATCGCCCGAGGTCGACCGTCGTGCTGTCGCTCATGAACTCGCCTCGAACGCCTCGCGGAGGGTGGTGAGGTCGGCCCTCCCATATTCTTCGATGAGGAGCATGAGTTTCAGACGTACCTTGTGGGCAGGGAGGTCACCGCCGTCGATGATGCCCTGTGAGCGGAGCGTCCCTCCACCGCCGGGCGTTCCATACACGGGTGCAACCGCCCCGCCCTGACAGCGCGAGGTGATGACGACCGGAACGTCCGCTTCGAGAGCGTCACGGATGGTATCGCCGAGTGCACTCGTCGTATTGCCAAGACCGGTCCCCTCGACGACGATGCCATCAACACCCCTTTCGAGAGCGGCGTTCACCTGTTGTGCACCGACACCGATTCCCGTCTTCACCATTGCGACGTCGGCCGACGTGGTGGTCTCGATTGACGCCGACCGACTTCCCGGATCGCGGTGGACGCGTACGCTCTCACGGGTGAAGCGGGCGACTGGACACTTGTCCGGGGAGACGAACGTCGAGAGGGCGCTCGTGTGTGCCTTCGTGACGTCGCGTGCGGCGTGCAGTTCCTCGTCGAAGGCGATATAGACGCCGCCTCTACCCCGGAACCGTTCGTGGCTCGCCGCCCGCACTGCGGTGAGGAGATTGCTCGGTCCATCGGAGCCGACTTCGTCCGAACGGCGCTGTGCTCCCGTGAAGACGACCGGTGCATCGAGGTCGAGGACGAGGTCCAGGTAATAGGCGGATTCTTCCATGGTGTCCGTCCCATGGGTGATGACGACGCCATCGACGCCGTCATCGGCGGCTGTGCGCGTTCGCTCGATTATCGCTGTGAGCGACTCGATATCCATGTCGAAGCTCGGCGTCTGTACGACTTCAGCCGTCTTGATGTCAGCGTACGATTCGAGTTCCGGCACGGCTGCGATGAGGTCTTCACCGCTCTTGTTCGGCGTCGCTCCGTTCGCTGTCCGTGTACTCGCGATTGTCCCACCGGTGTGCAGTACGGTAATTGCTGCGGCCATTTTCGGGATGTGGTAGTGCTCTACCGATATTTAAGCTAGTCATTCGACGGTGTGGCTTCAGATATGTGCAATCTACTTAGCGTAGAACTGAAACGCACCATCTCTCATGAGATACAACAGGGTCACCAACATAGGTCGAGATGTATTTAAGGCACGCGAACGGCGTTTTCCAACTCCTCGCCCGAATCGAGTTGCTCGACATTACGAGCGACGATGTCGGCGAGACGCTCCCAGTGGCGGGGCGTGTGTCCCCCGGTGTGGGGCGTGATTAGGCAGTTTTCGAGCGTCCAGAGGGGATGCTCTTGAGGAAGGGGTTCGGGTTCAGTCACGTCGAGGGCCGCGCCACGAATGGTCTCCGACTGGAGGGCCGTCACGAGTGCGTCCGTGTCGACGATACCGCCGCGAGCGGCGTTGACGAGAACCGCCGATGGCGGCAGTGTTGCGAGCGCCTCGCTATCGACGAGTCCGCGCGTCGTCTCGGTCAGCGGACAGGCGATGGCGAGGTAGTCGGTCCGTGCGAGCGCGTCGTGCAACTCTTCGTCGCCGAACCCACACACCTCGTCGGTCGGGCCACCCTTTGTGGGCGTGTAGCGAACGCCGATAGTGTGGACCTCGAAGCCCTGCAATCGTTGGGCGAGCGCCTCGCCGATGGCTCCAAGGCCAACGATGGTCACAGTGCTGTCGGTGAACTCGTGGGACTGGAAGTGTCGCCACTCGCTGTTTTGCTTCCGTCGCCAGCCCTCGTGGAGCCGCCGAGCAAAGACGAGCATGTTGCCGATGGCCTGCTCGGCGATACCCGGGGCATGAATACCGCCGGCGTTCGTGACGGCGACGCCGCGTTCGGCGAGCGCATCGACCGGCACGTGGTCGGTGCCGGCGAACGTGCACGCGAACAAATCGAGGGTTTCCGCTCTATCGAGCAGTCCCTCGTCGAGGTCGATGCCGGTGACGACGCGGGCGTCCCGAATCGACTGGCGTTCCTCCGCGGGGGTTCGAGCGAGTTCGACGTTCGCGTCGGGAAGTCGCTTGCGGAGTTCCTCGGCGTACGCTGCCATCGAGAGTCCTTCCGTTCCCTCGCGGAGCACGAGCAGGTTGGTATCGGCGGGCATGGGTCTCCCTCGACCGATACCGACTTATCGCTTTTGCGTGATGGTTTCAACAGTAACCGTATACTATTATGATGCTGGGGCGACATTGCCCGCTATGGCAGCATCAGTTTCCAGCCGACTCACCGAGGTCCGCCGCCGCCTGCACCGATTTCCCGAACCGGCGTGGCGGGAGTTCCGCACGACGGCCGCACTCGTCGAGGAGTTACGGGCCATCGATGTCGACGAACTCGCAATCGGTCCCGCGGCCTACGACCCCGACGACCGCATGGCCGTCCCCAGCGACTCGGAACTCGCTCCATGGTACGACCGCGCCCGCGAGGCTGGCGTCGACGAGGACCTGCTCGCACGGATGGAGGGCGGCAACACCGGCGTGGTTGCCGTGCTCGAACGGGGGCCGGGTCCCTCGATTGGCCTTCGCGTCGATATCGACGGGCTGTTCATCGAGGAGTCGGCCGAAGGCGACCACCACCCACAGGCCGAGGGGTTTCGCTCGGAGACGGGCGAGACGATGCACTCCTGCGGTCACGACGGCCACATGACCATCGGTCTCGGCGTGCTCGAAGCCATCACGGCGAGCGACTTCTCGGGAACCTTTACTGTATTTTTCCAACCAGCAGAGGAGGAATCGGGCGGCGGCAACCCGATGGCCGAGAGTCGCTTCGTCGATGGACTGGACTACCTCTTCGCCGTGCATCTCGGTCTCGACCACCCTTCCGGCGAGGTCGTCGCGGGTATCGAGAAGCCGCTGGCGATGTGCCATCTGACCGCCGAGTTCATCGGTACGTCCGCTCACGCTGGCAAGGAACCCCAGCAGGGCGACAACGCGATACAGGCGATGGCCACGGCGATACAGAACATCTACGGTATTCCACGCCACAGCGGCGGGATGACGCGGGTCAACGTCGGGCGGGCGGACGCCGGCAGCGCGAGCAACGTCATCGCCGAGCGGGCGAAGATCTGGGGCGAGGTGCGCGGCGAGACGACGCCGCTGCGCGAGTACATGAAGACCGAGTTCGAGCGCACCCTCTATGCGGCAGCCGAGACCCACGACTGCGACGTGGATTTCAGAATCGTCAGCGAATCGCCCAGAGCCGACAGCGACCCGGAGCTCGCCGACGTCGTCTACGAGGTCGCCGATGGCATGGGGAGTGTGGACTCGCCGGTCAGGTCGGCGGAGTTCGGTGCGAGCGAGGACGCGACCTTCCTGATGGAGCGCGTCCAGAACGAGGGCGGGCTGGCGACGTATCTCATCGTCGGCACCGACCACCCGACGAGCCACCACACGCCGACCTTCGACATCGACGAGCGGAGCCTCGAAACGGGCATCGACGTCCTGACCGACTCGATCCTCGCCGTCGCCGATGGGCGAGTCTGACCTCGCCGCGGCCGACGTCGTGACCCTCGCCGACATCGAGATGGCCCGCGAGCGCATCGCCGATGTCGTCCATTGCACACCGCTCGACACCTCGCGGACGTTTGCGGAGATGAGCGGTGCCGAATCGGTGGGTCTCAAACTGGAGGCGATGCAGCGCACCGGCTCGTTCAAGATTCGTGGCGCGTACAACCGACTATCGCAGCTCTCGCCAACCGAACAATCGCGCGGTGTCGTCGCGTCGAGCGCGGGCAATCACGCTCAGGGGGTGGCGCTCGCCGGACAACTGCTCGATATCGACACCACCATCGTCGTTCCGGAGATAACGCCCGCCGCGAAGATCGATGCGACGCGGGGCTATGGAGCCGAGGTGGTCGTCGCGGGCGAACAGTACGAAGCCTCCTACGAGCGCGCGCTCGACATCGCCGACGAGGAGGACAGGGAGTTCGTCCATCCGTTCGACGACGCAGCCATCATCGCCGGACAGGGAACTGTCGGATGCGAACTCATCGAACAATTTCCGGACCTCGATACGGCCCTCGTCTCCGTTGGCGGCGGTGGCCTGATATCGGGTATCGCAACCGTACTCAAAGCTCACGACCCGGACATCCGCGTCATCGGCGTCCAGCCAGAGGGTGCGGCCCACGCCAAGCCATCGCTCGAACGGGGGGAAATTCACCGACTTTCGACTGTCGATACCGTCGCCGAGGGCATCGCCGACGCACGACTGCTCCAAAAGACCTTCGCCGTCGTCCGCGAGCGCGTCGACGACGTGGTATCGGTGTCGGACGACGAACTGAGCGCCGCGGTGGCATTGACTGCCGAGCGTGCGAAAATCGTCGCTGAGGCTGCGGGCGTGGCCCCGGTCGCGGCGCTGCTCGCCGGCGACCTCGACGTCGAGGGCGAAACCGTCGCCGCGGTCGTCTCCGGCGGGAACGTCGGTTTGCGAGAGCACGCCGAACTCGTTCGCTCGGGGCTGATGGAGCGCGGTCGGTACGCGACCGTGCGCCTCGAACTCCGCGACTGGCCGGCTGGTGTCGGCGCGGTCGTCGATACAATCGGAGAGTGTAGAGCCGAACTCGACGAACTCTCGCGTGTCCGCCGTGACCGTGGGGACCGACCTAATCGCACGCCCGTCGAACTCGCCGTTGCGGGCAGCGGTCGGGACCACCTCGAAACGGTCGTCGAATCGCTGGACGGAACCGACGGCGTTGCGGTGCGTGAGTGCTCGCTGCGTGAATAGCGGCGAACTCAGGCGGCGTCGATGGCCGCTCCGAGTATGGACGTTCCGAGGTCGGTTTCGCGCTCGGTGACGTCGAGTGGCGGCAGTAGTCGAAGCGTCTTCTCGCCACAGCCAAGCGTCAGCATGCCACGGTCGAGCGCTTCCGCCACGACCGCATCCCGGCGCGGGCCGGTGTCGAACTCGACGGCGAGCATCAACCCCTTCCCGCGCACGTCGACGATTTTCTCGGTGGGGTGTTCGCGCAGCGCCGCCTTGACCTGCCGGCCGCGCGCGACGGCGTTGTCCATGAGGTCGTGTTCGTCGATGGCTTCGAGGGTGAACAGTCCCTGCATCGAGGCGAGGACGTCGCCGCCGCCGAACGTCGAGCCGAGGCGATTCTTCTCCTCGGGGAACATCCCGCGTCGCGCGACCGTCGCGCCGACCCGCAGCGCCTTCGCCGCCGCGATGATGTCCGGTTCGATTGGGTAGTGGTCCGAAGCCCACATCTCGCCCGTGCGCCCGACGCCCGACTGGATTTCGTCCACGATGAGCGGGACGTCGTACTCTTCGCAGACGTCACCGATTTCTTTCATGAACTCGTCGCTCGGGAAGCGGTAGCCGCCGACGCCCTGAATCGGTTCGAGAACCACGAACGCGACCTCCGCGGGGTCGACGTGGCCACCCTCCGGGGCGAGCGCGTTCCGGAACACCGAGCCATCGCCCGTGAAAAAGCCACAGTCACAGGTCTCGGCCGTGCAGTTCCGGTTCTCACAGAACGGAATCGTCTCGATGCCGGCTATCTCGGGATAGTGGCGGGTATAGACGGGCTTCGCGTTGGTCGCAGACAGCGTGCCGAGCGTTCGCCCGTGGAAACTGCCGGCGAAGGAGAATCCATATTTCGCCGCGGGGCGGTTGTCGTGGGCGATCTTCATCGCGTTCTCGACGGCTTCGGCACCCGAATTCGAGAGGAAGACTGTATCCAGTCCGTACTGTGTCGAGCGCTCGGCGAGCGCCTCGATCAGATGGCTCGATGATGGAAACCGGGCGTCTGCGGGGTCTTTGCCCGCTCCGAAGTACATGTCCTGCCCGGCGATCTTCAGCGGGTCGACGAGGTCGAACTCCTCCAGTTTGTCGAGGATTTTCTCGTTGTTGTAGCCGAGCGGTGCGGCACCGATGTGACAGGTGAAATCCAACAATACGTTTCCATCGACGTCGGTGACGAACGGGCCGTCGGCCTCCCGAGTGATGTCCCAGACGAAATCGTGTGAGTGCTCGCTGGGTGCGGCGTGGCTACGGCTGTGTTCGACCCACCGACGCGCCGCCGCTCCCGGAATCGCCGTCGCGTCCGGTTCCGCGCTGTCCCGTTCCATATACAAAATACGTGTACGTCATAGTCTAAAATCGTTGCGGTCGTGTGGGTGACTCGTGAGGGTGGCCGGGCAGTCACGATTTTTCACCGTTCGGAACGCTTAATGGCGCGAATACACACTATTTGTGTATGGACGACGGCGACGAGACCGACGCACCCGAGGGGCGTGCCTACTCGGCCGACCGCGGGCGCGGCATCCTCACGCCGAGCGACCGGGAGTTCCTCCTCGGACGGAAGACCGACTACACGGAGCACTCGAAAAAGCAGAAACGAAACCGCATCCGTCGCCGCCTGCGCAACGCACTGCTCGATTTCACCATCCTGTTCGAGCACTTAGAAGAGCGCGACCGCGAGACCGTCTTCGACCCCGACGACGAGGCACGCGAAGCCTACACGCAAGGCATCACTGATTTGCTTGGCTTCCTGCATCTGGGGACGATGGGCTATCACGTCCCGTTCAAGGACATGCTCAGCCAGGGCGTCAGCCGCGCCGAACAGGCACTTTCGGGGTCCGAGTATCGAATGGTCAACGTCGAGTTCAGCGTCGAGCCGGTGGGCCACATCGACGTCGACGCGGTCATCGACAAGCTCGATGCAGGTGCGGTCGACGACATCACCGACGAGGAGCTTCGTGCGTTCATGCGCCTGCTCACCGACTCCGAGGAGTTCTCCGCGAGCGAACTGCGGGATGGGATGAAAGAGCAGATGCTCGAATTCATCGAGGAAGTGAACGAGGCCACCGACCAGTACGACCAGCGCGTCGAGGAACTCGGCGACTGACGCCTCTCGACGCGAACCGCGCCGGTTCGGGACGCTGCTCACGTCGAATCGGGCGTGAAACCGACCATAACGTTAATGACGTACACGAATAGTGGTTACGGCATGGAGACGGTCAACCCGGCGACCGGCGAAGTCGTCGACTCGTACGAGGAAGACAGCGCGAGCGATGTCGACAGCGCGCTCGCCCGTGCCGAGGACACCTTCGTGGAGTGGCGCGAGGTGCCCATCCGCGAGCGTGAGCAGCTCATCGAGGCTGCCGGCGACGTGCTCCGGGAAAACGAACGCGAGTACGCCGAACTGATGACCGAGGAGATGGGCAAACCCATCTCGCAGGCGCTCGGCGAGGTCCAGAAGTGCCAGTGGCTCTGTGACCACTACGCCCAGCACACGAGCGAGTACCTCGAAGCCGAGACCCACCCCAGTCCGCCTGGCACTACCGTCAAAACTATCTACGACCCGATGGGACCCGTGCTCGCGGTGATGCCGTGGAACTTCCCGTTCTGGCAGGCGATGCGGTTTGCGATACCCTATCTCGCCGCGGGAAATGTGGGGCTCCTGAAGCACGCCTCGAACGTTCCGGGGAGTGCGCTCGCCATCGAGGAGGTCTTCGAGGAGGCCGGGTTCCCTGAAGGAGCCTTTCAGACGTTGCTCGTGGGGTCGGAGAAGATCGACGACGTGCTCGCCGACGAGCGCGTGCGCGCGGCGACGCTCACTGGAAGCGGGCCGGCCGGCCGTGCCGTCGCCTCCACCGCCGGTGAGAACCTGAAGAAAACAGTATTAGAACTCGGCGGCAGCGACCCGTTCGTCGTCCTCGACGATGCGGATATCGACGCGGCGGCCGAGACCGGCGCGTGGGCACGCAACCAGAACGGGGGCCAGTCCTGCATCGCCGCCAAACGGTTCATCGTCCACGAAGCTGTATACGACGAATTCCTCGACCGGTTCGTCGAGGAGTGCGAGGCGCTCACCGTCGGCGACCCCACTGAGGAACAGACCGACATCGGCCCGCAGGCCCAAACCCATCTGATGGAGGAACTCCACGAACAGGTCGAAAAGAGCGTCGAGGCCGGCGCGACCGTCGCCACCGGCGGCGAACCGCTCGACAGGGACGGTCCCTTCTACCCGCCGACCGTCCTCACCGACGTGCCCGAGGGCTGTCCGGCCGACGGCGAGGAGCTGTTCGGGCCGGTCGCATCGGTGTACGCAGTCGGGGACGAGGACGCAGCCATCGCAAAGGCGAACGACACCGAGTTCGGTCTCGGCGCGAGCATCTGGACCGAGGACCGCGAGCGCGGCCAGCGCGTCGCCCGTCGCATCGATGCCGGCTGCACGTACATCAACCAGCTCACGAAATCCGACCCCAGAGTCCCCTTCGGTGGTGTGAAGAATTCGGGCTACGGGCGCGAACTCTCCGAGGCCGGCATCAAGGAGTTCGTCAACCGCAAGACCGTCTGGGTCGAATAGCAACCGACGAGCGGAACGTTCGTTGTCCACCGGTCGACCCACACGACAGCCGTCTCTCATCTGAAGATGGCTAGTCACATGTATCCGCACGGAGTTCTCTCTCCATGAGCGAGGACAGACAGGTGACTCTCGGTGGCGGCGAAGTCGAGGAAGACGAACCGATGACTGACGACTTCGGTGAGGAACTCGACGAGAACGCGACCAAGGGCGGCTACAACCGGTATGACGTCTCCAGCCTGCTCCAGAAGGCGGTGCGACGCTCGGACGAGGAGTGTGCGGCGTGGGCGGCGTGGGAACTCACGCGGTCGGGCTACGCGTGGAACCTCTGGGACCGCCTCGCGCTCTACGTCGTCGAGGACCTGCGTGCGGGTGCGGACATCGCGCTCCTCATCGAGCGCTACGAGCGACTGGCGACCGAGCGCTGGGAGGGCGATAGCTGGGAGGGCCGTCTCTGTGGGATTCACGCGGCGCTCGCGGCGGCACGGGCCACCTCGACGCGAGAGGCCACCTACGCGGACGGCTACTTCGAGCGCGTCGCCGAGGAGCGCGCCGCCGCCCGCGAGGAGGGCCGCGAGCCGGAGTATGATTTCCCGGTCGGCGACCTCGAACCCGGCGGGAGACACGACGTAATATTTGACCAGCACACCTACGACGGGAAGCGGATGGGCCGGGACGGGCGCTACTTCACCGTCCACGGCGCGCGCGTCGGGCCGACGGGTGAATCGGCCGTCGGCGAGCGATGGCGACGCCGGAGCCTCGACCTCGCCGAGCGAACCTACAGCGACGCCGAACTGGACCACGCGCTCGCGCCGGTCGCCCCCGACGAGCGCTGGGACGAACCGGCCGTTTCCGATTCCGCCGAACGGGATTAGGCGGATTCGGGGCCGAACGGCTGGACCTCGGTCCCCTCTTCTGCTTCGTGGAGGAACAGCGCGCTGTTGATGAAGCCGATGTGGCTGAACGCCTGCGGGAAGTTCCCCAGCAGTGTCCCCGTCTCGGCGTCGAGCTGTTCCGAGACGAGACCGAGCGGGCTGAACTGCTCTCTGAGGTTCTCGAAGAGTTCGCGGGCGCGCTCGGTGCGGCCCATGCGCGCGAGGCAGTTCACGAGCCAGAACGAACAGAGGACGAACGTCCCTTCGTCGCCCGGCAGGTCGTCGTGTTCGTAGCGATAGACGAACCCCTCGTCGGTGGCCAGTCGGTCGATAACGGCGTCGATGGTGCCCTCGATGCGCGGGTCGTCGAACGGCAGAAGGCCCGACAGCGGAAGCAGGAGGAGGCTCGCGTCGAGCTGGTCGTCGTCGAACGCCTGCGTGAAACTGTTTTTCTCCTCGTCGAAGCCGCGTTCGATGACGGCCTCCTTGATGCGCTCGCGCTCGTCGCGCCACTCCCCGATGGGGGCGTCGTGGCCGTTCTCCTCGGCCATCTCGATGCCGCGGTCGAGGGCGACCCAGCACATCGCCTTCGAGTGGACGAACTGTTTGGGACCGCTGCGCATCTCCCAGATGCCCGCATCGGGCCGGTCCCAGACCTCGCGGACGTACTCGACGATGTCGCGGACGGCCGCCCAGTCCTCGTCGGCGATTTCCCTATCGGTCCACGAGAGCTGGTGGATAGCGAGGACGAGCTCGCCGTAGATGCCGAGTTGAAGCTGGTCGGCCGCCCCGTTGCCGATGCGCACGGGCGAGGAGTTCCGATAGCCTTCGAGATGGTCGAGTTCCTGCTCCTCGTAGGTCGAGCCGTGCTGGAGACCGTAGATGGGCTGGAGGTCGGACGGCTCGACCGAGTGGCTGAGTTCGAGGAACCGGTCGAGGTAGCTCACCGCCTCCTCGGTATCGCCGAGGTTGCCGAACGCCCGCACGGTAAAGGCCCCGTCGCGTATCCAGTTGTACCGGTAGTCCCAGTTGCGCACCCCGCCGACCACCTCCGGGAGCGAGGTGGTCGGCGCGGCGGTAATCCCTCCCGTGCCCTGATAGGTGAGCAGCTTGAGCGCGAGGTCCGACCGGACCACCATGTCGTGGCCGTAGTCGGCAAACGGGCAGTCGCCGTCGTCGGGACAGGAGTGTGCCCAGTCGCGCCAGAACTCGACGGTGTCATCGAGCAGGTACTCACACGAGTCGGGGTCGGTCGGCGCGCGCGTCCCGTATTCGAGGACGAACCACTCGCTGTCGTATTCGTCGACCGAAAGGGTCCCGTCGGCCGCGCCGTCGCCGCAGTCGAGGGATGTGGGACTCGACAGGGAGATGCGTCTGGCGTCGCCGGTCGCCACGACGCCGCCCTCGATGGACTCGACGCGCGAGTCCGCACGGGCGTAGTCGAAGCGGGGGGCGAACTCGATGGCGAGGTCGACGGTGCCCTCGGTGCAGGTCACCTCCCGGTAGAGCGCGCGCACCTTCGGCTGGTTGCCGTCGTTGTTCGGCGACAGCGGCATGAAGTCCGTCACGCGCGCGGTGCCCGACTCGGTGTGGAAGGTCGTCTGGAGCACGTTCGTCCGCTCCATGTACTCCTGTTCGGCCTCGTACTCGCCCGTGGGATGGATGGCGAAGCGGCCGCCGTCGTCGGTGTCGAGGAGGGCGGCGAAGACGCTTGAGGAGTTGAGTCGCGGCAGGCAACACCAGTCTATCGCCCCGTCCCGGCCGACGAGCGCACACGTTTCGAGGTTGCCGATGATGCCGTAGTCGGCAAGCGGCTTGTACCCGCTCATCGCTTCGCGTCCGTCGTCTCGTTCACAATCATTCCGAGGGGTGTTGTGCGAGGCGATATATCGGTCTGTCGCCCGCAGGCTAACGATAGCCCTAACAGCGTGTGTCTCGAACCCGCACCATGGCCGATATCAACGAGCGAATCGTCGCCGAGGCCGACGACCGCGGCGGGTCGCTGCTCGTCGACGAGTTCCTCACGCTCATCGAGCAGTACCATCCCCACGACCGCCCCGGCATCGCGTGGGAGACCCTCGAAACGTACGTCGAGGCGATGGAGGGGACGGATTTCGGCCACACACACGACATGGACGGCTTCCTCGAAACGGTCGACGACCGGCTCGTCGACGGCGACAGCGCGTATACGGCCGATGCGTTCTATCGCCTCGACGACGACCGCATCAGCGCCTATCCGCGCGACTGGCACGACGCGCTCGGCGGCGAGACCGACCTCCGGGAGTTCGTTCGATTTCTCGCTGCCATCGACCCCGAGGGTGAGAGCGGGGCGGACCTCGGGGGTGTCGGCCGCGGCGTTCCCGAACAGGTACTGCTCGACGCCGCCGGCATCGTCGGACGAACCGACCCCGAGACGGTGAAGTCGAGACTCGAAGACCTGCGCGAACGGGGCGAACTCGTCGAGGACGCCGACCAGCACCCGAACGCGCGCGTCCGCCTTCCCGAAAACGCCGACAACCTCCGCGATTCGAGCATCGATTCCTGACCGGCAGTCGCGACGGACTCAGACCGCCCGGTACTCCCGGTGAATGGTCAGTCCGTCGTCCGCGCGGACGTCGCGGACGACTTCGGCGTCGTGACCGAAGCGCTCGAAGACCTCGCCACAGGGTATCAGGGACGAATCGCCGAACGCCTCGGCAGCGCGGGCCGCGCCGACGCTGTAGACGACGCCGCCGAGACTGGCGATGGCGATGCCGCCAGCACACATCGGACAGGGTTCGGTGCTCGTGTACATGGTGGCCTCTCCGCACTCCTCGGATGTGAGTTCGCGCGCCCCGCGCCGGGCGAGGGTCAGTTCGGGATGAGCGGCGATGTCGTCGTCGGTCACCTCTCGGTTGCGTTCCTCCATAACGACTTCGCCGTCGAGGACGAGCACCGACCCATACGGGCCGTCGCCGCGCTCGCCGGCCTCACGGGCGAGTTCGAACGCTCGCCCCATGTACGCCTCGCGGTCGTCTTCCGTTGGCATGTCTACTCCTCACCGAGCACGGCAATAATTCACGGGATTTCGAGCGAGTCCCTACTCGGTCTTATAGACGCCGCGCACGTCGGCGATTGGCGTCCCGTCGCCGGTGAACACCTCGACATCGACGACGCCGATGCTCCCACCCTCGCGCACGATGTCGGCGGTGGCGTGGAGGTCGCCGGTGCCGGCTTCGAGGTAGTCGATGCGCATGTCGACCGTCGGCACGGGCTGGTCGGTTAGCGAGACGAGCGCCGCGCCGCCGACCGTATCGGCAAGCGTGAAGGTCACGCCACCGTGAGCCATCATCCGGTCGGCGTTCCACGACAGCTCCTCGCGCATCTCGATGTGCCCTTCGGCATGCCCATCGCTGGCTTCGGTCACCTCGACGCCGAGCAGGTCGGCGAACGGCATCTCCTCGAAGAAGCTCTCGATGTCCATAGCCGACCCACTCTCACCGTCCACTAAAACACACCGGCGCGCCCCATGACCGCATCAGTCCGGACGGTAGACGCGCCCGCGGAACGTCGCAATCGGGTCATCGCTCTCGTCGCTGACGCGCACGTCGTATTCGGCGGTGCGCCCGGCGGCGTGGGTCTCCTCGGCGACGGCGGTTATCGTCTCGCCGACCGCGGCCGGCGCAAGGTATGAGATGTTGGTTTCGAGTGCGAGCGCGGTCTTCCCCTGTGCATTCGAGGCGGCGGCGAAGGCCGCATCCGCCAGCGAGTAGACCGCCCCGCCGTGTGGCGTCCCGTGGAAGTTGCACAGCGACTCGTCGAGTTCGAGCGAGGTGACTGCGCGCCCCGCATCGAGCGTTTCGAGGTCGATGCCGAGGCGGGCGCAGTAGGGGTCGTTCGCTATCGCCTCGCGAGCGTCGTCCATGCCCATGACTCACTCGATGGCGACAATAGACCGTCGGTATGGCTGCCGGCGTTGGCGATGATGCGCTCATCGCGCCAGCACCCGACAGCCATAGCCTTCTCGATGCACAAGACCTGTCGATGTCAGGAACTGGGAGTTCGGTCGTCCGCCTGTGGCAGCGCTATCGGTCCGTACCAATCGTCTATCGCCTCGCCGCCGCGTTCGTCCTCGGTGTCGCCGTCGCCTTCACGGTCGGCCCGCCAGCGGCGGCGCTCGCACCGATTGGCGACCTCTTCCTGCGCCTTTTGGGGATGATCGTCGTCCCAATCGTCGCCTTCAGCCTGCTGTCGGGCGTCCGTCGGCTCTCGCCGGCACGGATGGGCCGGGTCGGCGGCATCGTCGTCGGACTCTATGCGATAACGACGACCATCGCCGGAATCATCGGGCTGGCGGTGGCGAACCTGCTCGACCCCGGTACGGGCACGACGCTTACCGGCGGCAGCAGCGAGTCCGCCCAGCCGCCAGGATTGCGCGAGGTCGTCCTCGGCATCGTCCCGAAGAACCCGGTGAGCGCGCTGGCCAACGGCGACCTGCTCGCCATCATCTTCTTCGTCATCGTCTTCGCCATCGCGCTCGCGCTCGTCCGCGACCGCACCGACGACGAGACGGTGCGCGAGGGCGTGGAGTCCTTCTTCGCACTGGCCGAGGCCGGCATGGAGGCGATGTTCACCATCGTGTGGGGCGTCATGGAATTCGGCGTGCTCGGCGTCTTCGCGCTCGTCGCGGCCGAACTCGCCGGCAGGGATGTCGGCGCAATCGTCGCGCTCGGCTCGCTCGTCGCGGTCGTCACGCTCGCGGTCGCCATCCATATCGCGTTCACCTATCTCGTCGTCATCGTCGGTGGATTGGTCGGCGAATCCCCCGGCTCGTTCCTGCAGGGTGCCCGGAACGCGATGGTGACGGCGTTCACCATCCGCTCGTCGAGCGCGACATTACCGGTGACGATGAGCGACGCCGAGGAAAATTTGAGAATCGACGAGAGCATCTACGGGTTCTCGCTCCCGTTGGGTTCGACGGCCAACATGGACGGCGCGGCGATTCGACAGGCCGTCACCGTCGTATTTGCCGCGAACGTCGTCGGCCAGTCGCTCGGTCTCGGCGAGCAGGTCACGATTTTGCTCGTCACCGTCCTGATCAGCATCGGCACCGCTGGCGTCCCCGGTGCGGGACTCATCATGCTCACCGTGGTGCTCCAGCAGGCCGGTCTTCCCCTCACTATCGTCGGCTTCGTCGCGGCCGTCGACCCGGTTCTCGGGCGGGTGGCGACCCTCAACAACGTCACTGGCGACCTCGCGGTCTCGACGCTCGCGGCGAAATGGAACGACGCCATCGACCTCGATGGCGGCGTCTGGGCGAGCGGCGAGACCGCCCCGTCGGGAGCGCCCGCGGTCGACGACTGACCTGCCGATTCAAGCCGTACTGTTTACTGCACCGCGGGAAACGATTCGGACATGGCTAGCGACACACCACAGGCGACGAGCAGCGCAGCGAACGACTCGTGGGTCCTCGCGGAGCGATGACCGACCGCATCGTCGTCCTCGGCGCGGGCTACGGCGGCTGTGCGGCGGTCCGCAGTCTCGAAGACGAACTCGGCGACGACGCCGAACTCGTCTGGATTTCCGCAGAGGACTATCACCTCCTGCTCCATGAGACACATCGGTGCATCCGCACGCCCGACGCGCGCGAGTCGGTCACGATTCCGGTCGAGGACATCAAATCGGCGGACACCGAGTTCGTGCAGGCGACTGTGACCGGTCTCGACACCGACTCTCGTACGGTGGAACTCGCAGACCGCGAGAACGTCGACTACGACTACGCGGTCGTCGGTCTCGGGAGTCAGACCGCCTTCTACGGCATCGACGGTCTCGAAACACATGCACTGACGCTCAAGAGCCTCGGCGACGCGCTCGCCATCAACGAACACCTCACGGAGGCTACCCGCGAGGGTTCCCGAAGCGACCCGGCACAGGTGGTCATCGGTGGCGGCGGTCTCACGGGGATTCAGGCCGCCGGCGAGGTGGCCGCGTGGGCCGACGAGCACGGCGCGCAGATGGACGTCCACCTCGTCGAGCGCTCGGCGGACGTCTTCCCCGGCCACGACCACGAGTTCCAGGGCGCGATTCGCAACCAGCTCGAAGCCCACGGTGTCGAAATCGACACCAACGCGGCGATGACCGGCGTCGAAGACGACGAAATCAGCTTCGACGAGCGCGACTCGATGGGCTACGACGTGCTGGTCTGGGCCGGCGGCGTCACCGGTCAGGACGCCCTCGAAAGTGCAGATATTGATAAGGACCACAACCGCGCGTACACCGACGCGACCTTCGAGACCAGCGACGAGCGCGTGTTCGCACTGGGTGACTCGGCGCTGGTCCATCAGGACAAAGAAGAGGAACCGCTCACCGAGGAGGCCGTCTGGGAGACCATCGTCGACGACGACCTCGCGGACGTGCCGCCGCCGACCGCCGAAGCCGCATGGGAGGAGGGCGAACACATCGGCGAGAACGTCGCCCGTGCCATCGCTGGCGACGAGCGCGAGCACTGGGCGTACATGAACAAGGGAACAGTGGTATCGATTGGCGACGCGGCCGTCGCCCACGACGTCATCGGCATCCCAATCAACACCTTCGGCGGTCCCGGCGCGCGCATCGTCAAGAAGGGGATTTCGGCGCGCTGGATAGAGTCCATCACCTCGGTACAGCGTGCGGCGCGGTCGTGGAGTGACATGTAGCCGGCCGCTCGGTTTACTATCGCGGAGCATCTATTCCCGTCATGGCGCTGCTCATCGGTACGCGCGATGGTGTCTTCCGCTCGCCCGACGGAGCGCTCGCAACCACCGAACAGGTGCTCGATGCGGGGGACACGCTCCGCGTTCGGACGCTCGACGGCGTGGCCTTCGCCGCAACGAGAAGTGGGCTGTACCGCTCGGCGGATGGACTGTCGTGGACGAACCTCGACGTGCCGCACGAGGAGGTGTTTTCGGTCGTCACGAGTCCCGACGGCGAACGTCTCTATGCGGGAACCCATCCCGCCCACCTGTACGTCTCGACCGATGACGGGGAGACGTGGCGCGAACTGGATGGATTCCAGGACCTTCCCTCGCGCCCGGAGTGGCACACGCCGCGCCACCGCGACGAGGCCCACGTCCGCAGTCTCGGAACCCATCCCGACGCCCCGGACCGAGTGGTCGCCGGCATCGAGGTCGGCGGCGTCCACGTCAGCGATGACGAGGGCGAGACGTGGGTCGAGCGGCGGGCGGGCGTCCGCGCGAGCGAAGCGAGTGCGGGCTCGTCACGAGTAGCACGGGACCGGAGGTCCCGCGAACCATGCGAACGGCGAAGCCGTGAGCAGACGAAGCGAAGTGACGGTGTTCACGACGACGTCCATCACGTGCTGGTGCTGGGTGCCGACGAGTACGTGGCGTCCTGCGGTGGCGGACTCTATCGAACCCGCGACGCCGGCCGGTCGTGGACGCGACTCGATGGTGACCTCGACCATCGGTATTTTCGGGAGGCGTTCGCGGCGGATGGACAGTTATACACCGCCGCGGCACGCGGCCCGCCGGGAACGTGGCAAGGGTCACGCGGCGCTGATGCGGCGCTGTTCGAATCGATGGATGGCGGCGAATCCTTCGAGACCGTGCCGTATCCGGGCGCGCCCGAGGAGTTCGTCCTCGCATGGGCGGCCCACGATGGCCGAGTGTTCGCCGGCACCGACGACGGACGGCTGCTCGCCCGCGAGAGCGACGGCTGGACGACGCTCGGCCACGTGCCCGCGGCGGTTCGGTCGCTCACAGCCCTCGACGAGTAGCGTCCCATCCGTGACCGCTCGTCACGTTTCGCTCGCGGGCTGATGTAATCGAATTCGGTTACGTCGCGCGGCGTGCGGCGCGCAGGTTTAACCGTTCGCACGGGGAAGTGAGTCCATGCTCGTCGACGGGTTCGGCCGCGAGGTCTCGGGGGTGCGTGTCTCGCTGACCGACCGCTGTAATTTCGACTGTGTGTACTGCCACAACGAGGGGCTTGGCGACACGCGCGGGCCGATGGAGCCGGCCGACGACGAGATGGGCACTGACGAAGTGGTGCGGTTTCTGGAGGTCGTCTCCGAGTTCGGCGTCGAGAAGGTGAAGTTCACCGGCGGCGAGCCGATGCTCCGCGAGGATTTAGAGGAGATCATCCGGCGCACGCCCGACGGGATGGAAACTTCGCTCACCACCAATGGTACTTTTCTGCCGGGCCGCGCCGAGGACCTCCGGGGAGTGGGTCTCGATAGGGTCAACGTCTCACAGGACGCCCTCGACCGGGAGGCGTTCGCCGAAATCACGAACGCCGGCGCGTACGACAAGGTCTTGGAGGGTGTGGAGGCCGCGCTGGCTGCGGGTCTCGACCCGGTAAAACTCAACATGGTGGTTTTCGAGGGCACAGCCGAGTTCATCCCCGAGATGGTCGACCATGTGGGTGCGAACTCGGGCCTTCAGCTCCAGCTCATCGAGTACATGCCCGAAATCGCCGGCCATCCCGAGTGGGCCATCGACATCGAGCGCGTCCACGAGTGGCTTTCCGACCGAGCCGACCGCGTCGAACATCGAGAGATGCACGACCGACGGCGCTACTGGATTGATGGGGGGATGGTCGAAATCGTCGACCCTGTCGAAAACGAGACGTTCTGTGCGAACTGCCATCGCATCAGAGTGACCCACGAGGGCTATCTCAAGGGCTGTCTGAATCGCAACGACGACCTCCGGCCGATGGGCGCAATGAGTCGGGAAGAAATCCGCGAGGCGTTCCGCGAGGTCGTCGCCAACCGAGTCCCGTACTACGGCGAGTACATGATTCGCGACGGCGACGGCGGCTGGAAAGTCAACGAGGAGTACGTCGGCGCATAGCCGGCGACGCGGATGTCGAGGTTATCGCTCCTCGGCATCGAGCGCGCGCTCGGCGGCGGCGAACTCTTCCCGGGTGTTCAGGTTCGTGAACGTCCGTGGATCGGCATATTCCCGTATTTCATCCGCCGTCACGACGGCACAGTCGAGCGCCGCAAGCGCCGCACGGAGCTCGCGGTCGCCACGCGAAAGCGCCGACGCGCAGGCGTCAGCCATCGCGTCGGTGCGATAGACCGCCTGCGTGGGTTGCAGCCAGCCCTTATGACGCGGCACGGCCGCGTCGTGGCCTGCTGCACGCTCAAACAGTTGCGAGACGAACGCGGCATCGACGAAGGGCATATCGGCGGCCACGACGGCGGCGTAGTCGGTATCGAGTGCCTGAAGACCGGTGTGAACGCCGACCATCGGCCCGCCATCGGGTTCGGGGTCTTCGACACACCTGCCATCCATCCCCGCAAGCGCCCGCTCGATGGCGGCCGTCTGGTCGGCCCGACAGCTAACGACGAGTTCGTCGAGTCCCGATAGTCGCTCGGCGACCCGGCGAACCATCGGCACGCCCGCGAGGTCGGCAAGGACCTTGTCCTGTTCGCCGAAGCGCGTCGAGCGACCGCCGGCGACGATGACGCAACCGCGCCGTGTGGTCTGGCTGTCGGGGGTGATATGGCGTCTTCGACCGCAGCCGCTTCGGTGTTTCGACGCACCAGTAGTTGGTCAGTCGGTCGTTGCCTCGGCGGCGGTTCCGGGGGTACGGCTTCCATCCTGCAGCTTGCCGATTCGCCAGCGGAGGACGCCAACGGTGATGAGTCCGACGACGAGCGCACCGTTCATGATGTACAGCGCGCTCGTGTAGTTGCCGGTCGATTCGAGAATCGTCGAGGCGAGCTGCGGGCCGGCCACGCCGGCGAAGCCCCACGCCGTGAGCGCGTAGCCGTGGATGGCACTGACCTCCTGCGTGCCGAAGAGGTCGCTGAGGTACGCCGGCAGGCAGGAGAATCCGCCGCCGTAGCACGTGATGACGAGGAAGATGATTCCTGCGAGGAGCCAGACGCCGGTGACCTGTGGCATCACGAAGAAGGCGGCGATCTGGATGAGGAAAAACGCCGCGTAGGTCGTCGTCCGGCCGATGTAGTCCGACAGGGTGGCCCACGCGATGCGGCCGCCACCGTTGAAGATACCGATGTAGCCGGTGATGAACGCGGCGGTCGTCGCGCTCGCGCCGGTGATCTGCTGGAGCATCGGCGAGGCAAAGGCGAGCAGCATGATGCCAGCCGAGACGTTGATGAAGATGATGAGCCACACCATCCAGAAGCGCGCCGACGTGCGCGCCTCCTTCGCGGTGAGGTTGGGGAGTCCCGACAGCGCGCTTCTGGCCTCCTCCTGATTTTCCGGCGTGTCTTCCATCCCCGCCGGCAGCCAGCCGTCCGGCGGTTTGGCGAGATAGCTCGCGCCCGCCGACATCAAAACGAAATACAGGATGCCGAGGGCGAAAAACGTCGTTGCGACGCCGTAGCCCTGAATCAGGAAGTTTCCAAGTGGACCGGTGAGCAGCGCGCCCGCACCGAAGCCCATCACCGCAAGCCCGGTGGCCATTCCGCGGCGGTCCGGGAACCACTCGACGAGCGTCCCGATGGGGGAGATATAGCCGAGACCGAGACCCATCCCGCCGACCACCCCGAAGGTAGCGAGAAAGAGCGGCAGGCTTCCGAGGAGTACACTTACGCCGGAGCCGACCATCCCGAGACCGTATAGAACTGCTGCGGCCAGTCCGGATTTCCGTGGCCCGTACTTCTCGACGTAGCTCCCGAGGAAGGCGGCCGTGATGCCGAGGACGAAGATGGCGATGGAAAAGGCGGTCGTCACGCTTCCCGTACTCCACCCCTGTGCCTCGTTCAGCGGTATCTGGTAGATGCTGTACGCGTAGATGCTCCCGATGGAGAGGTGGATCGCGACGGCCGACGCCGCGATCAGCCACCGGTTCTTGTTCGCGCCTTTGGTAGACACACACTCACGGTCGAACCGTGGCAAGTATTGGGTTTGGCTGACGGCAAAATCGTCGTCTTGCTACTGCGATTATGCGATTCGGATACGTGTCCGCCCGGCACCGAGCAGCGGGTCGGCGACGCCCGCGTGGACGAAGACGGTACCCTGCCGAACGCTGCGGCTCCGCTGGGCGATGACCTCGATGTGCCCGTCCGCGCTCTCGACGACGACGCGCTCGCCGTCTGCCACGCCTCGGGCGTCGGCGTCCGTGGGGTGGATGGCGAGGGTGTCGTCGGCCGTTCCCACCTCGCTCCCCATCGTCGTCGTGGCGACGTCGCCACTGCGCGAGCCGGTAAGCAACACCAGCTCTCCAGTCCCCTCGTCGGCAGGCTCGGCGGTGGGAATCGGCACGAACGGCGCACGGCGCTCGCCGGTCATGAACTCCCCTCGATGAAGGACGTCGGTTCCCTCGTTCGCGCCGTCGGGAAACGGCCAGCGCTGGCTCTCCGTGCCGATGGCCTCGTAGTTCATGCCCGCGTACTGCGGGTTCACGGCGGTGAGTTCCGCGAACACCTCCTCGGGACTATCGTACTCGAATCCATCACCGGCGAGGCGCTCGCCGAGCGCACACAGAATCTCGAAATCGCCCCGCGCCGCACCCGGCGGCGATTCGAGCGCGCGCATTCGCTGGACCTGTCTGTCGAGGTTCGTCACGGTGCCTGACTTTTCCGACCAGATGCCCGCCGGCAGCACGACATCGGCGTGGGCGGTCGTCTCGGTGGAGGTGACGTCCTGCACGAGCAGGAAATCGAGCGTATCGAGACCGCGCGCGACGGTCTGCCTGTCGAGTTTCGTCACCGCGGGGTTCTCGCCGAGGACGAACGCACCCCGAATTTCCCTACCGAAGGCACGAACGAGGTCGAGTTCCGTCGGTCCCGGTTCCGAGGGCGGTTCGATGCCCCAGACATCGGCCACCTGCTCGCGCGCCGCCCTCTCGGTGACGGGACGGCCGCCCGGCAGTCGGTGGGGGAGCGCGCCGGCGTCGCAGGCACCCTGTTCGTTGTTGAGACCGCGAAAGAGGTTCATCCCCGCGCCGCGCTTCCCCAAATTCCCGGTGAGCAGCAGCAGGTTCAGGAGTGCATCCGCGGTGGCGGTGTCGTCGGGACCGTCGCCCTCGATACCGGTACCCGTGACGACGGCCGCCCGCTCGGCTCCGCCGAACGCGCGCGCGGCCGCTCGCACGGCTTCGGCATCGACGTCGGCGCGCGCGGCGAGGTCCGCGAACTCCACCTCTCTCACCGATGCGGCGAACGCTTCGAATCCCTCCGTTCGGTCGGCGACGAACCCCTCGTCGACCAGCCCCTCGTCGAGAATCGTTTTGACGAACAGCGCGACCACGAGTTCGTCGGTGCCCGGTCGCGGTGCGATGTGGGTGTCGGCGAGGCGGGTCGTCGCGTTCGCGCGCGGGTCGATGTGGATGAGGTGCGCGTCGTCGTTGACCGCGGGCCTCATATAGGAGTTGAACGCGACCGGCTGCTGGTCGGCCGGGTTCGACCCGATTATCAGAAACGCCCCGGTCTCGGCGAGGTCGGCGAGCGAGTTCGTCATTCCGCCGGAGCCGAGACGGCCTTCCATCGCCGACACGGTCGAATCGTGACAGAGTCGCGCGCGGTTGTCGACGTTGTTCGTCCCGAGGCTCCGCGCGAGTTTTTGAAAGAGATAGTTCTCCTCGTTCGTACAGTGGGGTGCGCCGAGAAATGCCAGCGCGTCCGGGCCGCGCTCTTCGACGATTCGCCAGAACTCGCGTTCGATGCGGTCGTAGGCGTCCGTCCACGACACGGCTTCGAGGTCGCCGTCGCGTCGCACCAGCGGCTGGGTGAGTCGCTTCTCGTCGTCGAACACGTCGAAGGCCGCGATGCCCTTCGGACAGAGTTCGCCATCGGCGTTGACGGGTGCACCTGGCCAGCCGCGCGCCCGCCCGCTGGTATCGTCATAACGGACGCTACAGCCGACCGCACAGAGCGGACAGACGCTTTTCGTGTCCTCGCGTGGCTCGCTCATTCCAGTGACTACACTCGCTTGGAGCGACGGACCCAAAAGGGTTCAGCTGCCGGGTGGTTATCCGAACTTCCCGGTGATGTAGTCCTCGACACGCTGACTCTCGGGGTTCTCGAAGATTTCGTTGGTGTCGCCGTACTCGACGAGTTCGCCGCCGGTGAGGAAGACGGCGGTCTGGTCCGAAATCCGGGCCGCCTGCTGCATGTTGTGGGTGACCACCACCACAGTATAGTCCTCGGCGAGGTCCTCGATGAGGTCTTCGATCTTCGCGGTCGCAATGGGGTCGAGCGCGCTTGCTGGTTCGTCCATGAGGATGACCTCGGGATCGACTGCGAGACAGCGCGCGATACAGAGGCGTTGCTGCTGTCCCCCTGACAGTCCGAGCGCGTTGTCGTCGAGGCGGTCGTCGACCTCCTCCCAGAGGGCGGCCCGCCGGAGCGAGCGCTCGACGAGTGCGTCCTCGCCCTCGCCGTCCTCGCGGCCGAACAGCCGCGCGAGCAGCCCGGTTTCGACGTCGCCGTGCTTTCTGGGACCGTAGGAGACGTTCTTCCGGATGGATTTGGGGAACGGGTTGGGCTGCTGGAACACCATCCCGACGCGCTTTCTGAGCTCGACGAGGTCCGTGCCGTCCCCGTAGATCTCCTGGCCATCGAGCGCGACGCTTCCCTCGACGTTCGCGGCCTTGATGCGGTCGTTCATTCGATTCAGACACCGGAGAAACGTCGACTTTCCACAGCCCGAAGGACCGATGAGCGCCGTGACGCTCTCTTCGGGGATGTCGAGGCTGATGCCTTCGAGTGCCTGCTCGTCGCCGTAGAAGACGTCGAGGTCATCGACGGCGAACTTCGTCCCGTTGTCGAAGTCGTAGTCGGTCCATTCCGGTTCGATGCGTTCGTCGCTCTCGCCGATGGTCCGGTCTCGGTCCCGTTGTATCGTGCTCATGATTGGAGTTTGGTATCGAAGTAGCGCCGCGAGACGATGCCGACCGCATAGAAGGCGAAGACCACCAGCAGGAGAACGAGCGCCGTGGCCCACGCGAACCCGTTGCTCACGTTGCCGACGCCGGCGGTGATGGTCGCGTACAGCTGGTAGGGCAGCGCGGTCGCCGGCTGGAGCAATGCTTCGGTGCTGAACACCGATAGCTCGACGAACGGGAACGACGAGGTGAATCCGGCCCCGAAGTCGAGCACATCGGGTCCGGTCTCGGGGAACGGCTCGCCGGTCAGGACGAGGAGAATCGGCGCGGTCTCGCCGGCGATGCGGCCCACGCCGAGGATGGCACCGGTCACGACGCCGGGCATCGCCGCCGGCAGGACGACACTCTTGATGGTCTGCCAGCGGCTCACGCCGAGCGCCGCGCTCGCATCGCGGTACTCGTCGGGCACGTTGAGCAGCGCCTCGCGGCTCGTGATGATCACGAGGGGAAGCAGCATGAAACTGAGCACCAGCATGCCCGACAGCAGGCTGCTTCCGTTGGAGATGCGCGGCACGAGGAAGGCAAGCCCGAACAGCCCGTAGACGATGCTCGGCGTGCTCCAGAGACCATTGGTGGCGACCTCCACGAGCGCCGTCAATCTGCCCTGTTCGGCGTATTCGGTCAGAAAGACGGCGGTGCCGACGCCGAGCGGGACGGCGACCGTCACCGAGCCGACGACCAGCCAGACGGTGCCGACGATGGCCGGCGCGACGCCGTTGATGGTGTTGGTTATCGCAAAGCCCTCCATTACGAACGGCCAGTGAAACCAGACGAGGGGGGAGCTGATGACGACATATTCGTCCCAACCGGGCGGCTGGAACCACGTCACCGGTTCCCAGAACAGCCCGAAGCGAATGCCCTCTGTCATCGGTCCCCAGCCCCGCACGGCGATGAAGGAGACGAGAACGACCAGCAGCGCGATCATCCCTGCCGCGTTCGCGCTCACGAGCAGCGACGCGCCGCGCGCCCTCCCCTGCGTGCCGAACCCGGCGGCCGCCTGCGCGCCGACCCACGCGAGCAACAGCCCGGCGACGCCCAGCAGTATCGGCAGGGTCGTCGCTGCGGTGAACGCCGCCGACAGGCCCTCCGGCTGCCATCGCCAGCCGGGTCCGATGACGTCGGTCAGGACGAGTCCGCCCACCACGAGCGCGAACCCGCCGCCGGTCGCCGCGAGCGCGCTGTCCTCACGGGGGACGACCGCTAGCACGACCCCGAGCGCCCCGCCGACGAGCGCGCCGACCGGCCAGAGAGTGCCGAACCCAAGCGTCTGTGCGGTCACGAGACCCCCAGTCACCACGCCGATGAGTGCGAAAACGGCCGCAAGCGACGTGCCGGCGGTGTGGTCCGGCGCGACATCGAGCATGCCGAACCTGGCGGTGACGACGACCGCGATCAGACAGCCCGCCGCCGCGACGAGCGCGACCGCGAGCACGTCGAACAGCGACACGCCCATGACGGTGGCGGGGACGACCTGTGCGAACGCGAGCAGGCTCGCGACGAGCACGATGGCACCGGTGACGACGACTGCCCCGCCAGCGTACCGTAGCGGGCCGGTACTGCCTCGGTCGAGCGCGCTCGCCACGCGCGTGTCCGTGCTCATCCCTCACCCCCGAGCGTGCGCTCCATCCGCCGCTCGATGTACTGCGAGCCGATGCTCAGACCGAGTACAGTAATGAAGAGAACGACGCCGGCGGCGAACAGCGCGCTCATCTGCGAGCCGCTGGCGATGCCGTACTGGCTCGCAATGAGGCTGGTGAGCGTCTCGGTGTTACCGAACACGTCATAGAGCGGGTCGGGCAGCGCCTGCACGTGGCCGAGAATCACCGTCGCAGCCATCGTTTCACCCACGGCGCGACCGATACCCAACAGAACGGCCGCCGACACGCCCGAAAACGCCGCCGGGAGCGTCACGGCGGTCGTCGTCTGCCAGTCGGTCGTCCCGAGCGCGAGCGAGCCGTCCTTCATCGGGCCGGGCACGCTCGAAATGGCATCCTCGGCGACCGACACGACTGTGGGGAGCGCCATCGCGCCGATGACGACGCCGACGACGAACAGACTGCCGTAGGTCGGGAGCGCGAACTCGTCGGCCATGAACTGGTTGAGGACTTGAAATCCGATGAAGCCGTAGACGATGGAGGGGATGCCCGCGAGCGCCTCGACGGCTGGTTTGAGCAGGTTGCGCGCCCAGTCA
This sequence comes from Halococcus sp. AFM35, assembly GCF_051195015.1. Taxonomy (NCBI): domain Archaea; kingdom Methanobacteriati; phylum Methanobacteriota; class Halobacteria; order Halobacteriales; family Halococcaceae; genus Halococcus; species Halococcus sp. AFM35. The sequence goes on from NZ_JBNTJU010000004.1 coordinate 47,022, forward strand.
GGGGCCATCTCGGCGATGAACACCGCGCCGGCAATGCCGAGCGGGGCGGCGACGGCGGTGGCGATGAGCGTCGTCACGAGCGTGCCCCACATCATCGGTACGAGCGAGTAGATGGCCGCGCTCGGATTCCAGAGCGCTCCACTGGTCTTCGTCAAAATGTCGAGACCCATAATGCGGAAGGCCGGTATCGATTGGACGACCAGATAGATGGTGATGAGACCGAGCACGAGCACCGTCACGACCGTCGCCGCGAGCGCGAGCGCGCGTGCTGTCGCCGCCTGTTCCCTGAGAACTCCATAGACGACGACGAGCGCGAACGCCGCGAGCGGGTAGACCACCAGTCCGGGCGCGAGGAAGAACGTCACCGCGACGGCCAGCAGCGTGACGCCGAGCAGCGCGCCGACCGGCGTCGGGGTCGAAACCCCTCCAAACCTGTCCAGCCCGCGTTCGACGCTCATTGCTGGGTGTCGGGGAGTTTTTGCCGCTGTTCTTTCCGGCGTTTCGGTGGCAGTGCCGAATAGCCGACCGCCTTCACGAACGTCTGCTGGCCGTACTCGCTGACGAGCATCCGCAACAGTGCGGCCTCCTTCTTCGAGGTGCCCCCGTAGGTGTAGCAGTGGAGGTCCCGTGCGAGCGGGTAACCGCTCTCGGCGAGGTTCTTCCCGGGGACGTATTTCGTCCCGTCGAAGGTGAGCGAGATGGCCGGCACCGAGTCGTCGACGAACGCCAGCGCCATGTACGCGATGGCGTTGTCGGTGTTTTTGACGATCTGCTTGACCTGCTGGTTTTCGCCCTTGCGGATGTCGACGCCCGGAATCGCCGCGTTCGGGTTCCCGAAGAGGTTGTTCCGGAAGGCGGTGTCGGTGCCCGACCCCTCGGCGCGCCCGACGACCTGAATCTGCTTCGACGGGCCGGTGTAGCCCGGAACACCCCTCCAGTTCGTGATTTTGCCCTTGTAGATGGCTTTCAGCGTCTTCGCCGTAATTCCAGTGACGCCGGCCTCCTTGATTGCCTCACTGACGACGATTGGCTGGGCATCGACCCCGACGACGTGGTCGACGTACTTCGCAAGTTTTTGCTGTGCGAGGTCGGGGAACTCCGCCTTCACCGGTGCGCTCGAATTGCCGATGTCGAGACGCCCATTGCGCAGCTTTTCGAGACCGGTTCCCGAGTGGCTGAGACTCACGCTCACCGCAATCGGCGGCGAATCGCTCTCGGTTGCGTCGAAGCCGTACAGCCCGGCCCAGTAATCGGCGAGGCGTTTGTCCGTCTGGATACCGTACTTGCTCGGCTTCCAGAATTTCCCGTCAGGCGGGGTAGCATTCGTCCCCCAGAAGGAAGCGGCCCGGTTGACGATTGGATACACCGTCGAAGAGCCGCCCGCCTGGAGGGTTGGCACGTCACCCGTACTCCCTCCACCGGAGTCGTTCTCGCTGGCGCTGTTCGGTGGCGTCGCGCTCGTGCTGATACAGCCGGCAAGCCCCGCGCACAGCCCGGCTCCGCCCGCCAGCACTGCGCGCCGACTCACAGGCGTTTCCTGCATCGTCCGACGGTAGCCGCAGGGAGGATAAATACCCTACTATGAAATCTATATAGCGGTACGGGTTCGCACGGGCGTTACGAGTCCTCGTCGAAGCCGAGCGCCGCCGAGTTGATGCAGTAGCGCTTGCCCGTCGGTTCTGGCCCGTCGTCGAAGACGTGGCCGAGATGGCCGCCGCAGGTCGCACAGACGACTTCGGTGCGCTCCATCCCGTGGCTGGTGTCCCGCCGGAGTTCGACGTTCGCCCCGTCGGCGACGTCCGAAAAGCTCGGCCACCCCGTCTTGGAGTCGAACTTCGTGTCCGAGGAGAACAGTTCCGTTCCGCAGCCGGCACAGACAAACGTGCCGTCGTCGTCCTCGTCGAGCAACTCGCCGCTGAACTTGGGTTCGGTACCCTGCTCGCGCAGGATTTCGTACTCCTCGTCGGTCAGCACGTCGCGCCATTCCTCCTCGGTCTCGGGCAGGCTCTCGCCGGTCGTCGCCGGTTCGTTCGACATACCAGTTCAAAGGTGGCGCACGCTTTTGGCTGTTGTGGCATGCGATGGAGCGGCCGCTGGGTGAGTCGCATTCACAGAATGCTCCGGCAGGGATTCGAACCCTGGTCATCACCGTGAGAGGGTGATATGATTGGCCGGACTACACCACCAGAGCGCGTCGACATCCCTCCGTAGCGAGCAATTGCGTTTAACGGTTGCGCTTTGCGTTCAGCCGTCCTCGAACGGCGAGCCGGCGACGTCGGGTTCGTGGCCCGCGAGGCTCACGATGTTCTCGCGGCCGACGCGGAGCTTGCTCACGCGACCCTCCTCGGCCATCTCGGAAAGGAGCGTGCTCACCTTCGATTTCGACCAGTCGGTTGCGTCGACGATGTCGGCCTGCTGCATCCGTCCGCCGTTGGCTTCGAGCAGCTCCTCGATACGGTCGGCGTCGCTTCTGAGGTCCGCGGGACTCACGGCCGGCTCCTGCGGTGTGTCCGGCTCGTCGGCTGTGCGTTCGCTTTCGGCATCGGTGGCGGTCGCGTCCGCCGGTTCGTCACCGTCGGCGGTATCGCCAAAGGGTAGCGACGCGTCCGAGCGCCCGACGGCCACCGCACCGAGGACGGCGACGACGGCGAGCGCCGCAACGACCCACGCGAGCGGCACGTTCGACAGCGAGTCACCGCCGGCCGAGAGCGCCGACTCCTCGGTGAAGGCGACCCGTGGATGGCCGCCCGCGAACTGCGCCGGGCCGAAGTAGGTGAGCGAGTCGGTCGTGTTCGCCGAGCCGTTGGTCGATGCATCGGCCGTGGGCGCGACCTCGTCCCAGTCGATTTCGAGGCCCGGTCCGGCCCGAAACTCGATAGAAGTCCCCCGGGAGAGATACAGCCCGCTGTCGAAGCTATCGCCGACGAGATAGCCGCTTTCGGCGGTCGTGAAGTTCGTCCACATGAACGACATCTCGACGACGCCCGTTGCATCCGGCTGTGAGCTGACCCGTGCGTCCCGACTGAACGCCCGTGCGTTCATCGTGCGCCCGGTCGCGTTCGAGCCTTCCGCCGTGAGTGACATCGCTCGCTCCTTGAAATCGGTATAGACGGGCGTCTCCTCGCTCTCGAAGCGGTCTGCGTAGGCACGGAAGCGGCTGATCTCACTCTCGTTTGCGAGCGGTTGGTTGTACCGTTGGGTCCAGCGGGCGGAACCGTTCTCGTAGACCGTGACCACGAAGCGCGCCTCGTCGAAGCCCGTGGTGCTCGAACCGTTCGGCGGGGTAGTCGACTGTGCGTCGCCGACCGCTACGGCGGGGAGGAACAACGCTCCCAGCGCTACCGCGGCGACGAGACCGAGCAGCCACACCCGCGTCATCCATCGTAGATGACCGGACCATCATATAAAAACGCTGTGACCCGCCCTTCGCGTGAATCAGGGTGCCAATCGGTTCTTTCGGCCCTTCATGTGCTCGTCGTAGTGGGCGAAGGTGAGCGGACACCACTCGGCGGCGTGGTCGAGCACCGCCTCGGTCAGCTCTCGAATCTCCCACTGGCTGTCGGCGGCGGCGCGCATGTCCGCGATGTGCATCAGCATGCGGACGTTCATCGAGAACACCATGTTCACTTCCGTCCCGATGGGCAGGACGAATCGGGCGTCTTCCGGGGCCATTCCCGTTTCGAGCAGTTCCTGATACGACTCGACCGATTCGGTGACCGACTCTCGGAAGATTTGCTCGCGGCGCTCGATGGTCTCTCCGTCGACCGCGCCACCGCTTTGGTTGCGGCCCACCCAGTCGGGGTCGGTCGCCGACGGCGGCGTGACGACCATCGCGCCCTCGCGAACGTCGGCGGGGTCGACGTCGTCGAAGGCCACGTAGCGCATCGACTGCACGTCGAAGGAGACGTGGCGATGGCGGGTGAGTTGGGCCATGCACGAGCGGCTGATGCCCTCGACGGCGAAGGTGGCTTGGGGATGCTCGAACGGACCGAAGTGGCCGTGGTCGAGCAGGTGACCGATGAGCGTCTCCTTCTTCTCCTCGATGGTGTCGCCCTCGACGGTGTCCATCATCTCCGCGAACGACTGGTCGCCGACGAAGCCGGACGAATAGTCGCAGCGTGCGGCGGTACAGACCACTCTCTCGGGGTCCTCGGTCGCTTCGAGCAGGCGGACGTCCATACCGAAAGCGACACAGCCCGATGTAATATCCTGTCGGTCAGCGGCCAACCGCTTCACATGCCCAGTCTCGGCTATGCTCCGATGGAGAGGCTTCGAGCCGTCCCTGCTCTGGCGGCCGAGCCGTTCTTCGTGCCGAACACGTCGGTATCGATGTCGGTGCTGTAGCCGAGACCGTCGAGCGGAACTCGCACAGTGGTGTCGCCGGGGAGGTCGAGGACGGCGGTGAGCGACACCCGCAGGTCGGTGTGCTGGTTGCGCTCGATGTGGCTGACCCACCACTCGTCGAGCTTGCGGTTGCGGATGGCCACTCTCGTCCGAACCGTCTGCTCGTCGCCGGGCGGAATCACGTCGCCCCGGCCCGTGGTTCCGTTGGCGACGGGAATCCCGTTCATCGTGACGGTGTAGTCGATGCGGCTGACCGGAATCGGAATCTCGGTCGGATTTCTCACCCTGAGAGCGATGTCGAGCGGCGTCGTCTCGGGCGTCGCGTTCCCCCACGTCGCGGTCGTGCGGTCGACGACGAGTACGGGGTCGTCGAGTAGTGGAAGACTCGCGTTTATCGGCCGTGGCTCGCTCGTGTTCAACGCGCCGGTGATGTCGGTCGTCACCGTCCGGTTCTCGCTCACCCGCTCGGTGCCGAACACCGGCACGTCGACGCTCGCGCTCGTGGCGAGTCGCGTTCGCTCGCCGCGCTCGACGTGGCTCGCCCACCACGCCGGAATCTTCCGATTGTCGATGGCGGTCGTGAAGTTCACCCTCGTCCCGTCTTCCGTGATGCGAAGCCCCTCCCGGCTCCCGTTCCCCATCACGATGCCGTTCATCCGCACCGAGTGGTTGACCGTCGCGTTCCCGAGTCTGACCCCGACCGGGTTCGGGTTCTCGACGAGTAGCTCGGTCGTGACGAGCGTCGTCGAGTCGTTCACGCCGGAAATCCGGCTTTCGGTACGCTCGACCGTCGGGCGCTCGACAGTGAGGGCGGCCACGCCACCGACCGCGGCGAGGGTGACGAGGACGAGCACGGCGGCGCGCGTGCGGTTCATCGGATGGTCGTTTCCATGGTCACGGGAAACAGGCTGTCGGTTGCCCGCCATGATGGAACGATACTGTCGGTTGGGTGGTTACTGTTCGTTCACCGGTCGTTTCGCTGCCACTCGATTGCTCCGCGCGGAGGACGGGCTTCCAACCGACAGTATAAGTCCCCGCCGGTGATAGCGCCGCCATGTCCACAGCAGTCGGGACCGACCGCGGCGTCGGCTTCGCCGTGTTGTTCGTGATACTCGGGCTCATCGGCGCGTTCGCCGCGCTCGTCGGTGGGCTGCTCGAAACCCAACTCACCGCGGCGTGGGGCTTCGCCGTCGCCTCGCTTGCGGGTGCGATTGCCGTCGCCGCGATACACCTCTCGGGCTAACCCTTGCCACAAAGCGTTAAGAGCCTCACGACCGTAGTATCCACAATGAGCGACTTCACCGACGAGGACCGGCGGATTCTCGCGTACCTCCACGACAGCGTTGCGCGTGGGGAGCGCTACTTCCGCTCGAAGAACATCGCCGACCAGCTCGGGCTGAGCGCCAAACAGGTCGGCGTCCGGCTGCCGCGGCTGGACGAGGAGTCAGAAGACATCGACATCGAGAAATGGAGCCGCGCGAAATCGACCACGTGGCGCGTCACGCCCGGCTGAACGGTGAGGCTTCGGCGGATTTTTACCGACTGACCTCCTATCGAAGCCATGACTGTCCGGGTCGAACGCACCTTCGAACTCGACGCCTCGCCCGAAGAAGTCTGGGAGTTCATCGCCGATCCGGGCAAGCGCGCCCAGCCCATCAGCGTCGTCGAATCGTTCGAGGTTCACGACGAGACCCACGCCACGTGGCACGTCTCGCTGCCGATTCCGTTCGTGAACCAGACCATCGCCGTCGAGACCGAGGACACCGAACGCGACCCCCCATCCCACGTGGAGTTCGTCGGCCGCTCGCGCGTGCTCCGGGTCGTCGGCGAACACGACCTCGAAGCCGTGGACGGAGGAACCCGTCTGCACAACCGCTTCACCGTCGAGGGGAAGATGCCCGGCGTCGAGCGGTTTTTCAAACGCAACCTCGACGGCGAACTCGACAACCTCGAACGCGCCATCAACGAGGACGCCGAAATCGAGGCGTAGATGCGCCTCGCGTGCTGTCAACACGGAATCGAGGCCGCGAGCGCCGAGAACGTCGAGCGGGCACTCGCGGCCATCGCCGAGGCCGCAAGCGGGGGCGCGGACCTCGTCTGTCTGCCCGAAATATTCAACGTCGGCTACTTCGCGTTCGACGACTACGAGCAGGGTGCACAGTCGCTTGCCGGGCCGACGCTCTCGCGGGTCGCCGACGCGGCGCGCGAGTACGGTGTCGGCGTGCTCGCCGGCTCCATCGTCGAGGACCTCGCGGCGAGCGCGGGAGACGGGTTCGATGTGCCCGCCGAGCGGGGACTGGCGAACACGTCGGTGTTTTTCGACCGCGACGGCGAGCGCCGGGCGGTCTATCGCAAACACCACCTCTTCGGCTACGAATCGCGCGAAGCCGAGTTGCTCGTTCCGGGTAAGTCGCTCGGACTGGCGGAATTCGACGGGTTCACCCTCGGGATGACGACCTGCTACGACCTGCGCTTTCCCGAACTCTACCGCGAGCTTGCGGATGCGGGCGCGACTCTCGTCCTCGTGCCGAGCGCGTGGCCGTATCCGCGCGTCGACCACTGGCAACTCCTCCCGCGGGCGCGCGCCGTCGAGAACCAGCTGTTCGTGGCGACGTGTAACGGTTCCGGGACGTTCGTCGAGACCGAACTCTGTGGGCGCTCGGCGATATACGACCCGTGGGGCGAGGTGCTGGCCGAAGCGGGTTCCGACGAACGCGCTGCCGACGAACCGGCCGTCGTCACCGCCGACATCGACCCCGAGCGCGTGGCGAGCGTGCGCGAGGAGTTCCCGGCGCTCGGCGACCGGCGATAGAAAGCGGGGGAGTTATGTGGGGTGCGTGCGTCGTTCGAACTGCCGGGACGTGACGCTTTTCTCGTCGCAACCGGCAACACAGCACCCGTCGCGCCGCGCACCCACACCCCCACTCGAACCCGGATTCGTCCTCGGCGGTCCCACACCTCTTTCGCTCCTCGTCATCGCACCGCCAGCCGTGACTCCGGGACGAGCAATGAACCGTTATCTCTGTGGGCAAACGAAAAAGGACAACTCCTTTATCCGGCTGCCGGGGTGTGATACGTATCGATGATGAACGCCAGCGCACGCCTGTCCGACCCATGAGAATCGAGCGACTGGACTTCGAGACGTGGGCAGGGGCGCTTCCCAACCGCGGCTTCGAGGTCTTTCACACCCCCGGGGCGCTGTCGGTGCTCGACCGCCACGCACCCGGCGAGTGCTACCTCCTTGGCGGGTATCGTGGCGAGCAGCTGGTGGCGATGGTGCCGCTGTTCGTCCGGCACGTCGGCGGACTGCGAATCGTCTCCTCGCCGCCGCCCGGCATGGCCGTTCCCAACCTCGGGCCGCTCGTGATGCCGACGAGCCCGAAACGGCGCAAGCAGGAGAAGGTAAACCGCGAGTTCACCGAGAGCCTGCTCGACGTGCTCGACACCGATTCGCCACGGACGCTCGTTCGCCTGCTCTGTCCGCCCGACTACACCGACCCGCGCCCCTATCGGTGGGGCGGACTGTCGGTCGAACCCTCGTTCACCTACCGCGTCGCGGTCGACGACCCTGACGAACTCATCGACTCGTTCAGCCGGAGCCTCCGCCGGGAGATTCGCTCCGGGATGGACCTCGATGTCGACATCGAGACCGCGGGCGTCGCCGGCGGCGAGACGGTCTTCGAAGAGACCGCCGAGCGCTACGCCGCCCAATCCGAGACGTTCGGCCCGACGTGGCCCTATGTTCGGGACGTCATCGAGGAATTGGGTGAGCGCTGTCGGGTGTACGTCGCCCGCGCCGACGGCGACTACCTCGGAGGAGTCATCGCGCTGTTTTCGAACGATGCGGCGTACTACTGGCTCGGCGGCACGCGCGCGACCCACGAGAACGTTAGCATCAACAGCCTGCTCCACTGGCGTATCATCAACGACATCGCCGAGAATCCACCTGTCGACTCCGTGCACGAGTACGACCTCGTGGGCGCGAACACCGAACACCTCTGCCGATACAAATCGAAATTCGGCGGGGAGCTGGTGCCGTACTACACCGTCGAATCGAGCGGGTTGGCGATGGACGCTGCGAAGGGAGCCTACGGGGTGCTCAACCGGGTCACGGAGCGTTTCTAACTGATAAAGCAATTGGGGATTCGAAACCAAGGAAAATCACACACACAAGTACCGTAAAACCATTATCGATAAGATGAAAGAAAACCTCCAAGAATGAACAACCGTACTTTGATCTTATGTGGCCTTGCTATTCTCGGATTAGGAATCATACTCATAGTACAGGGACTAATCACTGGTATCACTCCCGCCTGTACGTTAACAGCATGTGCTGGAAACGCTGACCCGAGATTCAGAGGAATAGGTGTGAGAGGGTTTACAATCGTCCTATACACTGATTGTCGTTATTGCATGGTCTCACGCTGGGTTGTTTACGGCGGAGTTCTTTCATTGATTGGACTGAGCACAGTCGTCAGCGGCTCTACATTGAACAAATACAGTACATCATAATGTGGAGTTGAAAGTACTGGTATTATCTGAATATCGAGTGATGACTACCCAAAACCACTCGTTCACCCGGTGAGATTCCCCTAACGCTCCGGCGTCGGCGGGTCGGGGCGTCGTGGCGGCTCCCCCTGTGAAAGACCATCGACCGCAGCGGCCCCGCCGGGACTGGTGGCGAGCTCGACGATGACATCGGTGAGGTTCACCTTGTCGGCGATGAACGCGTCGCGCTTTTCGGTCCATTCCCCCACGAGACCATCCTCATCGAGCAGCGATTCCGCGCGCTCGATGGCCGCCTCGAAGGAGGCGATGTTGAATATCAGTCCCTCGTTTTCGAGTTCGATGAAGTTGCCCATGTCCGCCTCGCCGACGAAGGAGTTCGACCGGATGGCGGGCGTTCCCAACAATGCGGCCTCGGTGACCATCGTCTGCGTGTCGGCGACCAGCAGATGCGCCTCGCTGAGTGCGTCGTGCAATAGTCCGGGGTGGAGGTCGAACGGTCGGGCGTCGATGTCCCCGAAGTTCATGTTCCCGCTCTCGTCGGAGACGAACACGGTCGCGTCGTCGGCGAGGCGTTCGATGAGCCTGCGCCGCTCGGCGGGACCGATGCCCGAGTGGCTGACGTCGTGATGGGAGCCGAAGGCGTTGAACCGGCAGATGACGTACTTCTCGTTCGGGCCGACGCCGAGCTGTTCGCGGATGTCCTCGCGGGGCGTGAACACGTCGGGATGGAGGTACGCACACTCCTTGAAGCCCCGAAAGCGGTAGTGATTCGGCCCCAAATTCTTGCCGAAGGCGTCGGGCGTGAGGATGGCGTCGGCGAAGGGCCGCGAGACGGCGTGGTCGAGCGATGTGGGTTCGGAGTCGAGGATCAGCGTCACCGGCGTGCGCGAGAGCGCGCCGGCGTGGGCCGCGTACGCGCCCATCCCGAAGATGCGGTCGGGCGAGTATCGTCGCGTCTGTCTGATGATGGAGAGGTAGTGGCGAGGAAGCTGATACAGAAGCGAGCGCTTTTCGGTCGCCAGCCGGCCGTACAGCCGATAGGGGAGGTCGTGGTAGTCGAGCAACTCCCGCGTACAGCCGTAATCACGGGCGAGAATCAACACGTCGTGACCGCGCTCGTCGAGTGTTGCGACGGCGTGTTTGTAGAGGTGGACGTGTGCAGGAGTGTTCGTGAAAAAGAGATAGTTCATTCAGTCTTGTGTGCGGCGAGGAACTCGATGCTCCTAAACACGTCGGTCCGACCACTCCCGCCGGTTTGGCTCGTGTCGTCGCTCCGCCCCGCTCGCCGCTTTCTTTCACACTCGCCTTCGTCGATTTCGTGGGCCACTCCACCGGTCGAACGGCGCGTTTTCGACGGTCGGTGGTCCTCGGCGGAAGTCGTTAGTCATATACGACCGGCCCGCACTGGTTCATCCGATACGCTCGGACACGCTGTCAGCAATAGATTATGACACGAACGATACAGACTGCAGGAGTGGTTCTGGTGGTACTGTTCTCGGCGGCCATCGGTGGCATCGCCCTCGGCGGGACGGCGGCGGCACTCGACTCCGGTGCGGGTTCGATGTATCCCTCCGCACCGGGGACCGACGCGCTCGGCACGGCCGTCGTCGTCGCCCGGCCCGGTGACGCCGTCGCACAAAACGGTATCAAGCGGATAACGCTCTCGACGTCGGCCGGGAGTTTCGAAAACGTCACCGACGACGACGTCTTCATCGCGATCCGCGGCGGCAAACGCATCGAGATCGCCGAGGGCGGCAGCGACATCACCGAAATCTCGAACATCAGCGTCTCGTCGAGCGCTGGCGGCAACCGATTACAGATCACCCTTCCGCGGCCGGTACGGCCGCGATTCGCCTCCAACAGCCCGAACACCGGCGCGGAGGTCGCGGTGAAATTCGAGAACTTCACGACCCCGAGTCGGCCGGGGAATTATCAGATAAACGGTACGCTCAGCGACCCCTCGGGAACCACCGACGGGCCGGCGTCGGTCTCCTATTCGGTGAGTCCGGTGGAACTCTCGATGGCCAATCAGAGCCTCTCGCAGTTCAGCGACCGGCAGACCATAAACGTCTCGGCGGCAGTGCCCGGCGGCGGCTACGTCGGGCTGTACACCACGGCACCGAACGGCTCGCCGGGCCAACTCGTCGGCGCGACGAACGTCTCGACGTCCTCGTCGGCGCAGAACTACAGCATCGACGTGGGCGGCAACGTCTCCGAGAGCCAGCAGCTCATGGCGGTCGCCTACACCGAGACGTCGGGACGCTCGGCCGCGCTTCGGGCCGAGGAGTCCTTCGACCCGACCGAGGACCAGCCGCTCAGAGTCAACGGCCAACTCGTGAACGCGACCGGCTACGTCTCGACGCTCGACGTCGACGGGCGCATCGAGGCCGGCGGCGAGTACGACCAAGGCGCGCGGCTGTACTTCCCACAGGGCGAGCCGGCCACGGGCTATCAGCTACGTTCGGTCAACGGGAGCGAACTCGGTCCCGCCGCGACGCAGTTCGAGACCGCTACCAATGGCACGCTCATCCTCGACACGAGCGACCTCTCGGAGGGCCAATACGCCGTCACGCGGGTCAGTGACGGCTCGCTCGTAAGCCTCGACAACGACAGCACGACCGGCCCGCAGGACGACAGCATCTTCATTACCGGCCAGCAGGTGACGACACAGGCCACGACCCAAGCCAGCGACACGGACGCGGCGACCGACGCCGCAACCGACGGCGAGGGAACGGCGGCGACCGGTGGCGCGGACACCGCAGCCGGGAACGACGGGAACGCCAGCGGCTCCGGCGGCAACGGCACCAGCAACTCCGGCGGCCCCGGCTTCGGTATCGCCGTGGCGGTGGTCGCACTGCTCGGCGCGGCGTTGCTCGCAACGCGACGCTGAAACGGCTGCTCGCGGTTATATTCGATTCGACGGTTGCCGACTACGGTATTCGATACCGAAATTTGGGTCGCCGACATGTCGCCACGAACCGATAGAAATGAGTACGGTGGGGTTGACGGAACCATCACCACGGGAGCCATCGGGTGACGATACCGAATCGTCACGAGTGGCACCCGAAACCCACACAATGAGGAGTACACAACCATGACGACGGCACGACGCAGCGCATTCATGACCATCGCAGTGGTCGTTTCGGCGGTCGCTGGCGGGGTCGCCCTCGGCGGGACGGCGGCGGCGCTCGATGCGGACACGGCCGCGCCCTACCCCCACTCGCCGGGCACGACCGTTCAGGAATTTCCCGTCTCGGTCGTCGCCCAGCGCAGCGACGCCATCACGCAGAACGGGATGCAGTCGATGACGCTCGATTTCGGTGCCAGTGGCGGCTTCGACGGGAGCGTCGGGAACGTCACCACCGGGTCGGTGACGGTCAGCATCGTCGGCGAGAGCACCCAGCGGACGGTCGACCCGGCCAACGTCTCGACGACGGGGAACGGACAGGTCACGCTGACCTTCCAGCAGCCGGTGTCGGTCGGGGCCGGTACCCGCATCATCGCCGACATCGGCAACGTGACGACGCCCTCGACCGACGGCACCTACACCATCGGCGTGTCGGCGACGACGCCCTCGGGCACGACCGACGGGCCGGTGACGGTCGACTATCGGGTGGCGAGCGGCTCGCTCTCGTTCCCGAATCAGAGCGCCTCGCAGTTCAGCGCGAACCAGTCGGTGAACGTCTCCGGCGTCATCCCGAACGCGGGCTACGTCGGCGTGTTCACGGTGGCCGAGAACGGCTCGCGTGGCGAGCTGGTCGGCAGTAGCCAGCCCATCGTCGCGCTGTACGACCAGCGCAATTATACCGTGAATCTCAACGGCAACGTCGAAGAGAGCCAGCGACTCATGGCGGTCGCCTTCTACGAGACGAGCGGTGGCACCCAATCCGAGCGGCTGAACGGCACGCTCGACCCGAGCGCGGACGCGGTCGTGACGAACAACGGCAACCCCGTCAACGCGACCGGGTTCGTCAGGACTGTGGACGCCGACGGAATCGTCACGGCCGGCAGCGAGTACGACCAGGGCGCGCGGCTGTACTTCGGACAGGGAGAGCCGAACACGGGCTACCAACTCCGGACGGTCGAAAACGGCAGCGCCGGTGCCACCGTGACGCAGTTCGAGACCGCCGCGAACGGTTCGGCGGTCATTGACACCGAAGGACTACAGCAGGGCCAGTACGTCATCACGCGTATCGACGACGGCTCGGTGGTCGGTCTCGACAACGACAGCACGACCAGCGCACAGGACGACAGCATCTACATCACCGGCCAGCAGTTCACCGAGACGACCGCCGCGACCGGCGGTAGCAACGAGAGCGGCGGCAGTGGCTCCAACGCGACCGGTGGCACGAACGCGAGCGCCGGTAACGAGAGCGGCGCGAGCGGCAACGGCTCCGGGAACGGAAGCGGCTCCGGTGACAGTAGTTCGAGCGGTCCCGGCTTCGGTATCGCCGTGGCGGTGGTCGCGCTGCTCGGCGCGGCGCTGCTCGCAACACGGCGCGAGTAACCCACTCGTCGCTTCGATTCCGACGAACGGATTTGTCTCGACCGAGTTCGCTCACGGGATGACAGCATCGCAGCTCCGACCGACGGGACTCACGGGCGAAGTGCTCGAAAAGACGCTGCGGTACGCCCGCGAGCGCGACTACACCGGCTGGGACTACGGCGACGGGATGAGCAGCCGGCTGTTGCAGGCGCTGCCCGTCGAGAACAAGTGGCTGAACATCGCGGTCCAGGAGACCATCAAGCGCGCACCGGTCAACGTACGGCCCCTGTTTTTGGTCGAACAGCGCCGCAACTACAAGGGAACTGCCCTCTTCACGATGGCGAACCTCACGGCCCACGAACTGGGTCTCGGCGAGGTCACGGGCGTCGACTACGAGCGCGAGGCGCGCGCCCTCGCCGAGTGGCTCGTCGAAGAGCGCACGCCGGGCTATGCGGGCTTCTGTGGCGCACACCGCCACGAAATCCAGCATCTGGACAAGAAGGGGCTGCCCTCCTGGCCCGATATGGTCTCGACGTCGTACGCGGTGCGGGCGCTGCTCGCGGCCCACGACGCTGGTCTCGACACGGGTGAAGCGGATTACTCCGAGACTGTTCGCTCGGTCGCGGACTTCATCGACGAGGACTTGGACTACGAGGAAATCGAGGAGGGTGCGCGGATGAAGTACGTGCCGACGTGGTCGAACGAGCACTACACGCTCAATGCGGTCGCCCTCGGTGGCGTGACGCTGCTCGAACTCGGCGCGCGCTTCGGCGGCGACCACCGCGAGCGCGGCGAGAAACTGCTGGATTACGTGGTCTCGCGCCAGCAACCCGAAGGCGGGTGGATGTACCGCGACCCACCGTCGGCGTCGCATCTCTCGATGGACAGCCATCACAACGGGTTCGTTATCGAGTCGCTGCTGCGCCACCGCGAACTCACTGGTTCGGAGCGGTATGCGGACGTGCTCGACGACGCGCTCGCGTTCTATCGGGGGGACCTCTTCGAAGCGGACGGCGCGCCGAACTGGGACGAATCGAACGGGTATCCCCGTGACATCCACGCCGCCGCCCAGGGCATCATCGTCTTCAGCCGTGCCGGCGAGTTCGCCGCCGCCGAGCGCGTCATCGACTGGGTACTCGGGGCGCTGTACGCCGGCAACGGGAAGTTCCGCTTCCGCCAGGAGCGGCTTTTCACCAAGCGCGTCACGCTGATGCGGTGGTGTGAGGCGTGGATGGCGTACGCGCTGGCGACGTATCTCGACCAGCGTGCGGCGAGTGCGACCCCTCGCTGACCGACTGGATAGTTTCGGTCCGTCGTGAACGACGCCAGTCGGTTTCGACAGGTTTGATAAGCTTGCTGGTGAAGGAGGGGTAATGATGCCGCCGCTTTCCGGACGGACCATACGACACACAGGGGCGGTGCTGTGAGCGACGCCTCGATGACCGGTGGTTCGCCGTGCTCGGACATCGGGGGGCCGGACCGATGACCGACGGGACGGCCGTGACCATCGTGCTCGGCACGCGCCCGGAGATCATCAAGCTCGCACCCGTCATCGACGCCTGCGAGGAACGAGATATCGCCTACAGCGTCGTCCACACCGGCCAGCACTACTCCGAGGAGTTGGACACGGTGTTTTTCGACCAGCTCGAACTGCCCGCGCCCGACCACAACCTCGGCGTCGGCTCCGGCTCCCAGAGCGAACAGACCGGCACGATGATTCCCGCAATCGAGGCGGTCCTGCTCGACGAGCGGCCCGAACTGGTGCTCGTCCAGGGCGATACGAACTCCGTGCTCGCGGGGGCCATCGCGGCGAGCAAACTCGACTGTGCGGTGGGTCACGTTGAGGCCGGCCTGCGGAGTTTCGACAGGAGTATGCCCGAAGAGGTGAATCGCGTCCTCGCCGACCACGCCGCCGACTACCGCTTCGCGCCGACCGACCAGGCCGCGGGCTATCTCCGTGAGGAGGGCGTTCCCGACGAGTCCGTCCACGTGACGGGCAACACCATCGTCGATGCGGTCACGGGCTACCGCGACCTCGCGGCCGAGAAGAGCGACGTTCTCGACGAACTCGGTCTCGAACCCGGCGAGTTCTGTCTGTTGACTGCCCATCGCGCCGAGAACGTCGATGACCGCGAACGATTCGAGAGCCTGCTCGACGGCGTGGCCCGGTTCGCCCGCGAGTCGGGTCTCGACGTGGTGTATCCGGTCCATCCGCGCGCCGACGACCGCCTCGCGGCGTTCGGTATCGGGATGCCCGACGAAATCACGCCCATCGACTCACAGGACTTCCTCGACTTCCTTCGGCTCGAAAGCACAGCGAAGGTGGTCTGCACCGATTCTGGAGGTGTTCAGGAGGAGACCTGCATTCTCGGGACACCCTGTGTCACGCTGCGGGACAACACCGAGCGACCCGAGACGGTCGCAGTGGGCGCGAACCGTATCGTCGGCGTCGACCCCGAGAGCATCGTCGCCGGTGCGCGCGAGGCGCTCGACGACCCGAACGACTGGGCGAACCCCTTCGGTGATGGTCGGAGCGCCGAGCGCATCCTCGATATCGCGCGGCTCGGCTCCGCCACGTCGGTCGGGGAGGTGAGCGGATGAGTTCGGTCTGCGTCCACGGACTCGGCTACATTGGCCTGCCGACGGCCGCGATGCTCGCCGACAGCGGCCACGACGTCACCGGCTACGACGTCGACGACGAATTGCTCGACCGGCTCGAACGCGGCGACGTTCCGGTTGACGAGCCGGGTCTCGACGAGTTCGTCACGGATGCGCTGGCCGGAAACCTGTCGGTCTCCCACGACGTGCCGCCCGCCGACTACCACCTCATTTGCGTGCCGACGCCGCTCGACGGCGAGCGGGCGGACCTCGCGTACGTCGAGAGCGCCGCCGAGACGGTCGCGGGCGTGCTCCGCGCGGACGACACGGTCATCCTCGAATCGACGGTGCCGCCGGGCACGACAGTCGAGACGGTCGCGCCGATCCTCGAAACCTCCGAATTCTCCGCCGGCGAGTTCTCGCTGGCGTACTCGCCCGAAACCGTGCTTCCGGGAAGCGTCATCGCGGAACTGCGTGCGAACGACCGCGCGGTCGGCGGCATCGACGAGCGGTCGGTCGAGCGTGCGGCGGCGCTCTACGGCTCGTTCGTCGAGGGCGACCTCCGAACGACGGCGAACCCGACGCTCGCGGAGTTCGTCAAACTCATCCAGAACACCTATCGGGACGTGAACATCGCGCTTGCCAACGAGTTGGCGATGATAGCGGCCGATTACGACCTCGACTCGCGGGAGGCCATCGCGCTTGCGAACCACCATCCGCGCGTGAACCTCCACCAGCCGGGACCCGGTGTCGGCGGGCACTGCATCCCCATCGACCCGCTGTTTTTGGGACAGGGTTCGGAAAAACTTGACCTCATCGAGCGCGCCCGCGCGGTCAACGACGGCATGGCCGAGTACGTCACCGACCTCCTCGATTCGCATCTCGACGTGCTCGCGGACGCGTCGGTAACGATCCTCGGCGTCGCCTACAAGGGCAACGTCGCCGACGCGCGCGAGAGTCCGGGGCTGCGCCTCGCGGAAGTCCTCCAGACGCGGACACAGGTGGCCGGAGTCACCGGAGCGAGCGAGTCGGGCGTCGACGTCCGCCTCACCGACCCGCACGTCACCGACCAGCGATTCGCGCTCGCGCCCCTCGACGAAGCGCTCGCGGGAGCCGACGCGGCCGTCATCGCCACCGACCACGACGAGTATCGAGAGTTGGACCCCAACGACGTCGCGGCACGGCTCGACGGCAGGGTCGTTATCGATGCGAAGGGACTACTCGATGTGGCCGCATGGGAGGCGGCCGGGCTGCGGGTCGTCCGGCTATGAGCGGGCGCGGGGAGAGCACCGCAAGCACGCCCGCCGTGCGAACGCGGCCGGTGCGGGCGTGGATAGACCTCGTAAGTCCGTCCCACCCCTTCTTCTTCGCCGCACTGGCCGAACGCCTCGACGGCGTTTCGGTGGCGACCACGGTGCGAGAGAAGACCGAGACCGTCTCGCTCGCCCGCGAGGTGGGCTTCACCCACCGCGTCGTCGGTCGGGACTTCGACAACGCGCTCGTCCGGAAAGCCGGGATTCCGCTTCGAACGGCGCAGCTGGCCCTCGAAGCGCCCGACTGTGACGTGTCGCTGTCGTCTCGCAACGCGATGTGTGTACTCGCCTCCAAAGTCAGGGGAATCCCCTCGATACACTTCACCGACAACGACATCACCGCCCACATCGACGGTCTCTGGGTGGAAGAGCTGTACAATCGCTTCGAGGCCGCCGCGACGCACAACGTCGTGCCGCGGGCGTTCGCGACCGAGGAACTGACCCGCTGGGGCGCGGACGCCGGCTCGATACACACCTACGATGGGTACAAGGAAGACGTCTACGTCGCCAACTTCGAGCCGAATCCCGACTTTCCCGACCAGCTGCCCTTCGCAAGCGGCGCATACATCGTCGTCCGCCCGGAGGCGCTGACGGCGGCGTACGTCGACGCCGACTCCATCGTTCCCGACCTGCTCGCGGCGGCGGTCGAACGCGACATCGGCGTCGTCTATCTCCCGCGCGGGCGCGGCGACGAAGCGCACGCCGACGAGTATTCCGCCGATGCGGTATACGTGCCGGACGGGGCGGTCAACGGGCTGCAACTGGCGTGGCACGCCCGCTGTGTACTCACTGGCTCGGGGACGATGTCGCGGGAGGCCGCCTGCATGGAGAAGCCGGCAGTGTCGTTCTTCCCGAATACGTTGCTATCAGTCGACCAGGAACTCGTCGCCGACGGGCGCATCTTCCATTCTCGAAACCCCCAAGAAATCATCGAACACATCGTCGCACTCGACAAACGTGACGTCGCACCCGGCCGCGAGCGGGCGCGCGCGGTGCGCGACGAGGTCGTTGAACTCACAAGCGAATTGATCCAATCGTGCTGTGAGGAGCGATGAGCGAGGCAAACCCCTTCGCGCCGGCGAACGTCTTGGAGCGCGCGTTGACGTGGGCGCGCAAGCGCGGGTACGCCGGCTGGGACCCCTACGATGGGCTGAATAGCCCGTATGCGGAGCCGTTCGAGCGACACTGGTTCACCCGACTCGCATGGACGCACGCGGTGAACCTCTCGCCGGTGAACCTCCGGCCGGCGCTGTCGATTCCCGCAGAGCGCAACCCGAAGGGCATCGCGCTGTTCGCGCTCGCACACCTCTATCGCTACGAGGCGACGGGCGACGAGGCGGATTTGGCCGAAGCCGAGCGGCTGCTCGCGTGGCTCCATGACTATCAATCGCCGTCGTTCGACTATCCCTGCTGGGGTTACAACTTCGATTGGCAGAACGCCCGGAAGTTCTACCTGCCGGCCTACCGTCCCTCGGTGGTCGTGACGGTCTTCTGTGCGCAGGCGTTCGTCCACCATTACCGCCTCACCGGCGACGACGATTCGCTGTCGGTCGCCGAAGGGGCCTGTGAGTTCATCCGGAACGAAATCAACACCCGGGAGGTCGCCGGCCACGAGGCCTACACCTACACCACCGACGACGAGTTCGTGGTCATCAACGTCAACGCGCTGGCCGCGCGGCTGTTCGCGCTGGTTGCCGCTGCCAATGGTGAAGAAGAGTTGATGGAGCGTGCGGACGACCTCGTGAAGTTCGTCCTCTCCGCACAGGAAGAAAGCGGCGCGTGGCATTACTCGATGCCGGCCGACCGCTCGCACATCAGTCACGACAACTTCCATACGGGATTCGTGCTCGAATCGCTCAGAGAGTACATCGATGCCGGTGGCGACGTCCCGGGGACCGAGGCGGCCTACGAGCGCGGGCTCGACTTCTATCGGGAGAACCTCTTCGAGGCCGACGGCGCGCCGAAGTTCGAACACGACCAGTCCTACCCCCACGACGCCCACGCCGCCGCCCAGTCGATTCGCACGTTCGTCAGGGATGGCCGGCCCGAGAGCGTCGAGATGGCCGCACAGGTCCTCGACTGGAGCATCGACGAACTGTTCGACGATGCGGGCTACTTCTATCGGCGGCGCGGGCGCTTCATCGACGACGAAACCCCCTATATCCGCTGGAGTCAGGCGTGGATGTGCTTCGCGCTCGCCTCGGCGGTGCGCCAGCGCGCCGGGAACGGGCGTGTAGCGCAGTAGCCTCGGCGGAGCACAAAACCCATACCCGGTGCGCGGCTTCTCACGACAATGACGGGTGTTCTCGGCGGTACGGTCACCGATGGCTCGTTGGGTGAGATGGCGGCGACGATGCAGTTCGAGCCGTGGTACGAGACCGACCGTTTCGAGCAGGACGAGTCGGGCCTCGGACTCGTCCATCACGGCGAGCGCGACCCGCTCGGCAGCGCCGCGTGGGAGGGTGAGGGTCGTGCGGGTGTCGTCCACGGTGCGTTGGTCGGTCGCGAACACATCGACACGGAACGACTCGTCGAGCGCGTCCTCGACGCCCCTCACGAGACGCTCCGGGAGATGGATGGTTCGTTCGCACTCGCCTGCGTCGATTTCGACGCCGAGCGGTTCGTGCTGGCGACGGACAAACTCGGTACGCGGCCGTGTTACTACACGCTCGAAAACGGGCTCGCCTTCGGCTCGTCGGTGGCCGCGCTACTCACCGGACTCGATGACCCAGCACTGGACGAACAGGGCGTGAGCGACCTCCTCATGATGGGGAACCTCTGGGGCGAGCGGACGCTCGTCGACGGTGTGCGCGCGCTCGCGCCCGCGTCGGTCCTCGACTACGAAAACGGCGAAGCGTCAATCGAGCGCTACTGGAAACCCGACTACGAGAGCGCGCCGACCGACGGCTACATCGACGACCTCGCCGACGTCTTCGGCGAGGCGATGGCCGACGCGGCGACCACGATGGACGGCGATGTCGGCGTGTGGCTCTCCGGAGGACTGGACAGTCGGACGCTGGCGGCCGAACTCGCTTCCCACAGCGACGATTTCGATTCCTTTCGCGCCTACACCTACGACGCGAACCCGCGCGGCGGTGGCAACCCCGAACTCGCCGCCGACATCGCCGACCGCCTCGACATGGGGTTTTCCGAAGTCGAAATCTCGCCCGACCGGTTCGTGCCGATTCTCGACGACGCCATCGACAGGACCGATGGGATGGTCGGCTGGGCGACGCTGTTACCGCTGTCGGCGACCTATAACTTGCCCGAGGCCAACGCGGACGTGATGCTCGAAGGTGCTGGCCAAGGTGGACTGATGGGCCATCACGTTCGCCGCCGCCACGTCGAGCGGTGTGATTCGGCGGTCGACTCGCTGTATCGGACCGAAGCCGGCGTGAGCCGCGAGCGCGTGCGCTCGCTCATGGCCTGTGATGTGGACCCGCTCGATTCGTTTCGTGAAACCGTCACGTGGAGCGACGAGACACAGCGAAAGAAGGTAATTCTCGACGCTCACTTCGCCAACCACTACGGGCGCGGCGAGTACGCGAGCACGCGCCTCGCCCAGACGAAGACCGGCGTGCGCGCGCCAATCGTCCACGGCGACCTCATCCAGCACGCCGCCCGCCTTCCCACCGAGTATCGGATGGGGACGGTTCCCCTCACCGGTGGCTACGTCCCCCACGGCGTGACGAAACCCAAGCTCGCGCTGACGCGAGCGGCAGGGAAGGGCATGGCCGAGGTGCGCTACGAGCGCACCGGGGTGGCACCCAAGCGGCCGTATCCGGTTCACGTCGCCGGGTTCGTGGCGACGACCTCGCTCGGGCGGCTTCGTTCGGCGACGACCTACGGCGGCCAGCGATTGCCGGACCTCTGGTATCGCGAACACGACGGCCTGCGCGAGCATCTCGACGACCTGCTTTCGGGTGCGTGTGACCGTCCCTTCCTCGACGGCGACGAGATACGCCGCCTCCGGCGCGAGCATCTCGCGGGCGAGGCGAACCACATGTCGGGCGTGCTCTCGGGAGTCACGACGCTCGAATCGTGGCTCCGCCGGCGTTTCGACTGACTCGTCGGAAAGATTTATCACCGTCGTTGTTGACACCACGGGTAGTGACCGAGTCCTATCTCGCCATCAGCGATTTTTCCGGCGGCGTCAGCGAGACTGGGCGGATGGCCGAACACCTCGGCCCGCTCGGCGAGCACGTCGAGACCACGGTCGTCTGCCTCGTCGCTGACGACGGGGTCGACGCCCTCACCTATCGGGAAGCGCCGACGACCGGGCTGCGCGCGCTCGACCTGCTCTCGCTGTTCGCCGTTGCGCTCACAGAGGGCGCGCGCAACGACTACGACGGCGTCGTCTCCATCTCGCTGGTACCCTACGGCTGCTTTGCCCTCGCCGTGGGCTGGCTCTGCGGGCTACCGACTCACCTCGCCATCATCGGGGTGGACCTCGACGTGCATGCCCGTGCCCGCTACGATGCGCTCACCGCCGCACTCTTCCGCCAGTTCGACGCCATCACGGTGCCGGGAACCGCACACAGGGACCAGCTCGAAGCGCTCGGCGTGCCCGGCGAGCGCATCGAGATTCTGGCCAACGGCGTCGACCGTGGGACCTACTCGCCGGCCGAGACCTCAGTCGACTACGACTACATCTGGGTCGGTCGGTTCTCGGCCGAGAAGGACCCGCTGCTGTTCGTGCGGACGATGGCGGCGCTGGTCGAGCGGGGCGAGCAGCCGCGTGCGGCCATGCTCGGCACCGGCCCGCTCGACGGAGCGGTCGACGACCGTATCGACGAACTAGGTCTCGACGACTATATCGACCGTCCCGGCTGGGTCGACGAGCCAGCGAACTACTACCACCGTGCGCGAACGTTCGTGTTGACCTCCGAGCGCGACGCGCTGCCGCTGACGCTGCTCGAAGCGATGGCGTGCGGGCTGGTTCCGGTAGTGCCCGACGTCGGCAACGTCCGCGATGCCGTGACCGACGGCGAGAGCGGCATCGTCCTCGACGGGCGCGACGCCGCTTCGTTTGCGAGCGCGCTCCAGCGTCTCGATGACGACGAACTGTATCACCGCCTTTCGGCCGCTGCACCGGCGGTCTGTGCCCGATTTTCGACAGAGCGCGCTGTCGAGGACTGGCAATCGGTGTTGGGAACGCTTCGCGCCGTGAACGGTCGCGACGCCGAGACGTGAGCTATATATTACCGACCCGTTTCGGGCGTACATGAAACTCGGCGGGGTCCGCGATGGCACGGCGTACGGCACGCGCGGACTCGACGTTGGGACGTGGGACCCGGACGAAGGGTTTCTGACGCTCGGGGCGCTGCCGAACCCGGCATCCGGGGGCGAGCGGCTGCGTTTCGACGCGATGAATCGACGACTACCGAAGCGGCTGCTGCGACCGATAACCGGGCTGTACACGACTGCGAACGTCTGGCCACTCGGCGACGACCACCTGCTTGCGACCGTCTCGCGGTGGCTGTTTCGCTCCGCCGATGGCGGGCGCTCGTGGGACCTCGTGCGCGAACTGGCGGCCTCGTCGGGACCGATGGGCGTGCTCCCGACGGCGCTCTGTGACCATCACGGCACCGTCTATCTCGCCGAATACCCGCTCGGCGACGACCCGGCCCGCGTGCTCGCAAGCGACGACCGCGGGCGAACGTGGTCGACGTTCGTCGAGCGCTCCGACGTCCGCCACTTCCACGGGCTGTTCGCCGACCCCTACAGCGACCACCTCTGGGCGACGACCGGCGACACCGACGACGAGAGCGCGATTGGAATGCTCTCCGAAGACGGGTTCGCACCGGTCGGGCGCGGTAGCCAGCGCTGGCGCGCCGTGGGGCTGGCGTTCACGTCCGAAGCGATTTTCTGGGGGAAAGACTCTTCATACACCGAGCGGGCGGAGGTCCTCCGTCTGCCGCGCGAGCGCCTCGACGACCCCGACCCCGAGCTGGAGACGCTGGCGACGACCGCCTGCCCGATATACTACGCCGCAACGCTCGACCGGCCGGACGAGAACTGGCTGGTCGTCTCGACGACCTCGACGGGGAGAATCGACAGCACCGCCCCCGAGGGATTGGAGCGGAACACCTGCGATGGCGTCGCCAGAGTGCTCGCGGCCTCCTCGGCGTCGGAGTATGAGAAGTGGTACGAACTCTACGCGACCGAGCGCCGCGACGCGGTCGGCGAGCACGTCGACATGGTACCGACCTCGAACGGCTACCTGTTTCTGGCGAGTGACCCGGAGCACGGCTTGCTCATCAACCCCTACAACACGACCGACGACAACGGCGCTGTCCTCACGGTTCCGCCCGCCACGTTCGACGAAGCCGATTTCGACACGTACACCGACGCGCCAGTGGAGGCATCCACATGACCGAACGCATGCGCGTCGGCGTGCTGACGAACCCGATGCTCACGCGGTTCGAGGAGCGGGCGCTCGAAAACGTCGCCGCGCTCGACGGGGTGACCATCGAGGAGGTAGTGGTCGATGGCTCGGTCACCGAGGGGTCGGCGCTCGCGGCGGGGGCCGACGCGGTGAACGAGGGCACGAACGTCTCGCTGAACGACCTCAGACTGTTCGTCGAGGTCGTCCGCGAGAGCGGGCTGAAGGCGTTCATCCACGGTGACGAGAAACTCGGCTGGCTGCTCGGCGAGACCGGACAGATGGAGTGGCTCCAGTCCAAACCCGTCGGCGAGGTCTCCTGTCTCGACGGGGCACGGATGCGAGACTGTGAGCCGGTTTCGGCGGGCGGGCCGTGGAACACGCTCCCCGACGACGTGACCGCCGACCTCGGCGACTCCTGTGACGTGGTGATTCGCTTCGGCTTCGGTCTGCTCAAGGGTGCGATACTCGATGCACCCGAACACGGCGTCTTGAGCGTCCACACGAGCGACATCAGTGAGTATCGCGGCATGGGCCACAAGATATCGTTCATGAACGACGACCCGAGCGCGTCGATAACCCTCCAGCAGCTCTCCGAGGAGATCGACGGCGGACGCATCGTCGCGGTCATGTCCCACGACCTCCCGCCACAGCCGACCTTGGACGACGTGTGGGATGCGGTGTATTCGCTTCAAACCGAGATCTTCGCCGCCGGCATCGGGAAACTCGGCGAGGGGTTCGAGCCGTTCCAGCCCGAGGAGTTGGGACCGTACTACCCACACAGCCTCCAGCAGCGAAATCCACGATTCGTCGCCCGGCTGCTGGCGAAGAACAACTGGCGGCGGTTGCGAAAGCGCCTGTCCTGACCGACGGGAGCCGATAGCACCGGTCTCGAACCCGAAGCGAACGCTCAGCCCAGATAGCCGAGGTCTTCGAGGCGGTCGGTGACGACGTCCTCTTCGACGGTCATGTCCCACGGACCGGTCTCGTCACCGTGCTCGCGGGTCTCCGGTTCCTCGGCCACAATCGTCCGGCGCGGCCCGTTCTGGTGGGTGAGCCACGGCACCGAGAGCAGTTCGTCGGTGTAGATGCCCGTCGGATGGCCGTACTCGCGGAAGGGAATCGGAAACGAGCGCTCGCCGAGCATCTGGCCGTGGTCGGCGGTGATGACGGTCTTGCCCTCGATGGTCTCCATGAGGTCGCGCACATGGGGGAGCACCGCATCGAGGTTCTCGACGAACGCCTTTCGATACACCCTGTCGGGGAGGTCCAACTCGTTGCTGTCGATGGCGTCCCACACTCGAAGGCTGTTGAGTTCGGGGTGTTCGCGGCCGGTCGGGCCGATGGCCGGGAAATGTGGCTGGACGAAATGGACGAGCAGCCGCTTGTTCGGGTACTCCTCGACAGCCCGTTTGGCCCGCTCGACCATCGTTGCCGGGCGCACGGTATGGAACTCGTCGTCCCAGCCCTCCTCGTCCCAGACGTTGATCTCGGCGTGGAAGGTCGCGTCGACGTCGCCGCGGTTGCGGTTCCAGTAGAACATCGGCGTCGCGGTCACGTAGACCGTGTCGTGCAGCTCGCGGCCGTCGAAGTTCGCCTTCAGGAACTCGGCGGTCATCGACCCGCGCGAGCGCCGGCGTTCGAGGGTTCCGGGCAAGTCCGAACGAGCCGCGAAGGCGTCGTATCGGCAGGCGTCAAGGATGATGAGGGTGTCCCAGTCTTCGGCGACGATGTCGACGCCGTCGGGGTTGTACGCGCGGCGATGCAGCCGGGTGTGATAGAGGCGGTTCAACTCGCGGACGAGCAGTCGCGGCTGGGCGAGCGCGCGCCGCAACTGGCGGAGGTCGTACATTGGAGTCCCTATCGCCCAAACGGCGGAAAAGCCCTCCGAACCCGCTTTCGATCACTCGGCCGGAACGATTCCGTGGCGCTCGTAAAAGCGCCGGACGCGGGAGTCGTCGAGCAGCGGTTCGTGGACCTGAAAGACGCGGACGCCCGAGCAGTTGTTGCCCTCGATGACCGTGAACTCGCCCTCGTCGGTGACGATGACATCCCAACCGATGTAGGGCGCGTGCGAGAAGGTCGCGGCCATCTCTAGGAGTTGCTCGCGCACCGCCGGCCAGCCCGGGACCGTGGTGCCGGCAATCGCTGTACCCGTGTCGGGATGGTTTGCATACCGGACGAGCTGTTCGGCACCGAGATAGCGGACGGCCTCGCCGAGTTCTCCAGTGTCGCGGTCGACGTCGGCGACCAGCCCGCCACGCACGAGATTATCGAGCGGTGCGGAGCGCTCTGTGCCGATGCGGTGAACGACACCGGCGAGATACGGCTCGTCGGCCTCCTCGTCGTAGATGGTCAGCACCCGGAGGGTGTTCGCCGCGTCCGGGTAGAGGTCATCGGCGTAGGCGGCCTGTTCGACCCGCTCGGTGACGAGGTACTCGTCGAGACCCGCGACCAGTTCGCGGAACGCCTCGGCGGAGTGCTCGTCGCCATTGACGCGATAGGTCCCGTCCGAGTACGAACAGAGCCTGACGTCCTTGCCGCCGCCACCGGTGACGGGTTTCAACACCAGCGCACCGTCCTCGCGCAGGCGTTCGTCGACCCACGCGGCGGCGTCGGCGGTTCCGTGCGAGCCGGTATCGGCTTCATCCGAGCGCAGAGTGTGAAGGTCGTGAAAGCGGCCGTCTCTGAGCAATCCGTAGGTCGCGACACGCTGGTCGTCGAACGGCTCGGTCATCCAGTGGAAGAACAGTTTGTTGTCGAAAGCGGTGCTGCGCTCGCCGTTGAGCCATGCCGCCCGCTCGCGCTGGTAGGAGGAGAGATAGCGTCGGTAATTGTCCTTCTCAAGGTCGTATAAGACGTCTGCCGAACTCAGAAAGCCGTGTCGCCAGAGCCAGAGGCGGCGGCGAAGCGACATCGAGACCGGCGAGCGCCACGTCGAGACCTCGCTCTTGGCGAAGCGCTTGAACTGGGTAAGCGTCCGCGATGCGCGAGTCGCGTACTCGCCGGTAACCCCTCGATACGCCGCCTTCGCCAGCCCGTAGGCCCGCTCGCCGTTCATACGCGAGCTATATCGCCCGCCGTGATAACCGCCACGAAGCGGACTGACCGACGCATGCGACGGCGAGAACGAACGGCATTAATCCCCGGCCGTACTCGCTTCGAGAAATGCTCAACGAACGGCTCTACGGCGCGCTGAGCGACCTCTACTGGGGCGCGTACGGCGTTTCGCGGTGGCTCGTCGAGCGCGGTCCCGGTGCCGCCCTCCGGCTGCTCGTCCACGAGGAAGCCCCCGCCATCGCGCGCTTTCGCATGCCGCTTCGCCGACGGCTCTGGCTCTGGCGACACGGGTTCTTGAGTCAAGCCGACGTGCTCTACGGTGAGGATGGCATCACGAAAGACAACTACCATCGGTATCTCTCCTCCTATCAGCGCGACCTGACTCAACGAATCAACGGCCGCTGGGGCGAGGCACTCGAAAACAAACTCCTCTTTCATCACCTCCTCGATGGGTTTCCCGAGCGCCGCTCGACGGTTCACGCCCACCTGATGGATGGCCGCTACACGCCCGTCGATAGCGAGGGAACGGCCACGAGCGGTGCCGATGCGGCCGACCGCGTCGTGGCGCTGCTCGACGAACACCACAGACTCGTTCTGAAACCGACCTACGGCACCATCGGCAAACGCATCCTGATGTGTGAGGCCACCGAGGAGGGCTATCGCGTCAACGGCGAGCACCATTCAGAGGAGGAGTTCGCCGCGCTGATTCCGGACCTCGACGATTATCTGGTATCCGAATTCGTCGAGCAGGCCCCGTACGCGAGCGCGCTCTATCCCGACTCGCCGAACACCCTCAGAGTGCTCACGATGGTCGACCCGGATACTGGTGAACCGTTCGTCGCGGCGGCTGCCCACCGCATCGGGACCGAGCGCTCGGCACCGCTCGACAACTGGTCGCGCGGTGGTCTCTCCGCCGACGTTAATGCGTCCGGCGACCTCGGCAGCGCCGTCCAGTATCCCTACGACGGCCACCGCGAGCGCCACACCGACCATCCCGACACGGGCGCGCCGATTGCCGGCGTCGCGATACCGGGCTGGCCGGCGATTCGGGAGGGTATCCTCGACATCGCAGCGGGCTGTTCGCAGATTCCTTACGTGGGTTGGGACCTCGTGGTCACAAGTGAAGGCGAGTTCACGGTCATCGAGGGCAACAACTGCTCGGGCGTCCGCGTCTTTCAGGTCCACGAACCGCTGCTCGACGACCCCCGCGTCCGGCGCTTTTACGAGCATTATGGTGCACTCTGAGCGCGTGTCGTCCGGCATGCCGAATCGGTGCGTTAATCCGCCCGACCCTACCCAGTGTCGATATCGACCGCCCATCCACACTGCGAGGATGGTGTGGTGGCGGCAGGACGGTGATTGCTGATAGATGACGACCAGCGAGGACATGGCCGATGACCCGACCGGTCTCACGGGAGTGGTTTCCAGTGCGAGCCTCGTGCTCGTCGGCAGCCTGCTCGGCTCCTCCTCGAAACTCGTCGAGCGGGTCATCATCGCGCGATTGTTGCCGCCCGGTTCCTACGGACAGGTCAGCCTCGGCATCGCCGTGATGAGCCTCGGTCTCACCCTTGGCATCGCCGGCTTCGACCAAGGGATTCCCCGATTCGTCTCGCGGTTCGATGACGAGCGTGACAGGCGCGGCACGTGGCTCACCGGCATTGCCCTCTCGGGCATCATCACGCTCGTCGTCACGGCGTTGCTTCTCTTCCGTCTCGACTGGGTCACGAGAACCCTCTTCGACGACACGGCCTCGCGGCTTGCCACGCTGTTCGTCCTCGCCATCCCGATGCTCGTCGGCCAACAGCTCGGCGTCGGCGGGGTGCGTGGCTTCGAGAACACCATCTATCGCACCTACTCGCGTGACCTCCTATACAACGGGCTGCGCCTCGGCCTGCTCGTCGCCTTCCTTGTCGCCGGTCTCGGCGTGTTCGCGGCGGGTTACGCCTACGTTATCGCCGGCGCGGTCGGCTTTCTCGCCATCCACTACTTTCTGAATCGACTGATGTCGCTGCGCGGCCCGGTGCGGACGCATCCGCGGCAACTGCTCTGGTTCTCGCTACCCCTGCTGTTCTCGGCAGCGGTGACGAAACTGCTCTCACAGATCGACACGATAATGCTCGGCTATTATCTCTCCAATGCGAGCGTCGGCATCTACGACGTCGCCTACCCGCTCGCGCTCGGTCTCGGCGTGGTCTTCTCGTCGTTTGGCTTCATCTACCTTCCCCTGACCTCCCGCTTCGACGCGAGCGGGCGGCGCGGCGAACTCGACCGCGTCCACAAACTCACCGCCAAATGGACCGTCCTCGCGGGCTTTCCGGTCTTTCTGACGTTCGTCGCGTTCCCGACCGATGTCGTCGGCGCGGTCTTCGGTGCGGAGTACGTTGAGCCGGGCGTCGGGGCCACGCTCGCCATCCTCTCGACTGGCTTCTTCGTCAGCGGAATGGCAGGCTACTGCCAGAACGCACTTTCAGGATTGGGCTACACGCGCTCGATTCTCGCGGTGAACGTCATCTCGGCGGTCGCCAACATCGTGCTCAACGTCCTGTTGATTCCGGCCTACGGTATCGTCGGCGCGGCGGCAGCCTCGGCGCTGTCCTTTGCGACGCTCAACTGGGTCGCCTTCGCCTTTCTGTATCGGGTCGCCCGAATCTCGCCGTTCTCGCGCTATACGGTCAAGATGTACGTGCTCCTTCCCCTACTGCTCTTTCCGCCGGCGCTCGCGCTCTCGACGGTCCTCACACTGAACCTGCTCACGATTCCGG
Source organism: Halococcus sp. AFM35 (assembly GCF_051195015.1). Taxonomy (NCBI): domain Archaea; kingdom Methanobacteriati; phylum Methanobacteriota; class Halobacteria; order Halobacteriales; family Halococcaceae; genus Halococcus; species Halococcus sp. AFM35. The sequence continues at coordinate 76,479 of NZ_JBNTJU010000004.1, forward strand.
TGTTCGCCATCGTCGCGGGGCTTGCCACGCTCGCGGTCTGTGCGGCGACGGGCTGTTTCCAGCCCGAAGACGAGATTCCGCTCGAACTCATCGAGGACCGCCTCGGGGTCGATATCCCACTCATCCGGCGGTACATCCCCGACGAGGAGTGAATGGGAAACGGATTTACCGTCCGTGCGTGTTGTGTATCGAAATGGTCAACGAACGCCTCTATCGGGCGATAAGCGGGCTTTACTGGCAGAGCTACGACCGCTCACAGACGGCGATGTGGCGGGTGGTCCGGCCGGTGAAACGCCTCGTCGCCCGCGAACAGGCGACGGGGGAGCCGACTCGACTATCGCTCCGGCGGCGACTCTGGCTCTGGCGGCACGGCTTTCTGAGTCGGGACGACATCCTCTACGACCTCGACGAGGAGAGCCGTCACCGATACGTCTCCGAGTATCAGCGCGAACTGACGCGGCCGCTCAACGGCGACTGGAAGGACGCCCTCGACAACAAACTCCACTTCCACCGACTACTGGAGCCGTTCGAGGAGCGCCGCCCCGCGGTGTACGGCTACCTCAAGCGCGGCCGATTTCTGCCCGTCGACGCGCCCGACGCGGAACCGACGACCGAGGTCGGCGAGCGCGTCCGCGAACAGCTCGACGAGAGCGGGCGGCTCGTCGTGAAACCGACCCACGGCACGACCGGCAGTCGCGTGCTGGTCTGTTCGGCCATCGAAGACGGCTATCGCATCAACGGCGAGGAGCACTCCCGCGAATCGTTCGAGGCGAGAGTCGAGGCACTCGACGACTACCTCGTCTCGGCGTTCGTCGAGCAGGCTTCTTATGCCGACGACCTCTATCCCGATGCAACGAACACCCTGCGAGTGCTCACGATGTGGGACCCGAAGACCGACGAGCCGTTCGTCACCTTCACCATGCAGCGCATCGGCACCGAGCGCTCGGCCCCGGTCGACAACTGGTCGAAAGGCGGTCTCACGGCTTCGGTCGACCTCGAATCCGGCGAGCTGAGCCGCTGCGTCCACTTTCCGTATTCGGGACGGCTCGAATGGCACGACGACCACCCCGAGACCGGTGCGCCGGTTGCGGGTGTCAAAGTCCCGAATTGGTCGGCAATCCGCGATGGCATCGTCGAGATGGCGGCGAACTACCCGCAGATACCGTACATCGGCTGGGACGTCGTCGTCACGGATACGGGCGAGTTCACCGTCATCGAGGCGAACAGCTGTACGGACGTCGATTCGCTCCAAGTCCACGGACCGCTGCTCGACGACCCGCGCGCACGGCGGTTCTACGAACACCACGACATCGTTCCGGCCGAGTGAGTCCCGTCAGTCGACCAGATAGCCCAAATCGGCGAGCTGTTCCTTCATCGCATCGGTGAACTCCCCTTCGCGGCCCTCCGGCGAGACCGGCTGCCCGTCGGTTTCGAGGATTCCGTCGAGTTCGTCGTCGAGGCGTTCGGCGACCGCTGGGTGTTTCTCGGCAACGTCACTGGTCTCGTCGGGCAGTTCGAGCAACTCGGCGCGCTCGTCGCTTCGTTGATATTTGAACTCGGCGGTGCGGAGCGCGTGCAGCGTCGCCGCGTGGTACGGTGTCCGGTCGAAGTCGGAATTGAGTTCCTCGAAGCGCTCCAAGTTCTTCAGCGTCCGCTTCGCGCCGCGCTGGGTGAGGGTCTGCTCGCGGGTCTCCTCGCGCAGGTCGACGCCCTGCATTCCGTCCGTATCCGCGCCGGCGGTTTCGAGCAGCGTCCTCATCAGGTCGGCGTGTTGGACGGTCTCGCCGTCGTGGTCGACCAGTGCGTCGGCACCGTGGACGACGCAGGGCACATGGGTCACGGCGTCGTCGGCGACGACGAGATGGGCGAGCATCCCCTGTTCGCCGAACAGTTCGCCGTGGTCGGCGGTGACGACGAACACAGTGTTGTCGAGGTCGAGTTCTCTGGTGCGGGCGAAGAGGTCGCCGACCAGCTCGTCGGTGTGGGCGATTTCGGCGTCATACAGCGCATGCAGGACGTCCCATTCGTCGTCGGTGAACGGACAGCCGTCGGCGATGAGCTGGTGGAAGTTGGCGTGGTGGTACTGGCCGAACTCCAGCGCTTCGTCCATGTCCATCTCGAAGTCGTCGGCGTAGGGTTCGAGAAAGCGCCGCGGCGGGTGGTAGGGATGATGGGGGTCGCCGTAGTGGGCATAGAGGAAGAACGGCTCGTCGTCGCCGGCGTACGAGCCGATGCGGCGCTTGGCGATCTCGTTCATGATGAAGCCCGTGCCGTGCTTTCTGGTGTCGGTCGTCAGTCCGGGCCCGTGCCGGCGGCAGTTGCGCAGGTATTTCAGGAGGATGCGCGGCCCGGCCTCCTCGACCAGCGTGTCGGCGCTCAGCCAGGTGAACTCGTCGAAGCCCCTATCCAAATCGGTGCCTGAACTCAGATGGGAGTTCGGCGAGAGACAGGCGGTTCGGTAGCCCACGTCGTGGAGGCGCTCGGGCACCGTGTCGAGTGCCTCGGGGATGGCGTCGTTTTCCATGCCTGCGCCGTGGTGCGTTGGCACGGTGCCGGTGAGAATCGAGGCGCTGGAGGCGAGCGTCCAGATACCGTGTGTGTGGCAGTTCCGGAACGAGCGCCCACGGCTCGCCCCGGCGATGCGGTCGAGATTGGGCGTCGTGTCGCGTGCGTATCCGCCCATCGTGGTGTGGTCGGCACGGGTGCTTTCGAGGGTTATCCAGACGACGTTTGGCGTTCGCATTCTTCCGGAAGGGTTTCACGCTCGATGGCTTATGCACCTCGGTATGGCACGTCGGCCGCCGGTACGATATTCATGTAAACACACCGCACGGCGGTCGAGAGCGGTAAACGTTTATGACCCCGCTTCGCAAGTGCGAGTACGTTTGGATGCGCCACGCGGCGCAATGGACCGATACGATGAGTACGCTCACGACGACACAACAACCGAACAACCGTGCGCAGAAACTCGCGCTCGTCGTCGGCTATCTCGCCCTCGCCGGCGGTGTGTTGTTCGCCTACGGCAAGCCCGCCGCCAGCTACGAGATAGACATCTACGCCGCGACGCCGATTGGCTTCTGGCTCGGCATCGCGGTCGCGCTGTTGATCGCGGTGTTCGTCACGCTGTACGCGCCAGAGGGCTACGTCAGCCTCGCCGGATTGACCCTCGGCGGTGGTGCGATAGCGTCGGTCGCGGGTCTGCCGCTGTTGCGGAGTTACTACTACTACGGCTCCGGCGACGGGCTGACACACCTCGGCTGGACGCGGGACCTCCTCGATGGCTCGTTGAGCGCGTTCGGACTGTTCTATCCGGGCATCCACACTTCGGGACTGTTCATCCGTGGCGTCGCCGGCACGACGATTCCGCGCTCGCTGCTGTTGCTCGTGTTCGCCTACGTGCTCGTCTATCTCGTCTTCATCCCGCTGTGCGTTCGCTCGATGACATCCCACCGGGGCGCAATGCTACTGGGTGGACTCGTCGGTCTCCTCGTGTTGCCGATAAACCACCTCGGTGTGAACTACATGTCACCCCACCCCATCTCCGATTCGATACTCATCACGCCGGTCGTCGTCTATTTACTCATCAACTACCTCACGAGTCCGAGCGACGTCTTCGACTCGCGCTTGCCGGTCTCGGCGATAAGCGCGGTGTTCGCGGTCACGCTCGGTGCGACCGTACTCTTTCACCCACAGCAGGCCGCGAACCTCATCATCCTCTTCATCACCCTGTCGGGCGTGCAGTTCATCTATCGGTCGGTGCGACCGGACAGCCCCATCGCCGACCACCGGACGATGTACGGCCCGACGGTGTTCCTCATCGGCTCGTTCATGCTCTGGTCGGTCGGCCGAGGCCGCTACGAGAGTTCGGTCGATGCGGTCATCCGCGAACTGTTGAGTTTCCTCACCGGCGGAGCGAACATCGGTGCCTCGACGGCCAGTCAGGCGGCGTCGCTGACGGCCATCGGCGGTTCTTTCGTCGAGCTGTTCCTCAAGCTGTTCGGCGTGAGCCTCGTGGTTGCGGCCCTCGCCGGTCTCTTGATGCTGACGAGTATCTTCGGGCGGCTGCGCGATGCCCCGGACACGAGGGCGCTGGTCAAATACTTCACCGTCGGATTAGTCGTACTGATTCCGTACTCGCTGGTGTTCTACATCGGTAGCATCTCCGAACTCTTCTTCCGCAACGCGGGTCTCATCATGCTGTTTTCGACGATTCTCGGCTCGATTGCGCTCTATCGTTACGTCTCTGGACTCTCGGAAGTCGTCCCGATTGGCGGGGTTCGGGCGGTGCTTTCGGTCATCATCGTCGCGATGCTCGCGCTCTCGGTGGTGGTGATATTCCCCTCGCCATACGTCTTCCTGCCGAACGACCAAGTGAGCGAAACCCAGATATCGGGCTACGAGTTCGCCTTCGAGCACGGTCTGGAGGACACCCCGATGTACGGGCTGCGCGACGGGCCGTGGCGGTACAAACACGCCATCCTCGGCGTCGAGGGGACCGACGTCGCACAGGGTAGTCGCGGGATTCCGGGCGAGAACCTCAGCGCGCTCGCGGGCCGGACAGCGAACAACCGATACGTGGCGGTGACCGAAGCCGCCCGCGAGCGCGAGGTGCAGGTCTATCGCAGCCTGCGCTACAGCCGCGAGAACATCAGCGCGCTCGACAACCAACCGGGAGTGAGTCTCGTCCAGACCAACGGCGAGTTCGACCTGTATCTCGTTGCCGGGAGCAACCCTGCCGACGCGGGCGCGAGCGCCACCGTCCCGCGTAACAACCGCAGCGCCGGGACGAACGGGACGACGCCGACCGCACAGTCGACGAACGGCTCGGTGTTCGGCAACGCCCCGACACCGACTCCGCAGGCACGAACCCCGACCGCAACCGCGACTGCAACTCCGACCCCGACCGCGACTGCAACCCCGACCGCCACGACGACCGACTCGGGGTCGATATTCGGGAGTTTCGGTGGTTCGTCGAACGCGACCGCAACGTCGACGCGCACGAGCGGGCCGACCGTCGGCGGGTGATTTCTCGACATGACCGCCGTTTCGGGCGGCGGCACGAATGGAAACGGTAATGGGCGTCACGGGAGGATGCTCAGCCAGTATGCACCAACCATGAGCGAGGGGGATGCCACACGCCGAGCGCTCGTTCTCGGTCTCGACGGCGTGCCGTTCGAGCGTCTGCGCGCGTGGGCGGCGGCGGGCGAACTGCCGAACTTCGCCGCCCTCATCGAGGACGGCGCGGCGGGACCGCTTGCGAGCACGAAACCCGCCAACACCGCGCTCGCGTGGCCCTCCATCGCCACCGGCGTCCGGCCGGACAAACATGGAATCTATGCGTTCTACAAGCTCGGCACGAACTACCGCCACCGCGTGAACACCGGCGAGGACGTTGTTCACCCGTCGCTCTGGGAGATGGTCTCGCCCTCGACCGTCGTGAACGTGCCGATGACCTATCCCGCCTCGGCCATCGACGGGAAGATGGTCACTGGAATGATGACGCCCGACCGGGGTGAGGGGTTCACCCATCCGCCGGACCTCGCTGCGACCATCGAGAGCCGATTTCCCGACTACGAGATCGGTCTCGACTGGAACGAGTACCGCGACCGGCCCGAGGAGTTCCCCGACGCGCTCGCATCGCTGGTCACCGCCCGCCGGGAACTGATGAACGACCTCCTCGACGAGGACTGGCGACTGTTTTTCTTCGTCTATACCGCCCCGGACCGCCTCCAGCACCTCCTCTGGGACGAGGAAATCCTTCTGGAGCACTACAAACAGCTCGATGCGGTGCTTGGCGATGCGCGCGAGGCGGCGGCCGACCACGACGCGAACCTCTTCGTGGTTTCTGACCACGGGTTCGGTCCCATTACGAAAAACGTCCACGTCAACCGCGTGCTGGCCGATGCGGGCTATCTCACGCCGAAAGACGACACGGGAACGCGCAGCACGCTCTCGCGAATCGGACTCACCAAAGAGCGCGTGCTCGGGACGCTCGAACGGGTGGGCATCGACACGAACGAGCTCGCAAAGCGCCTCCCGCGCGCGCTCGTCGACCGCCTCGCCGCCGGCATCCCCGGCGAGAACGTGCGCTACGACGTCGCCTACGACGAGACGACAGCGTTCGTCCACGCACAGGGCACACTGTATATCAACGACACTGAGCGCTTCGAGCAGGGTATCGTTCCCCCTCACAGGGTCGCCGCCCTCAAAGCCGAGTTGACCGATACCCTCACACGGGTGCGCGACCCCGACACCGGCGAGCGCGTCCTCGATGTCCACGACGGCGACGAACTCTTCCCGACCGACGACGCCGCGCCGGACCTCGTCGTCGAGCCGCGCGAGGGCTATTATGTGAAGCCCGCGCTCTCGGAGACGGTGTTTTCGGACCCCGGAAGCCATGCCGCCGACCACCGCCCGGAGGGAATTTTCCTCGCCGAGGGTCCCGACATCGCCGCCGGCGCGACGCCGAGCGATGCGAGCGTGTTCGACGTTGCCCCGACGGTGCTCCACAGCATGGGTGAGCCAGTCCCGGCGACCGCCGACGGGCGCGCCCTCGACGAGCTGTTCGCGCCGGACTCGCCACCCGCCGAGCGACCAGTGACGAGCGCCGACTACGCACGTTCGGGCGGCGAGTCGAGCGCCGCTGAGGGGGACTTCAGCGACGTCGAGGAACGACTGCGCGGACTCGGGTACGTCGAGTGATGCGCGACACCGAACTCCTCATCGTCGGGCGGCAGGGACCGGGCGGCATCGGTCAGTACATCAGCGAACAGCGCCGCCACCTCGCCGACCGACTCCACGTTTCGGCGCACAAAAGCGGCGCGTTCGACACCGAGAGCGCCCGCGCGTTCGTCCGTTCGCTGCTGGTCATCGTCTGGAACATGCTCTCGTACACGGCGCGCTCGCCGCCCGATATCGTCCACGTCCACTCCTCCCACCGGTTCTCGTTCTACCGGGCGGGCTACTACGTCCTCTTCAGCAAGTACGTCTGGAAACGACCCGTGATATTCCACGTTCACGGCTCCTCGTTCGACGTGTTCGTCTCGACGGAATCGCGGCTCGTCCGGTGGTTCCAGGCGCTCGTGTTCGGCGCTGCCGACGAGATCGTCGTCCTTTCGGAGTACTGGAAGGATACGCTCTCGAAACACACCGACCCCGGGAAGCTCACGGTGATTCCGAACGCGGTCGATGCCGCCGACTACTCGCCGGCGTTCGACGGCGACCGACCCCACGTGGTGACGGTCTCGAACCAGCTCCCGCGCAAGGGTGTCGTCGAGTTCGCCGCAGCCGTCGAGGACCTCATGGAGAGGAACCTCGATTTCCGGGTGTCGATTGCGGGCAAGGGACCGCTCTCGAACCATTCGGAACGACTGGCCGCGACCTACGACAACGTGGAGTATCTCGGCTACGTCTCCGAGGAGAAAAAACACGAACTGCTCGGCGCGGGGTCGATCTTCGTGTTGCCCTCCCACGCCGAGGGGCTACCGATAGCGATGCTCGAAGCGATGGCCGCGGGCAACGCCATCGTCTCGACCACCGTGGGCGCGATTCCGGAAGTCATCGACGACGAGCGGGGTCTGTTGGTCGAACCGCGCGACGGCGACGCACTCGCCGACGCGCTCGCGGAACTCGTCGCCGACCCCGAGCGCGTGGCCGCGATGGGTGAGGCGAACCGGCAGGCGGCAACCGACGAGTACGCGTGGGAGACCGTCGCCGAGGAGCTGCTCGCGACCTACGACCGCAATCTCGCCGCTGCGGCGCTCTGACCGTCGTCGCCCTCTCGACGTTCGTTCCGTCGGGATGCTTTCGACCGGTACGACCACAAGAGCGAAACCCGCTCGCCGAGAGTGGTGAGGTATGACCGACACCCGATGGCGTGGAGGCCCTCGCTAATGCACGTCTGTCTGCTCAGTGCGGGCACGTTTCCGCCGGATACACGCATCGCGGCGGCGGGCGCGGCGCTGCGGGCGGGCGGCCACGCGGTGACGGTATGTGCACGCGGGACGGGCGGTCCCGACCACGACATCGTCGACGGCATCGACCTCCGGCGGCTACCTGACACGGAGCTGTATTCGGGCCCACGAGGTGTTCTCGACGGCGTACGCTACGCGCTGGGGTTCGCCCAGCCCGCGTGGGTGCGCGCTGCGAGCGCGGTCGACGACGAACGGGGAGTCGATGTCTGCTGTGTGAGCGATTGTGGCCTGCTGAAGACGGGGTTGAAGGTCGGCACCCAGCTCGACGTCCCCGTCGTGGCCGACCTGCCGAGCGGGACGGCTGCCATCGAGACCGACGACGCCCACGGTGGCCGGCTGCGGCGGTACGCCCGCCGCGTGTTTCACTCGCCGTGGCGGCGCGGTCGAGTGCTCGACAAGCACCTCCCCGATGTCGACCAGTTGATAACCACCTGCGAGGAGGCGCGCGCGGCATACGTCCGCGAGACCGACATCGACCCGGAGCGTGTCGCGGTCGTCCGCGAGACGGTCGAGTCCGGTCTCGCTGCGAGGACCGAACCCGTTGGTGGACTCGGCTTCGATTCCGAAGGGGCGTTCGTCGTCACCGTCATCGCGGAAGGCGTTCCACGCGAATCGCTGGAAACGTTCGTCGCGGCCGCGGCGCGGGCGGCCGACAGCGCCGCCGACCTCCGCGTACTGGTCGTCGGCGACATCGGGGAGGGAACGCTCGACGATCTCGAACGGTTGGCTCGACGGGAGCTGGTCGGCGGGCGAATCGTGTTCCGTACCGAAGGCGAGGATACGGCCGGCTACCTCGCCGCGAGCGACGTCTGCGTCCTGCCCGAGCGCTCGCGGGCTGGGGACACCACCATCCCGCGGCCGTTGTTCATGGCGCTGGCGCTCGGCGTTCCAGTGATCGCCAGCGAGACGCCGCCGCTGAAGCGACTGCTCGGACTGACCGGGGCGGGGCTGTGCGTGCAGCCCGAGGAAACCGCGCTCACCGAGGCGCTGGTGGAACTCTCGGACGCCGAGCGCCGGACCGAACTGGGCGCGAACGGTCGAGCGGCGGCCGATGGCGCGCTCAACCGCGAACGCGACGCCAAGCGACTGTGCGAACTGTACGAATCGCTGTTGGCGACGCCGGAACCCGATATTACGATTCCGCAAGCAGATTCGTGAGCGCCATCAGATACGAACCGATTTCGTACGAGCCTTTGTACATCTGGTCGTCGATGTCGAGGCGGCCGTCGACGGTGAGAAAGCGCATCGGTACACCGAGGTCGCTCAGTTCGACGAGGTCTCCCCGAGCGCTGTCGCCGTATATCCACGCCATCGCGCGGCCGACTTCGGGGTCGAAATCGTGCTCGCCGCCCGCCGCGTCGTAGTGGGCGACCGCGTTGACGAAGAAAGTCTGATGGCACTCGTAGAGAAAGTCCCAGTACGGCGGACGGAAACCGAGTCGTTTCGTTGCGTTGCGACGCGCGCGTTGAACGGGCGAAACCGCGTCCTCCCAGAGAAACGCGCCGTCGGAACGCATCCGCTCGTCGACGGTCCGTGTCAGCACGCGTTCGACGTTTTCGAGATAGCCCGTCTGTCCGGTCACTTCGATGGCGCGGGCGAACCCCCAGCATGCATACATCTGGTTCTGGTGGCGACGGGTGGTGTGGTTGTCGAAGACGAACAACCCCTGTGGAGTGAGTCGCTCGTTCATCCGCCACAGCGCCGCCGAGAGCGCTTCCCGAACCGCCGACCCGGATTCGCGTTCGGCGAGATACGACCAGCCGTAGGCGAGCAGGCTGTCCTCGGAACGAGTGAAGTCGAAGCGCTCGCGTGAGTGTTCGAATAGTTCCCACGCGACGCGCTCGTGGGCGGCGTCGAAGACCTCGGCCGCGAGCGAGAACGCACAGGTCAGCGGGCCGATGCCGTAGCTCGGCATCGCCGAGAGCGTTCCGTTCTCGATTTGTTCCGCGAAGTACGCGAGCGCGCGTTCGAGCTTGTCGTCGTAGCGGTCGGTACCGATATTGGAGACGCGCCATTGCATCGCGCCCATCAGGCCGAAGGGTGCGTAGCGCCACAGCTCGCGGTCGTCGGGCGTCCATTCGAACTCGCTGTCCTCGCCATCGTCGACGATGTCGTACTCAAGCGCCCGGAGGAGTTTTTCGTCCTCGGGGTCCCAGAAGCCGTTCCGTTCGACCGGGCGGAACAGACAGTCGAGTGCGTCGTCGAGATACCCGTGATAGTCGAGCGGCTCGGCCGCGAGCACGAGATAGGAGGCATCCCCCCAGCGCTCGCGGGCGGTGAGTTCGTCGCTCGCGCGCTCGGCGGCGGCGACGAACGATTCCTGATAGCGCGCGGGCAGCATGTTGAGCGCCATATGGATGTAATAGGGATACTGAAACACGAGGTCGGCATCGAGCACTCGCCAGTCGGGTGCGAGCAGCGTGAGTGCGTCGCGCGGCTCGTAGTAGCGGTTGTCGGGCCAGTCGTTCGCGGCGTAGGGCGAACGTGGCGTCGGAACCGAGAAGACGAATTTCCCGTCATCGTTGAGGACGCGTCCGACCTCGGCGGTGAGCGCCGCGACGTCGAGGAACTTCCAGTCGTAGGGACCGATGGAGACGGCGGCATCGAACGCATCGTCTGGGAAGGGGAGGACTGGCTGTTCGGGGTCGGCGGCCCGGTAGCAGTCAATGGTGTTGCCGATTGTTTCGCTTGCGTACGCGCTCGCGTCGTCGGAGAAATCGATGCGCGTGAGCGAGTCGGCCGCGATGGCGCGGGTAACTGACGATTCGGAGGCGAGGTCGAGCACGCGCTCGCCGTCGAGGTGGGCGAGCGCGCGCTTGCGTTCCTCGTCGCGGAGTTGCTGGATGAGCGGGGTGGTCGGTGGCTGGCGCACCCACTTCCGGAGGGTCGCGTCGCGGGTCACTATCGGCAAGGCGCTCTCGGCACACATTTAGCTATTCCTTCGCTCGTCTCAGCCATGTCCGCCGATTCGCTCGTCTCAGTCGTGATTCCGACCTACTACCGCAACGACCGACTCCGGGGAGCCATCGAGAGCGTCGCCGCACAGACACAGCCGACCGAACTCCTCGTCGTCGATGACTCCGGCGAGGGCCACGCCCGCGAGGTCGCCGACGAGTACGACCTCACGTACATCGGTCTCGATGGCAACATCGGGTCGAATCCCGCCCGCAGTGTGGGGGCCAAGCGCGCTTCGGGCGAGTACGTCCAGTTTCTCGACGACGACGACCGTCTCCTACCCACGAAACTCGCCCGGCAGGTCGAACTACTCGAATGCACCGGTACGGATGTGGCTTACTGCGGGATGACCTACGAGGACGGGACGACCGTGCTGCCCGATTCGACCGCCCGTGGCGACGTGCTCGCCCGTGCGCTCGAATTCTCCCTGTCACCGTGTGTCACCTCGACGATGCTCGTCGCGCGCGAGGCGCTTGCTGAGGTCCTGCCGTTGCCCGACCGACCGGGCGGGGATGACCTCGGACTGATGATAGACCTCGCGCGCGAGCACGAGTTCGTGTTCGTCGAGGAGGCACTGGTCGAACGTGGCGTCATCGAGGACTCGCGTGGCAAATCACTGGGCCTCATTCGCGGGCGGAAAGAAATCATCCACGAGTACGACGACCTCTACGACGAGCTTCCCCCCTCCGTGCGGGCGAACGCGCTGGCGAACACCGACAAGCTTGCGGGCCGGATGGAACTGCGCGAACAGCGGTGGTCCACAGAGGCCATCCGGTCGTTCGCACTCGCGTGTTACCGCGCGCCCTCGCCCCGGACGACGATTCCGTTCGTCGCCTCGTTGTTCGGCCGGCCGGGGATGAACGCGATGCAGCGCGTGTACGAACTCGTAAGATAGCTGTCTGTACTATTGAAATAATACTCCATATGACAATTCTCATCACTGAAGCTATATCGTCTGTGGGAGCGTCTGTACTGGTGAACCATGAGTTCAACAAGCCAACAGTCAAATCTGGAGATCGTGAAGGAAGCCTACGACGCGTTCGCCCGTGGCGCGATTGACGACGTGATGGCCATCATGGATACCGACATCGAGTGGGTCGAAGCCGAGGGTGCTCCCTACGGCGGGGTCTATCACGGACCCGAACAGGTCCTAGAGAACGTTTTCGCAATGCTCGCCGAGGAATGGGACGAGTACGTCGTCGAGCCGGAACGGTTCGTCGAGGACGGTGACACGGTCGTGGCGCTGGGCACCGAATACGGCACCTATGCGGAAACGGGCAAGCGTTTCGAAGCACCGTTCGCTCACGCCGTGGACCTCGAAGACGGGACCATGGTCCGCTTCCAGCAGTACGTCGATACCGCCGTTCTCAACGAACCGCTCGTCGGGTAGCTGACGGCTACCCGGTGATCGTCCGCGCTCGCGTGTTCACATACTTCGCCCCGGACGGTGATTCCGTTCGTCGCCTCGCTGTTCGGCGGCCGGGGATGAACCCGATACGGTGGAGCTATTCGCTTATTCGGTATCCCGCAAGGCCGTTGTTATCAGAAGTGCTGTGGGGGTCGCCCACGAACCGCTCGCAGGATGCCGACGCTGGTGACGACGAATCCACATCCGACCAACAGACGGCTACTGACGGTGAGAAACTCCGCCGACGGCAACATCGCTCCGCACATCAGTCCCAGACCGAGGAGCACTAACCCGCTCGCTTGGAGCGTCGTGGGGGATGTTCGCACGCCGAATCATGTTGTTTTCTCCCCCCTTTCTATTCAGCCTGTCGGTCAGTATCCACGGTTATTCCGTTCGTTTTTCGATAGTAGTGCTGGAACGAAACGCCGTCAGGGACGGAGCGCGAGGTACGGGCCGAGCGTGGCGAGGGTGGCCGCGAGGGCGTGCTTGAGCCGTCGGGGATCCACGGCTCGTGCAACCCGCCAACCGATGACGATGCCCACCAGTTCCGGGACGCCAATCGCCACGACCAGTGGCATCGAGACGGCCCCCTGCGCGAGATATCCCACGGTCGCCGCCCCGGCGATGAACACCGACTGGACCTGCGCGACCGCGAGCGCCGCGAGCAACGGCACACCCAAAACCGTCAGCAGCGGGACCGCAAGCACCGGCCCACCGATGCCGAGCAATCCGGCAGGAACCCCGACGCCGACGCCGACCGCGCCGCCGGCGACCAGTCCCGCCCGCGAGTCGGGGTCGACGGTGTAGCCGGCGTCGGTATCGGTCCGCTCGCGATACCATACCAGAACGCCGATACCCATCACGAGTCCGCCGAGGACCATCCCGAACAGGCGCTTGGGGACGAAGGCGTTGATGCGGACGCCGACGAGCGCGCCGAGCACGCTCGTCACGCTCACGACGAGCGCCAGTCGTTGGTTGCTGGCCGCGAGCAGTTCGCCCGAGCGGGTATACGCGATGCTCCCGAGAAGCCCCGCTGCGATGTTGGTCGCGCTTGCGGTGCCGGCGACGGCCGCCGGTCCGAGTCCGGTCAGCGCGTACAGCGCAATCGTCACGAACACGCCGCCCGGGCCGAGCGCGGTGATGCCGATGCCGGCGAGAAATCCGATGAGGACCAACGCCAGAAGCGTCCAATCGCTCGGGACCGCGAATGTGGCAGATTGCACCGACTGCAGAACCGTAACTCCGAGTTCGAACATCGGCGTATCGACGTTTCCGGGGGTTTTCAAGCTGTCGTAAGCGGTTCGAGCGCATGTCTCCGGATGGGCCATATCGGTTTTAACTCTTCTCTCCGACCAGCAACAGCGCCTACTCGACCAGCGACGCCCGCCAGTTCATCGCGGCGTCACGGGCGCGGCGTGCAATGGCGAGTGTACGCTGGCCGAGCAGGGCGAACAGCATGATGAACGCGCTTTCGGCGGAGCGCTCGTAGCCCATCGCGCGGCGTGCGTAGGCGAAGGCGCGGCGGCGCTGGCCGCGTTCGAGCGCGACCCGTGCGTGCGCCCGACACTGCTTCTCGCGGAGGCGGCGCTCGATATCGGGGTATCTCTCGATTTCGTCGTGGTACTTCTCCCAAATCATCCCATTCACCTCGACGCCGTGGGTGAGTTCTTGTGAAATGTTATCGGTGTGAAAAATGCGCTCGACGAGGCGTTCGTCGACGTACTCGAACTCGTAGTCGCGTGCCAGTCGGATGCAGTGGTCCCAGTCCACACCGCGGGGAAAGTCGGGGTCGAACCCCCCCAACCCGAAACATTCGGCACGCAGCATATGACTCGAATGCGGGTGGAGACCGAACCGGGCGATGACGTCGGGGTAGATGTCGCCGCGGCGCTCGGGACGATAGACCCGGACCACCCGGTCGCCCTGTTTGACCACCCCGCCGGTGTAGACGATACCGACCTCCTCGCCCGCGCGCTCGAAGGCCGCGAGCTGTCTCTCGACCTTCTCCTCGTGCCAGCGGTCGTCGTCGTTGAGCACGCAGACGAACTCGCCGTCGGCGAGGGCGGCCGCGCGGTTCATGCTCGCCGAGATTCCGCGGTTTTCCTCGTTGTATCTGACGCGCACCCGGCCGTCGTCGGCGTAGGCCGCGAGGCGCTCTTCGGTATCGTCGGTCGAACCGTCGTCGACGACCACGACCTCGATGTCGTCGTGAGTCTGTGCCAGAACTGTGTCGATGGCTCCGGCGACGTATTCGGCGCGGTTGTACGTCGGGAGGATGGCGCTGACGAGGGGCATGGACCGGCTCCGACCCGTCCGGTGAAAACCTCTTGTGTCCGTCTCGGTGGCGCTGGCCGTGCCGTGAACCCAGCCTTAAGTCCCTGAGCGCACTCTGGGGAGGCATGCACGTCTGTATGCTCCTCCCCGAGCGCTTCCCGCCGGACATCCGCGTCGCAAAGGAGGCGTCGGCGCTCGGCGCGGCCGGCCATTCCATCACGCTGCTCTGTCGCGGCGGTCCCGACGAACCCTCCTTCGAGCGTATCGACGGTATCGACGTCGAGCGCCTGCCCGCCGGTGAGATGTTCGCCGGTCTCTCGGGCGTAGCCGATGGACTTCGCTACGTGGCGAGCGCCGTCCATCCGGCGTGGCAGCGCGCCGTCGTGGACCTCGACAGGGAGGATTCGATAGACGCCATCCACGTCCACGACCTGCCGCTGGTGAACACGGGGCTGGCAATCGGTGAGAAATTCGATGTTCCGGTCGTCGCCGACCTCCACGAGAACTACCCGGAGGCCGCCCGCCAGATACAGCGGATGCGTGGCTGGGGCGAAATCGGCCGCGACCCCGCAGCCCTCGTCCAGCGCGTCGCCTTCGCGCCGTGGCGACTCAAACGCCTCGAACGCGAGGGTGTCCGGCGCGCCGACCGCACCGTTACCGTCTGTGAGGAGGCGCGCGCACACTACCTTCGCGACTGTGGTGCCGAGCCCGCGAAGGTAAAAGTCGTTGCGAACACCGTCGACCGCGATGCTTTCGACAGCGACGTCACTCCGCCCGACACGCTTTCGTTCGATTCCGGGGCGTTCGTCGTATCGTACATCGGTAACTTCACGCGTCATCGTGGTCTCGACACGCTCATCGAGGGGTTCGCGGAACTCGTCGAGAGCACCCCGGCGGCACGGCTCTTGCTCGTCGGGAAGGGCAACGACAACTACGTCGCGGGCCTGAAGGCGCTCGCACGCTCGCTGGGCATCCGCGAGCAGGTGCAGTTTACGGGCTGGGTCGATTTCGCCGACGTGCCGCGGTATCTGGCCGCAAGCGACGTCGCGGCCGTGCCACACGCCGCGACGCCACACACCGAGACCACTGTCCCGCACAAGCTCTATCAGGCGATGGCGATGGGTATTCCGGTCGTGGTGAGCGACGTCGCGCCGCTCGCGCGCATCGTCGACCACACCGAGAGCGGTTTCGTCGCACCAGCCGGCGATGGCGAGGCACTCGGTGCGGCACTCGCCGAACTCACCGACGGGGAACGTGCGACCGAGTGCGGGGAGAACGGCAAGCGGGCGGTCGAACGGGAGTACAACTGGGCACGCGATGGACGGCGACTGCGTGACCTCTACGACGGACTGCAAACATCCGGCGCGTGACACCGACACACTCACGCCATCGGCCCCACAACCATCGCCGATGACGGAGCTATCGGACGTTTTCGAGGGATTCACCGGCCGCGACTGGCAGACCGGCGAGGAGGGAACAGTCAGGATTGCGATGGTCGGTCTCGGCTGGTGGACGAAAGAAAAGGCGATGCCGGCCGTCGAGCGCTCGGAACTCTGTGAGACGACGGTGCTCGTCAGCAGCGACGAGGAACGTGCGATGGCGGTCGCCGACCAGCACGAGACCGTCGTGGAGGGGCTGACCTACGAGGGGTTCCACGACGGGAAGGCTCGTGAGGAGTACGACGCCGTCTACATCGCCACGCCGAACGCCGTCCATCTGGAGTATGCAGCGACCGCCGCGGAGTTCGACAAAGCAATCCTCTGTGAGAAGCCGATGGAGGCGACCGTCGAGCGCGCCGAGGAACTGGTTGAAGCCTGTGAATCGGTGCCGCTGATGATTGCCTACCGGATGCACACCGAACCGGCGGTCCGTCGGGCGCGCGAACTCGTTCGTGAAGGGTTCATCGGCGACCCCGTGGCGATTCACGGGGCGATGACCCAGCGCCTGCTCGAAATGAACCCCGACACCGACCAGTGGCGACTCGACCCCGACCTCGCGGGCTACGGTGCGAGCGTGATGGATTTGGGTATCTACCCGCTCAACACCGCCCGGTTCGTCCTCGACCGCGACCCCCAGTCGGTGGGGGCCTCGATGCACTCCTCACACGAAGCGTTCGCGGATGTAGCCGACGAGCGCGCGAGCTTCCGCGTCGACTTTCCCGACGGCGTCTCGACTGTGTGCACCGCGAGTCAGAACGCCGCCCAGTCGAGCCATCTCCGCATCACGGGCACGGAGGGCGAACTCGAACTCGACCCCGTGTTCTTCCCCGACGAACCACGGAAACTGCGGGTTCGCCGCGGCGACGTCGATGCGACCCTCGATTTCGACCAGCGCAGCCAGATGACCGAGGAGTTCGATTACTTCGCCGACCGCGTGCTCTCCGAAACCGAGCCACATCCCGACGGCGAGCACGGGCTGGTCGACATGCGCGCGCTCGAAGCCATTTACGAGGCTGCCGAAAGCGATGCGACGGTTTCGCTCTGAGTCGTTACCACTCGGCAACCGAGCCGTCATCGTGTCGCCAGATAGGATTGTGCCAGTCGATTTTTCCTGACTGCTCGCGGACGTGTTCTTCGTCGATGTCGATGCCGAGTCCCGGCCCATCGGGAATCTCGACGAAGCCGTCATCGTACTCGAACACCGATGGGTCGGCGAGATAGTCGAGTACGTCACTGCCCCGATTGTAGTGAATCCCGAGGCTCTGCTCCTGGATGGTCGCGTTGTGTGCGCAGGCATCGACCTGGAGACACGACGCGAGCGCAATCGGTCCGAGCGGACAGTGTGGCGCGAGCGCGACGTCGTAGGCTTCGGCCATGCTGGCGATTTTGCTGACTTCGGTGATGCCGCCGGCGTGTGAGAGGTCGGGTTGAATCACGTCCACGCCGCCGGCTTCGAGCAGTGGTTTGAAATCCGCCCGCGAGTAGTGGCGCTCGCCCGTTGCAATCGGCGTCGTCGTGCGGGCGGCGACCTCGGGGAGAAGGTCGTCGTGTTCGGGCAGCACGGGCTCTTCGATAAACATCGGCTTGTCCGGTTCGAGCGCCGTGGCAAGCCGTTTCGCCATCGGTTTCGAGACCCGTCCATGAAAGTCGACCCCGATATCCACGTCGGGACCGACCGCCTCACGCACCGTGGCAAGCCGCTCGGCCACCGACTGAATGGCGGCCGGCGACTCGATGCGTCGAAATTCGGCGGTCGCGTTCATCTTGAGCGCCTCGAACCCAGCGGCGACGCGCTCGCTTGCCGCCTCGGCGACCTCGCTCGGACGGTCACCGCCGACCCAGCTATACACCTGTATCCGCTCTCTGACTGGGCCTCCCAAGAGCTCGTGGACGGGAGCGTCGAAGCGCTTTCCCTTGAGGTCCCAGAGCGCCTGATCGACGCCCGCGATGGCGCTCATCAAGATTGGGCCGCCGCGATAGAACCCGCCGCGGTACATCGCCTGCCAGTGGTCCTCGATTGGGTCGGGGTCAGTATTGAGAAGATGGCTCTCGAACAGCTCCTCGACAGCAGTCCTGACTGTGCGTGCCCGTCCCTCGACGACGGGTTCGCCCCAGCCGACCCGCCCGTCGCTCGTCTCAACACGCAAGAATAGCCAGCGCGGCGGCACTTCGAAGAGTTCGTAGTCGGTGATTTCGCCCATGCACTATGCTCGTCGCGGCCGAACAAAAAGCCAGCCGTCGCGCGTTACAACTGCGGTTCGACCGCTTCGGTATCGTCGAGTTTGCGGTTGTGTAGCGCCTCGCCGGTCTCGGTGTCGAACAGGTGGACAGCGTCCTCGGGAATCCGTGCGACCGCCGGCTGGCCAGCCTCGACGCGGCGCAGCCCGCCGATGGTCGCCACGAACGTCCGTGACTCCTCCACGTCGAGTTCGGCCGGCTCGTCCTCGCTCTCCTCGAAGGCGAGGTAGACGTTGTTGCCGCTGCCGACCGGCTCGACCACGTCGACCACGGTTTGAAAGTCGTGGTCGGTCTCACGCTCCTCGACGAGTTCGATGTCCTCGGGGCGCACGCCGAGGGTCACGCGGGACGCGTCGCCGATTGCCTCGCGCGTCTCCTCGGTGAGCGGGTACACCATCTCATCGCCGACCAAGCGGCCGTCCTCGACGTCGGTCTCGAAGAAGTTCATCGACGGCTCGCCGATGAACCCCGCGACGAATCGGTTTGCGGGTGCGTGGTAGCATTCGAGGGGGGTGCCGACCTGCTGGAGGCGACCGTCGTCGAGGATGGCGATGCGGTCGCCCATCGTCATCGCCTCGGTCTGGTCGTGGGTCACATAGACGGTCGTCACGTCCAACTCCTCCTGCAGGCGCTGGAGTTCCGTGCGCATCGACGAGCGCAGTTTCGCGTCGAGATTGGAAAGCGGTTCGTCGAGCAGGAAGACCTCGGGGTCGCGGACGATGGCGCGGCCGAGCGCGACCCGCTGTTGCTGACCACCGGACAGTTCGCCGGGTTTTCGGTCGAGCAGGTCCGAAATGCCCATCGTCGCTGCGGCGTCCTCGACGCGCTCTGCGATGTCGTCGTCCGATAACCCTGTTGATTCCTCCAGCCCGAAACTCATGTTCTCCCGAGCAGTCATGTGGGGATACAGCGCGTAGGACTGGAACACCATGGCGATGTCGCGCTCTTTGGGCTGTTCGTCGTTGATGATTCGGTCGCCGAGAGCGATGTCGCCTTCGGTGACCGTTTCGAGACCGGCGACCATCCGGAGCGTGGTCGATTTTCCACACCCCGAGGGACCGACGAGCACCAGAAACTCACCGTCGGCAACGTCGAGCGACGCCTCCTCGACCGCGACGATGTCGCCGTCGCCGAATCGCTTGGTCACCCGGTCGAGGGTTAGTTCGGCCATCCATCTCGCCTCCATTGTGTGAACGCTTCCAGTCGATGTGTACCTTCGGTCATGATTGGGTCGTCCCGTTTGAGTGTAGCAGTATTCTCCGAATCGATTCGAACAGCGTGTGTCATGCCCGCACCCCCTCGGCGAACTCGTCGGCGAACAGCACGTAGACCAGTATCGTCGGGATGGCGGCGATAAAGGCCGCGGCCATCCGGAGCGGGAAGTCGACCCCCGTCTGGGCCGCCCCGATGCCCGAGAGAATCAGGGTCACCGGCGCGGCTGGACTGCTCGCACTGGAGACGAGCGTCAGCGCGAAGAGGAACTCGTTCCATATCTGGGTGAACTGGAAGATCAACACCACGACGAACATCGGCCGCGACAGCGGCAGCACGATGCGCGTGTAGACCTTCGTGACGCTCGCGCCGTCGAGCCGGGCGGCTTCGAGCATCTCGGTCGAGATGTTCTGGTAGTGGGTGCGGAACAGCAGCGTGATGATCGGGATGCCGTAGGCGACGTGGGTAATCAGCAACTCCAGCAGGTCGCCCCAGTGTGGCTGGAGAATCGGCAACGCCCACAGGAACGAGAGCGTGCTCTCCAAGTTGAGGTAGTTCGACCAGAACCGCGACAGCGGGACGATGACGGCCTGATACGGGATGAAGATGCCCGCGATGAACAGTAACAGGACGCCGATCTGTCCGCGCCAATCGACCAGCGTCAGCCCGTAGGCGGCGGCGCTCCCCAGGATGGCACACAGAATCGTCGCCGGAACCGTGAACAGCAGGCTGTTGACGATGCCACGCTGGAGCAGGCCGAACGCCCTCGACCAGTTCCCGAGTGTGACGCTCTCGATACCGGGCGGGAAGTAGGGGAGGCTCTCGACGACGCCCGCCGCCGTCTTGATCGACGTGACGAGACCGGTCTCTATCGGGAGCAGGTAGAAGACGAGCAGGAGCGCAAGCGCCACGTACAGCGCGATGCGCCACGGGTCGACGCCGAACGAACGACCCTCTTGGGCGTCGGTCGGGGTGTCCTCGGCAGCCGTCATAGGTTCTCACTCCGGTACTGGTAGTAGAGATACGGCGCGATGACGCCGAGTGCCATCGCGAACAGGATGATGGCGATGGCCGATGAGTACGCCCACTCCTGCAACTGGAACGCCTGCCGGACCATCAGTGTCGCAAGGATGTCCGCGCCTTTCGCCGGTCGATAGCCGCCGAACAGCGCGTAGAGAAAGGAGAACGCCTTGAGCGCGAACAGCATCACCACGACGGTCGCGCTGATGGTGGCGGGTTTGAGCTGCGGGACGATGACCCGCCGGTACATCCGCCACGTGCTGGCCCCATCGACGCGTGCGGCCTCGAAGTGTGAATCCGGAATCCCTCGTAGCGCGGCGAGGTAGACCACCATGCAGTAGCCGCTGAACTGCCACATCAGCGCGAATATCACCGCTCCGAGGACGAGGTCGGGGTTGCCGAGCCAGTTGAACGGTCCCAGCCCGAACAGCCCGACGAAGGAGTTGACGATGCCGTTGTTCACGTTGTACATCCAGAGCCAGAACTGCCCCGTGACGATGAACGAGAGGCTCATCGGCAGCAGGTAGATGGTCCGCAGCGTGCTCTCGAAGCGGACCTGCCGGTCGAGCAAGATGGCGACACCGAGTCCGACGGCGAGACAGACGAGCGTGAACACGACCAGGAGGACGAGGGTGTTTCGGCCGGCGGTGATGACCGCCGAGGACGTGAACGCCTCGATGTAGTTCCCGAAGTCGAGGTCCGTGTACTCCGCGCTGCCGAACCCCGAGTAGTCGGTCAGCGAAATGACGAAGTTCCAGCCGATTGCGCCGTAGACGAACAGACCGACCACCGCGAAGGGAATCAGCCAGTACGGCATCGACCGGACGAAATCACTCCGCCAGTACCGAGAGAGCGTCGACCGCGTGGTGTCGGAGCGTGTCCGGCCGCTCACGGTCGTCCCGCCGTCGGTCGCGGCGCGCCCGTCGTCAGGGTGCTCGTCGTCCGCACCCGTCCCACGGAGCGTTCGCGCGAGTGAGCGAAGAACCGACATGCGTCGCTCGAATCAGGCCTGTCCGTCGCTGATGGTCTTGAGCATCGCGTCGGCGGTCGCTTCGACGTTGTACGGGCCGGTGAAGTTGTTGTTGATGACGCCCTTGAGGTTGGTCAGGGTCTGTGCCGGCACCGCGAGTCCGTGGGCGATGGTTGGGGGTTTTTGCTTTGCGTTCTGGAAGTCCTCGATGGTGTTCGAGAGATACGGCCCGAACTCCTTCGCGGTCGCGTCCTTCCGGGTGGGAATCGAGCCTTTCCGGGTGTTGAACGCGACTTGGGCCTCCTTGGTGCCGGCGTAGGAGAGCCACTTCGTGGTCTTTTCGGGCGTGGGATTGTTGGCAGGTTTGATGAACGAGTCCATGTGGAGGGTGTACATCCCTTCGGTCCCAGGGAACGTGATGTGCTCCCAGTCTTTTCCATACTCGAATCCCTGCTTGTTCTTGAACGCGCCGGCGGCCCAGTTGCCCTGATGGATGAACGCGGCGTTGCCGTTCATGATGTTGTTGAGCGACCCCGTGAGCGCGGTCGAGGAGGCGTCGTCGTTGATGTAGTTCGCGAGGATTTGCTTGGTGGATTCGAGCGCGGCGACGACCGTTTTCTTCTCACCCTTGCCCTGCGTGAAGTTCATGTAGGCCTGGTAGCCCTGCGTGCCGAGCATCACCGTACCGAACAGCTGAAGCGTGCTGAACGGGAGCTTCATCGCTTGGGTCATCGGCACCTTGTCCGTGTTCTGCTGGACCGTCTTCAGCGCCGAGAGCAGTCCCTGAAAGTCCGAGATGTTATCGGGGTTGACGCCCGCCTCGCTGAGGACGTTCTTGTTGAAGAAGAGGTCGTTGAGGCGGTGTGAGCCGATTGGCACCGCCGCGAAGTTCCCGTCGTACTTGCACGCCTTGACGACCTCCTCATAGTGTTTGTCCTGGTAGTTGTTCCACGCCTCGCTGGCATCGCCGAGGACACCCTCGTATTGGGTGAGATTCTGGCCGGGCCACCCGGCGAAGGAACTCGGCGGGTTGTTGTTGCCGAGACGTTTCGCAACGACGGTGTTGAGGTTGGTGTTCCCGCCGCCGCCGATGGGACGGAAATCAGTCTTCATATCCGGGTACTTGTTCTTGAAGTTCTTCGTCAAGGCGTTGATGGCCGCCTTGCCGTCGCCGCCGGTCCATGCGTGGAGGACTTCGAGCGCCTGTCCGGAGCCACTCCCGCCACCACCGCTGCCGTTGCCGCCGCTACCGTTGCCACTCCCGTTTCCACCACCGCCTCCACCGCCCGTACAGCCAGCGAGACCCGCCATGACGGCGGCGCTCGCCGCTCCTGTGCCCTTGATGTATTGCCGCCGTGTGTATGCCGACTCTCGATTTGTCATCGTGTCTCGTACAGGCATCGATGTTCGACAGTAAAAAACTTTCGTGACTTTACTCGAATGCGTGTATATGTTGTACCTCCAACCGCGCGAGAAATGGATTCGTTCGATTCTCGAACTTGATTCGATGCAGACACCCGCCGGCTCGTGGACGCGCCGCTTCGCATCGCTCAGCCGAACGTCGTGAATCGAAGATTTGCTGGCTCGACTTCGCTTCGCTCAGTCGAACAGCTCCTCGCCGTCGACCATGTGCTCGGCGACGGTATCCATATCGAGCGTCAGCCCAAGGCCCGGTTTCTCAGGAATCTCGATTGCGCCCTCGGCGATGACCGACTCCTCCACGAGGTCCTCCCACCAGCCCAGTTGATAGGAGTGGTACTCGACGGCCAGCGAGTTGGGGATGGCCGCGCCGACGTGGGCGCTCGCCATCGTTCCCACGGGGGAGGCGACGTTGTGCATCGCCACCGGCACGTAGTAGCTGTCGGCCATGTCCGCGACCTTTCTGGTCTCGCGCATCCCACCCATCTTCGGGAGGTCCGGCGCGACGACGTCGACGGCCTGCTCTTCGAGGAGGCGGCGGTAGCCGTGTTTGCGATAGACGTTCTCGCCGGCGGCGATTGGCGTGGTCGTGCTCCGGGTGATCTCGCGCTGGACGTCGTGGTTCTCGGGCGGCACGGGGTCTTCGAGCCACCAGACGTCGAAGTCCTCGACCGCGCGCGCGATGCGTTTGGCGCTGCCACCACTGAAGGCCCAGTGGCAGTCGAAGGCCGCGTCGGCCCGGCCATCGAGACGTTCGGTCACCGTCTCGACGATGTCGGCTTTGTGTTCGATTTCGCCGTTGCGGAGGTGGCGATTGGCCTTGTCCTTCTCGTGGCCCGAGGGCACGTCGAGGTCGAATTTGAGCGCATCGTATCCCAATTCTTCGACGACGCGCTCGGCCTCGTCGGCGTTGGCCTCGGGGTCTTCCTCCTCGCCCGCATGGCAGTCACAGTAGACGCGCACGGAATCGCGGTACTTCCCGCCCAGCAGTTGGTAGGCCGGGAGTTCCAAAATCTTGCCCGCGAGGTCGTGCAGCGCGATTTCGATGCCCGAAATTGCTGTGACGACGGTGCCCGCTATCGACCCCTCGCCGGACATCTTCTGCACCAGATGCTCGAACAATCGGTCGATGTCGAGGGGGTTCTCGCCGACGACGAACGGTTTCATTCGGGCGATGATTTCGGGCACGCCAGCGCCCCAGTAGGCTTCTCCCGTACCGACGATGCCGGCGTCGGTATAGACCCGGACGAGCGTCCACGGGAAATTGCCGTCGACCATCGTCGTCTGCACGTCCGTGATTTCGACATCGCGTCCGCCACCGCGTTTGGCCCGCACGCCCATCGTACCAGAGGAAAGGTCCCGCATCGTGTACTCGGCGTTCGGGTCGTGTAAGTCCGCGTAGTCGATACCCATACGTGGGAATTTACTCGCGAGCTAATAAAATGGGACATTCCGACTTCGCCACGCAAGTACAACGGTCTCGATCAGGCCAGCGGGAATATCGACGAGAGCACGAGCACCGAAATCAGTCCCGTGATCGCGATGAGCGTCGTGAGAACGGTCCACGTTTTCAGGGTCTCGGCCTGCGTCAGCCCGCCGATTTCCTTGACCAGCCAGAAGCCGCTGTCGTTGTACCACGAGGTCGTCGTCCCGCCGGCACCGATGGCCATTGCGACGTAGACCGGATGCACGCTCAATTGACCGAGCAGCGGTGCGACGATGCCCGCCGTGGTGAGCAGCGCCACCGTTGCCGACCCCTGTGCGATGCGCACCGCGGCGGCGATGACCCATGACGTGACGATCAGCCCGAGACCGATGCCGGAGAGCACGTTGGCGATGTAATCGCCGACACCCGCCGCGGCGAGCAACGCGCCGAAAGCGCCGCCAGCGGCAGTGATGGCGGCGATGTTGCCACCCGTCCTGAGCGCTCCCGTCAACTCGTCGGACCACGTCTCGCGGTCGATGTCCCGCACTCGGAAATAGGTGAACGCGGCGGCGAGGGCAGCAATCGTGAGGGCGACGTTCGAGTCGCCGACGAAGCCCGTGATGGCGGCGAGCGTTCCGCCGCCGAAGAGCGTGCTGACGATGGTACCGGAGGAGACGAGGACGATTGCGAGGACGATGGGCAGCAAGGATTCGACCAGTCCGGGCAGCTCGTCGGTCGAGCGCTGGGCCATCTCCTCCAGCTCCTCGCCGGAGCTGTCGACGGAATCGCGCAGCGGGATGTCGAGCCGGCGGTTGACCCATTTCCCATAGGCGACTCCGGAGACGAGCGCCGTGGGAATCGCGACGGCGATGCCGACGACGGTCATGATGCCGAGGTTGATACCGAGTTCGCTGGCCACCGCGAGCGGGCCGGGCGTCGGCGGGACGAACCCGTGCGTGGTGGCCGCGCTGGCACCGATGACGACGATAAACAAGGTATAGTTCTTGCCGACGCGGGCGCGCATCGAGCGCGCCAGCGGCGCGAGCAGGTAGAACACGTTGTCGAAGAACACGGGGATGGAGAGCACGTAGCCGCTGCCGAACAACGCCCAGTAGTTGTTGTCCTCGCCCGTGAGCGAGCTGAATCCACGGACGATGCGGACCGCCGCGCCGCTTTCCATCATCGTCTTGCCGATGACTGCGGCCATCAGGATGGGGATGCCGATACCCCTCATCCCGTCGCCGAAGGCCGTCGCCACCTGCGTCGGCACCTCACTCAGCGGGACGGCAGGCGTGACGATGCCGACCGTCAGCGCGGCGACGACGAGCGCGATGAACGCCGGAAAGTCGAAGCGGACGAGCAGGAGAACGACGACCGCGACGCCGACGACGAACGATACGAGCGGACCGGGCCCGCCGAGTTGCAGCGGGACAGTGAGAAGCGACACCTCGTTGCGTGGCCAGCCGGTTCTATTTAAAGTTTTGATTACCGTAGTAAACTCTCAAGGGGAGTTACACTCTCGCTCCGTTGGCGATACGAAACAGATGTCTCGGCTGTCCCGTCCGCCGAACGGTTTCGGGGTCGCGCTCTCGAACACGCTGGTATTCACGAGCCGAGCCGTTATTCGTTCCGGACGGAAGTCGGGGGTCCGTGTACCCGCTCCGACTCGACACGGTGGCGGTTCTGATGGACGCGGCGGTCATCTTCGCCGTGAGTATACTCACCGGCGGTCAGCCGAGCGTCGCCAACCGGTTGAGCGCGTAGACGATGCGCAGGATTGCAGCCGCCTCGCCACGGTCGAAGACGAGTTCGTCGGTTCGAATCACGTGGTCGAGCACCGCCCGCGAGGCGTGTTCTGGCGCGGCGGCGATGCCCCTTCCGTCGGCGACCCACTCCATCACGCGCAGGTCGGATTTCGAATCGCCCATCACGAGCGCGAACGGGTCCTCGATTCCGAGCACCTCGAAGGCCGCCTCGACGCCGACGACCTTGTTCAGCTCCAAACTTCCCACTTCGGCGGCGTCGGCCTCGTAGTAGGCGACGTCGATGCGCTCGAAGACGTCCGAGAGCGCCGTCGGCACTTCTTCGGGGTCGCGTTCGGGAAGTCGGTCGCGGTGTTCGAGCACGCCACGGATTTCGGGGTCCGCTGCGGCATAGAAGGCCCGTGCCCACTCGCTGCCGTGCTCGCTGTCGGTCCCTTCGGCGATGACCGTCCCGAGCAGGTCGATGAGATAGCACAGCGCGTGGTCGATGATTGCCGCCGCTTTCGGGCTGCCGGTCTCGGCGTTCGGCTTCAGGGTGACGTTGAACTCGTTGCCCTGTAGGTGACAGCCCTCCCGAATCTCATCGGGGGCTTCGGGGAGCACGCGCGAGCGCACCCCGTAGAACACCTCCTGCATTCGCTCGTCGAGGCGCTCGTACAGCAGCTTTTTCGTGTCCGTCCCGTGGCCGGGCGTGAACACGCCGGTGCCGGCCTCGTAGACGATGCTCACAGTACTAGAGTGGACGAGTTCGCTGCCGAGTCCCTGAATGGCGAACCCCTTCACGTTTTCCAAGGTCTGACCGGTACAGATGACCAGCGGTAGCCCGTTCTCGTGGAGTTCGGTCAGGTAGTGTAGGGTCTCGCGGGGAATCTCGTTGTCGGTCCCGCCCGCCGAACGCAGCGTCTCGTCGACGTCGAGCACGAGGGCGTTCACCCCACGGCCGTGTTTGGTCAGCAGGTCGAGCGCCGTAAAGGCCTCCTCACGGGTCGCGTGGGCGGCGACTTCGCAGAGGGTTTCGCCGTACGCGAACGACTCTCGAATCTCCCCCTTCCGACTTTCGAGTTCGGCGTCGATCTCCTGATACTCTTCGAGCGCGACGCGCGAGTCCACCGGCGGAAAGACGTCGACGAACCGCTGGTGGTCTCGCAAACTGTCGGTGTCGAAGGAGTCATAGAGGTCGTAGAGGAGGTCATAGCGGTCCATATCGGATGGGAGAGTCGGGGCGTATAAGCGTGTTTGGCCGCCCCGATTCAGAGCAGCCCCTCCTCGCCGAGGGTGGCTTCGAGCTGCGATTTTTCCCCGTCGTCCATCCGCCGCAGCGGACTGCGCAGCGGTCCGGCGTCGAACCCGCGCAGCGAGAGTGCGGCCTTCACGCCGGCCAGATAGGGACCGCCCTTGAACGCCTCGCGCACGCGATAGAGGCTGCTCTGGCATTCGCGGGCGTGCTCGATATCGTCCGCCGTATACGACTCGTGAAGGTCGACGAGCAGTTCGGGCAGGGCGTTCGCCACCGCGCTCACGCCGCCGGTACAGCCCACACGCCGGCCGGGGAACTGGAGCGAGTCCGACCCGGCGAGGAAGACGAGTTCGGGGTGCTCGTCGATGGCGCGAGCGAGCCACGGCACGTCCTTGCTCGAATCCTTGACGCCGGCGATGGCGTCGATGTCCGTGAGGTGGTCGAGCGTCTCGTGGGTGAGCGCGTTGCCCGTTCTCGGCGGGATGTGGTAGACGTAGATGGGTAGGTCGACGCTATCGGCGACCCGGCGGTAGTGTTCGACCACGCCCGTTTCGTCGACGGGGTAGTAGTACGGTGTGACGACCACGAGACCGTCCGCGCCGGCATTCGCGGCACGTTCGGCGCGTGCGACGGTGTGGTGGGTGCTCGGCGCGCCGACGCCCGCGATGACCGGCACCTCGCCGCCGACCTCGTCGACGACCGCCTCGACGACACCCTCCTGTTCGTCGGCATCGAGCAGGGCGAACTCGCCGTTCGTGCCGAGCGGAAAGACGCCGTGGACCCCGCGGTCGACGACGTATCGTGCGTGTGCGGCCGTCGTCTCGTAATCGACCGATTCGTCGTCGTGAAAGGCGGTCACCGTCGGCGGGATGACGCCGCCGAGGTCGAGCGGGTCGGCGCTGGCGGTATCGGGGGTCGTTTCGTCGCTCATACTTCCCGTTTTGCCGACCGGCACAATACGCTGTCGGTCAAACTACTCCTGGTTCGAGCCAGTCGGTCGGGGCCGTCCGCCGAACAGGCGGCAATTGTTGTGGGCGTTTTCACGACCTGAAGCCGCTCTCGGGCGTTGAATACCGTCGCGCTCCCAGCGACGATTGCAATGGAACGACGAAAGTTCATCAGGTCGACGGGCGCAGTCGGCGCAACGGCGGTCGGTCTGGCGATGGCCGGCTGTCTCGGTGGCGAATCGAGTGGAGCAGGTGACGGACAGAACGACACTGACGCAGGCGATGAGTCGATCAACGCCGAGGGAAACAACAGCCGCAACCCCGGCTGGTTCGATATCGACGCGAACGTCCTCGAAGAGAAGGGCGGACAGGAAGCACGAGTAACGAAGTCGTCGCTGTTCAGAACACCCGACGCCTTCGGAGTTCGTTTCACCGTCGTCAACGAAAGCGGTGCACCACTGACCAACCTCACGGTCAACGCCCGGTTGCGTGATTCTAACGACCAGGTCTTGAACGCTTACTCGACGTCAATCGCCGAGCAGGAGTCGATAGACGACCTCGGGACGAACGAGCGTTGGAGCGGGGACATCGTCTTCGACAACACCGAACCGACCGTGTTCATCAACGACGTTACAAGCTACGACATCTGGGCGAGCGCACAGGCCGAATCGAGCGGCGTGCAGACCTTCACCGGCGAGAACGGCTCCGCCAACGCCACCGGCGGGAACATGACCGGCGACGGCAACATGACTGGCAATACCACCGGCGGCAACATGTCGGGCGGAAACAGCAGCTGACGAGAGCGTGATACTAGCACAACTGGGGACGACCCTCGGCCAAGCGGTGGTGACGTTCATCGCAAGCCTCATCGTCGGCACCGTGGCGACGTACGTTGCGACCAGCACGCTGCTCGACGAATCGGGTATCGTCCACTCGTTCGTCACGGCGCTCATCGCGTCGCTGGTGTGGGTCGGCATCACGTACGTCACCAGCGGAACGTCGTTCGCGCTCGTTCCGTTCGTCGGGCCGATACTCGCGCTCGTCGCGTACGTCGTGGTCATCGACCTGCGCTATCCCGGAACGCTCGTCCGCGCGACCGGGATTTCGGTGC
This sequence comes from Halococcus sp. AFM35, assembly GCF_051195015.1. Taxonomy (NCBI): domain Archaea; kingdom Methanobacteriati; phylum Methanobacteriota; class Halobacteria; order Halobacteriales; family Halococcaceae; genus Halococcus; species Halococcus sp. AFM35. The sequence goes on from NZ_JBNTJU010000004.1 coordinate 105,871, forward strand.
TCACGTGGGGAATCGATTTCGTCATCCTGTACGTGCTGGCGCTGCTCGGCGTCAGTTCGTTCGCACTCATCGGCGTCCCGCCCGGTATCTGACCGGGCACCCGTGGACGGTTTCACGACCGGCAGACTCTCCCATCAATACCGGACGAGCGAATACAGGAGTGTACCGATACCGACGATGACGAACGTCAGCTCGATTAGTTGCAGCCGGAGTATCTCGATTCCGGTGAGGAAAAACGGGCGTTTGATGCCGATTTCATAGATGGATTCGACGAGAACTCCTGACGTGATAAGCGCAAACCCGACAACGGCAGCCAGCAGCGACCGTGTCCGCTTGCGCCAGTAGGCGAGCAACCCGATGGTCGTCAGCGCGCCACCTGCCAGCAACACGACGACACTGAGGGCAACGAAGCCCACGAACTCCGGCGAGTTCGCCATATCACGGTGGCGGCCCGCTCGGTGAAAACGATAGCGGTAGGTTAGCCGTGCAGGTCGAGTTCGAGGTCATGCCAGAGATTGCCGAAGCGGTCGACGATGTCGCCGCCGTGCTTGACGTCGGTGTGGATGGAGCCTTCGGCGATGACGATGCGGATGCGTTCGACGTTCGTCTCGAACGTTCGGTAATGGTTGCCGTCCTCGGTTGGCTGCATCTCGGCGTCGAGAAAACCGACGGCGGTGAGTTCGTCGACGCGGCGATAGACCGTCGGGGGCGAAACTCCACAGTCGTCGGCCAATTCCTGTGCGGACACGGGTTTCCGGCTGGCGGCGGCGAGAATCCGCTGTGTGTGCTCGTCCGCGAGCACGTCAAAGGCGACTTCGGTCTCCGAGGGGTCGGCATCACTCGTGCTCGCTTTCATGTCCATCCCAAGAGGGTGAGTGACGATACGGAGGACGGTCCGGTGTTTTAGCGTTCGGCCTTCATTGGCAGGTTCCACGACCAACCGAAACCACGACGGTCTTCCGGTTCGAGGTGGCAACCATGACCACGATGGCGACGCTTCGAGACGAGTTTCGGGACCGGAACCCATGACGCCGGACGTGCTCACGCTCGGCGAAACGATGGTGCTGTTCACGCCCGAGCAGTCGGGACCGATGAAACACCAGCAGACGTATAAAAAGAGCCTCGGCGGTGCCGAGAGCAACGTCGCCATCGCCCTCTCGCGGCTCGACCACGACGTGGGCTGGCACAGCAAACTCGGCGCGGACCCTCATGGCGAGTATATCAACTCCTTCGTCCGTGGCGAGGGCGTCGATACCTCGACGGTGGAAGTCATCGAGAGCGCACCGACGGGTGTGATGTTCAAAGAACGGCGCGCGCTCGGCGAGAGCTCGGTCTACTACCATCGACACGGCTCGGCCGCGAACACGATGACGCCCGCCGACCTTCCCGACGATGCCATCGCGGAGGCCGAATATCTCCATCTCACAGGTATCACGCCCGCGCTGAGCGAGTCCTGCCGGGAGAGCACGTTTGCGGCCATCGAGCGCGCACACGAAGCCGATACGACTGTGTCGTTCGACCCGAACATCCGCCACAAACTCTGGGAGAGCGAAGGGGAGATGCGCCGAACGCTGCTCGCACTCGTCGAGGGGAGCGACATCGTCTTCCCCGGAATCGAGGAGGGCCGGGCGCTGTTCGACGCCGACGCGCCCGAGGATATCGCCGCGGCGTGTCGCGCACGCGGGGCCGCCGTCGCGGTCGTCAAACTCGGTGCGGAGGGTGCGCTTGTCGACGACGGCGAGCGGACTCACGTTCCCGGCTACGAGGTCGAGCGCGTCGTCGACCCCATCGGTGCGGGCGATGGATTCGCTGCCGGTTTCCTCGACGGTCGGCTTCGTGGTGCGGGAGCGGTCGAGGCCACGAGGCGGGCCAACGCCGTCGGTGCGTTCGCCACGACGGTGACCGGCGACGTCGAGGGCCTGCCCACCGAGCGCGAACTCGACGTGTTCCTCGGCGAGCGCGAGGCACTGCGGCGATAGCACCGTCGAAGCCGTCGAGAGCGTATCGACCGTCACCGCTCGCTAGTGATGTGTACCCATGACTATGGGAAATATTTATGTGGGTAACCTTCGCGGTCTATCACCGTGGTTGAATGCAACGAAAAACACTGATTCTCGTAGCGTTGATGGTGCTGTCCGTTGCGGTGGTGGGCGTCGGCGCGGCGGCCGCCGCGCCGACCGATTCGGTGCAGGATACATCACCGCTACAGCAAGCGAACGCAACGAACGCGACCGACGACCGGACCGCCGAGGCTCCACGCCCCGCGAGCCAGCGGGCGGGTGAACCGCCGTATCCGGTCGACGTGCCGCCGAACCAGCTCAAAAACGAGACGATAACTTCCTCAGAGGTGCCAGACGTCGCCGCCAGCGGGGCCTACGGCGCACAGGCGACGCGGAAGGCGGCCGGCGACCCGAAGCGCGCGGGGGACCCGGTGTACGAACCGCGCGGTCCGGTCCGGCAATGGCCCTCCTCGGACTACGCCGGCCGGAGCGGTCCCTACAACAATTCGAGCGTCTACTTCAAGGACTACCGGCTTCGGGTGGTCGGCCCGAACATCGAAATATGGGTCGCACAGGACCTCTCGTTCCCGGGTGATGACCGAAGCGACGAGAACGCATCCATCTCGATAAGCGAGAACCAACTGCTGTATCTCGCCGACGAGTACAGCAACAACATCTATCCGAAGGAGACCGAACTCTGGCGCAAACCCGTCCCCCAGAACGGTACCGACTCGCCGCTGTACGGGCCGGACGGTAAGGAGGGAGTGCTCCCCGACGATTACTACAAATCGGCCGACAACAAGAGCAGAACCGTGCTGCTGGTCGACAACATTCGCGACCAGAACTACTACGACTCGGACTATCCGACCTACGTGGCCGGGCTGTTCTCGCCGACCATCGGGCAGTACACCGACCGCAACACGATTCTGGTCGATGCGTCCGACTGGGACGAGCGACTCGGTACGCCGAGCGACCCGTGGCGTGAGGGTGGCTCCACCGAAAAGTACGGCATCGAGGGTACCCTCGCCCACGAATACCAGCACTTGCTCCACAGCTACGCCGACCCCGACGAGACGAGTTGGATAAACGAGGGTCTCTCCGATTTGACCGAGAAACTCGTCGGCTACGGTACCCCTGAAAGCCATATCAGTACCTACGAGAACTATCCCTCGAACTCGCTCATCGAATGGAACGACCAAGTCGATACCGTCGGGCCGATAACGGGACTGGCCGACTACGGTGCGGCAGCGCTCTTCCAGATGTACGGCCGCCAGCAGTTCGGCGAGGAGTTCACCAAGAGCGTCTTCAGCGACGACGCAAACGGCATCGAGAGCGTGCGCAACGCCCTCGACGAATCGAACGCCGACCGGAACTTCTACGACACCTATCAGGACTTCTCGGCGGCGCTGCTGGCCGACGGACGTGACACGAAGGCCAAGTATCAGATAGAGGACGTCGACCTCGACGTGGACACGAGCAAATCGGTTCCCTACACCAGCCGGAACGTCACGGCGGCCTACGGGAACGCCTACAACCCGCTCGGTACCGGTGATACGCCGGAGTCGCTCAACGCCTCGGGCATCGACTTTCCCGGAACGCCGTGGGTGACGACCGAGGACCCGACCGACGGCTCCGACGAGCAGGTGCTCTGGAGCACGAAGGGTAACAACCTCGACAACAGCGCCATCTTCGAGGCCAACCTCACGAACACGGACTCGCCGACGCTCGAATTCGATACCTACTACGACATCGAATCGGGCTGGGACTATGCGTTTGTGCAGGTCTCGACCGACGGCGGCGAGACGTGGGCAAGCCTCGAAAACGGGAACACGTCGAGCTACACCGCCAGTCCGGCGGTCGACAGCACCGTCAAGAAGAACCTGCCCGGGTTCACCAACGAGAGCAACGGCTGGGTCACCGAGGAGTTCGACCTCTCGAAATACTCGGGGCAGGAAGTGCTGATATCGCTGCGATACGTGACCGACGGCGCGGCCGTCCAGCCGGGCTTTTACGCCCGTGACATCTCCGTGTCGGGTACCGATATCAGTTACTCCGGCGAGAGCACGGAGCCATTCAAAAGCCTCCGGGAAGCGCGAGAGAACTACATACGCTATCAGTTCTCGACGGTCGGTCTCGACGGCGACACGGCAGAAGTCGAACAGTACGGCCCGGAAACGTTCGAGAACAACGGCAGCACGTCGCTGTCGCCGCTTCCGGAGGGTGAGTTCAACGAGACGATCTTCACCGCGACGTGGGCACCCGAAGAGCAAGACCGGGGAACGGTTCCCTACGGCTACGAGGTCAATCCACAGCAAGCGGGTGGAGCGGACGGCAAAAACACCGTGACAATCGTCGGTCAGGGCGACCGTTCGGAGTACACCTTCTCGGTGACCGACGACCTCAGCAAGTCCACGGCCAACGACGCGAACATCAACACCGACGACGACATCCGTCGTGGCTACGTCGCTAACGGTGAAGTCGGCATCAGCGCCGACAGCTACACGTTCTCCGGAACGCTGGAGACCATCAAGGTCAGTGGTGACGCCGAGGTCTACCTCAACGGTGAACGGGTGAGCGATGACAAGATCGATGCCATGCGGGACAACGTCATCGAGATCGCTGGGACGGGCGACGTCGCCAGCTACGACTTCGCGGCGACCAACGGTAACGAGCGAATTCAGAAAGTCACGGCCAACAACGCCAACCTCAACGCCAACGACGAGGTCTGGCGGACGACCGGCAATGGTCAGGTCGGCATCTCGAAGGACGCCTACGGCTTCAACGGCGTCATCGACAGTCTCGAAGTCGACGGCGACGCGAACGTCTACGTCAACGGCCGCGAGGTCGATCCTGACAACGAGCAGGACAACATGATCACCATCGTTGGGACCGGCGATGCGGCCAGCTACGAGTTCACGACGAGCTCGACCGCGCTGGCACCCAGCAACGCCAACTACGCCAATACCAACGGTAACGACGTGATCAGCGGCGATACCAAGACCGGCGTGGTCGGTATCTCCGCCGACTCCAACGACTACAGCGGCGACATCACCAGCTTCAGTTCCTCTGGAGCTGACATCCAGGTCTACGTCGACGGCGAGCAAGTCGACCAAGACGACGTCGCCAGCGAAGCCTAAGGCCCCCCATCGCGGTCTTTCTTTGAAGCGGTTGGCTACTCCCCCATGGACGGTCTCATCCGAATGGGCTATCGACGGTACTCTTGCAGCCATTCGAGCAGTTCCAGCAGTCGCGCGTGGCCGGTCGGTGCGTGCGCGAGCACGAGCAACGCGAGCGCACGCGGGTCGCGCTCGCCGGCCGCGACCGCCCGGCGGAGTTCGCGCCGCGCATTCCTGTGGTTGCCGGCCCGCAGCAGCCGCTTGCCGTACTTGTACTGTGCCTTTCGTTCGAGCGCGTCGCGGTGGGCCGCGACAGCGGGCAGTCGGTCGGCGAGGTTCGCAATCACCCTCAGCTCGGTCTCGTACATCAGTTCGAGGTCGGAACTCAGCGACCCCTCCCGACGGGTATAGCACGCGAGCGGTGCGGCCACGCGGGCGGGTCGGTAGCGGGCGAACAACCGCGCCCAGAGATGGCGGTCCTCGGCCACCGGCAGGTGCTCGTCGAAGCGCTCGGCCCGGAAGCATTCCCGACGAGCGAGCACGGTCGGCATCGGTACGCCACCCTCGTAGAGGAAGTCGATGTGATGGGTTTCGGGATTTTCGACGGGCAGTGCGGACTGGCGACGTTTTTCCTCATCCTCGACGAGATAGACGTCCGAATACACGACATCCGCGCCGGCCGTGATGGCTGCGAGTTGTCGTTCGAGCTTCTCGGGGAGCCAGCGGTCGTCGGCGTCGAGGAAGGCGACCAGTTCGCCGGTTGCGGCGTCGAGACCACGGTTGCGCGCCGCGGCGAGGCCCTGTGGCTCCTGAAAGAGGTAGGTGAAGCCATCGACGCAGGTGGCGAGGTCGCGGAGCCACGGCACGCCGGAGCTATCGACGACGACGAGTTCGATGTTGCCGTGGGTCTGGGCGGCGATGGATTCGAGCGCCGGGCTGAGATACTCGCTGTCGTCGTAGGTCGGCACGACGACCGACACCAACGGGCCATCGCCCTGCTGGAGCGGATCGGGCAGCGAGACCTCGGGCTCCGCCATCGCCGATGGTGGGCGGGCTACTCGTTTGAAGGTTCGGAGTTTCGGCTACGGAAGCACGCCGGTAGGAAGGTTGTCCCGAACGACCGACCGGAATCGCGTCGAAAGCACGGAGAGCACCGCGAAGTAGGCCGCGCCGCCGACCGGCACGAGGACGAGTGCCGTCACCTCGCCCGTGCCCAACACCGACTGGCCGGCGTAGACGAGCACACCCATCACCCCGGCGGCGACACATTGTTTGCCGATTTCTCCGACCGGGAGCGCGACCGGCATCTGTATCGAGAGCGCACGATAACCCAGCAGAAGACCGACGACCGCCGAGAGCGTGGTCGCGGCCGCAGCCCCGAGCAGGCCGAACTCGGCGATGAGCGCGACGTTGAGCACGAGGTTCGTGGCGATGAACGCGACGCTGACCCGGAAGGCGGCGTCCGGTCGGTCGATGGCATTGAGAACGTTCACGAACTGTGATTCGTAGGCGTAGACGAGGCGGGCGACCACGAGAACCACCAGCACGACGTACCCGCTCGTGAGACCGTAGATGGCGAGCACCGACCGGCCAACCGCGAGTGCGCCGACCAATCCGGGAATCACGAATAGGCCGGTGTACGCGAGCGCGTCGTTCGTGAGCGACGCAACGGACTCGCGGTCGTCGCCGGTGCTGAGCGCGCTCACCGCCGGGAACAGCGATTGGGAGATGGCGACCCCGAACACCGCGAGCACGGAGGCGAGGTTCCACGCGACCTCGTAGACGCCGATGGGTCCCTTGGCGACGAAAAACCCGAGCACGATGGTGTCCATCGACGAAAAGGCCCGCGACTCGACGCCGGTGAGCCACGAGTAGCCCGCGAAGCCGGTCAGCCGCTCGAAGTGCTCGCGGTCGGGCATCGAGGGGCGCACCGTGACGAACGCAAGCCCGACGACCCCGGCGACGACCGCGGCGGCGGCGTAGCTCCAGACCAGTCCGAGTAGGCCGAACCCAAGCGCGGCGGCGGCGATTTGGAGGACGCTCCTGAGCGTGCGGTCGACAGGTTGCAGCATCGACGCGATGTGGACGCGGTGTTCGCCTTCGAGCGTCCCGGTAATGAGGGCGTAGCAAAACGACACGAACAGCACCCCGACGAGCGGTATGCTCGCCGCGAACCCGATGTAGGCGTTGATGTAGTCCCGAAACAGCAGAATCAGGGCGGCGAGGACGACGAAGACGAGCGCCTGCACCGCCAGTCCCGCCGAGAGGTAGCCGCCATCCCGGCTCGATTCGCTGAGGCGTTTGATGAGCGCCATCCGAATCCCGTTGTTGCCGATGATCTTCAGCCAGACGAGCACCGCCATGAACACAGCGTAGGTCCCGAACACCGACTCTCCGAGGAAGCGAGTGATGTACACCGTCACCGCGAAGCCAGCGATGGAGACGACGAGCTGCGAGACGAAGGTGATGGCCGAGGTCTGACCGAGCCGCATCGTCTATTCCGCTACCGCCCGGAGGATTGAACCCATCGGTCTCCGTACGAGTTACTCTCTGATTACATCACAAAATAATACTCTCTACCGTGTTATGGCATTACCGAGTCGTATAGGAACAGTTTCGGTGGTTGAGCGAGTCGTCAGCGACAAATGAGAGTACTCTTTATTCCATATGGTGGTCCAACGGGAAATCCATACCAGCGTCGATTGGCCACTGAACTCGAACGACTCGGTATCGCCGTTGATACAGAACAGTATAGTGCTCCGCTTGGATTACCGACGCTCATCCGCGCAGTGCGTCGTTCGTATGATATTATCCATCTTCATTTTCCAGCCCATTTTTTGCTCTCGGATAACCGGCCGCTGAGTGTATTGAAAACAGGATTGTTCTTCTCGTTTCTTGGGTTCGCACGGACACGCGGGTGCCGAATAGTCTGGACGGTTCACGATTTGTTCGAACACGCCAATCGTGACCCTGACTTCGAACGTCGGTCCAAGCGTTTCCTGACGAAACGACTCTGCGATGCGCTACTGGTTCACTTTCCGTCAGCGACTGATGCCGTCATCGAGGCGTATGACCTTCCCCGCGTATACGCCGAACAAGTCGCGGTCATACCGCATGGACACTACATTGAGGAGTACCAGAATGCAGTCTCTCGGAAGACAGCACGAGAGCGATTCGGCTTCTCAAATGAAACCGTATTTCTGTTCTTTGGACTAATTCGTCCGTACAAACGAATTCCGTCACTAATTCGAGCGTTTTCAGAAATCAACGATTCTGATGCTTGTCTGGTCATTGCTGGCAACCCACAAACAGATATGCTTCGAGAAACAGTCCAGCAGACTGCGTGTGAGGACGACCGCGTTCGACTTCAACTCGGTTTCGTGCCTGACGACGAAATACAGTATCTCATGAATGCGGCCGACGCTGTTGTCCTCCCGTTCGAGGACGTTTTCACATCAGGAAGTGCGATTTTAGCGATGTCGTTCGGCCGAGCGGTTGTCGCTCCTCGGATTGGTGGTATTGAGGAAACAGTCACCGAAGCGAACAAACCACTGCTATACGATACGCCTTCAGAAGCGAACGATAGCCTATCGGCCGCACTCGAACGAGCGCTTGACGCTGATTTGATGGAAATCGGCGACGCGAACGTCACAACTATCGCGGACAACGACTGGCAGAGCATTGCCGAACAGACTCTTATGGTGTACAAACGGTGCGGTGCGACCACTGACTAGACATAGCCGAGCGCCGCCAGTCGTTCGTTGATATCCTGTTCGTCCGCCGTCGATGTCGACTGCACGGTTCCGGTCGTGATTTCCGGTCGGTCGTCGCCCGTGAGGACGGCCCACGGTACCTCGATGAGTCCCGGAGTACGAAGACCGGGCGGGTGGCCGTATTCGCGGAGCGGCACGGGCCAGAGGCGCTCGCCGAGCAGGTTGCCGTGGTCCGATGTGACGACGACGCGCTCGTCCGCGAAGCCATCGACCAACCGCTCGACCTCCTCCAGCACATACTCCAGGTTCGCCCGATAGCCGCGCCAGACCGCTTCCCGTTCGACCAGTCCTTTCCCGAGCGCGCCCCAGACGCTGCTCGCACGGTCGTCGCCGGCGAGTTCGACGCCGACCTCGTGGAACATCTCGAACGACGAGAAATGGAGGTCCGGAAACCCCACAAATGGATAGTGGGGTTGCATGTAGTGAACCACGAGTCGTTTCCGTGGATGCTGCTCGCGTGCCTTCAGTGCGTCGTCGGTGACCTGCGGGGCGGCGATAGTGTTCAGTTCGGCGTCCACGCCGTCGCGCCACGACTCGGTGAGGTGATGGAACACGTCAGGTTTGAGCATCGACACCATCGGATTCCCCGCGACATAGACGGTATCGCCGTAGGTTTTCGGAAAGGTGGTCCGGAGCCACTCGCCGGTCTGGCTGGCGCGCGAGCGCACTCGACGGTAGGAATCGTACGGGCCGCCCCGGTCGGCACCCACGCCGAGGACTTCCTCGAAGAGGTCCGCCCGACAGCCGTCGAGCACGATGAAGACATCCCAGTCGGCGTCGAGAACGTCGATGCCCGGACGCACTGCATCCGCGAATCGGCGCTGTACCGGCCCGTTGATGCGGTGGACCAATCGGGAACGCCACCACTCGGGGTCGTCGGCGTTGGCCGCGAGTTCGCGTGCGGCGTAGCCGACCTTCCCGCCGATTCCGCTCATGGATAGCTCGATGCAACCCCCGGTATAGTGTGTTGTGGCTCGTCGTCGCACCGACTCCGTTCGCACTCAGGCGTACCCGAGCGCCTCCAAGCGGTCGGCTACAACGTCGGCATCTCGCTCTTCGCTCGCCGATTGTGGTTCCTCGGCGACTATCTCGCGCCGGGTTTCATCATCGAGCACCAACCACGGGACCTCGGTGAGTCCGTCGGTGTAGAGGTGGGGATAGTGGTCGTAGCCCTTGATTGGAATCGGCCAAATCCGCTCGCCGAGGAGTTCGCCGTGGTCGGCCGTTATCACCGTCTTTCCGTCGAGTTCGTCGAGCAACTGCTCGACGTGCTCCAAGACGAACCGCAGGTTCTCACGATACGCCTCCCGGAGGTCCTCGTCCGTGAGGTCGCCGTAGCGTGTCCGGAGGTCCGACCAGACGTCACCGGCGAACGCCCGATTGTATTCGAGTGACGAACCGAAACGACCGATGTAGGGGACGTGTGGCTGCATGAAATGGGCGACGAGTCGCTTGTTCGGATGGTCCGTCGCGGCCTGCTCGGTGGCTGCGGCGACGGTCTCCGGGCGAACCGTACCGCCCTTTTCGTCCCACTCGTCACCGTACAGTGGAACCACGTCGTGGAACGTCTTCGGGGGAACTTCTTCCGCATACGGGTTTCCCGTCACGTAGACGGTATCGTGTAGTTCGCGCCCGATGAAACACTCCTGCAGATAGCTCAAGCTGTTGGTTGCTGGCGAGGTGACGCGCGTTAAATCGCCGTCGAGCCAGTTTTCGTCCACGAAGTAATCGTATCGACACGCATCGAGGATGAGGAGGTTGTCCCAGTCTCGCTCCATCACGTCGATTCCCTCGTGCGGGACGAACTCGCCGTGGAAACATCGATTCGCGCGCAGCGATAGCATATGCAGTTCACGACCGAGCAAGAACGGATGTCTGAGAGCCTTCAGTAAATCCGATGCGCTATATCTCACGATGGGTACAAACCACATCGGTGTGGTATAGTTCCTGTGAATCGCATGGTTCGCCGCCACACCGGTGGCCGCCAGTTTCGGGCTACGTGGCCGGATACTCGGCGACGCTTTCGTGTTCCCAGATGAGGTCGAAATAGCGCTTCAGCCCCGCGACGAACGAGCCGTTCTCGGTGAGTGCGGCCTGTCGCATCGACAGCGGGACGTCCTTCTCCTCGACGAGGACGATGGCCCGTCCGGTCTCGTAGTCCATGCTCGGGTCGGCGAGCGTGCCCCGCCACGGGAGTTTTTCGGTGCTGAATCGCAGCCCCACGGCCGGATACTCGCCCTCGATTCGCTCGACGATGTCGGCCTGAATCGCGGCGTTGTCCCCATCGAGATGGTCGGGGTGAAGCATGAGTAGGCGGATGTCGATGTCGTGTTCGATGGCGTCGGCGAGCGCTGGCGCGACGGTGTCGAGGTACTCGAAGCTCTTGGTGATGATGCGCAGCTGCTCGTCGGCCTCGTGGTAGAGCCGTCGGGTCTCGCTCTCGCTCGGCTCGCCGACGTCGACGACCGAGAACAGCTCCTCGGTGGGGGTGACGTCCTCGCCGGCGCGCTCGTAGCGCGGGCCGAACTCATCCAGAAACGCCGCACGACGTTCGTCGAGGTCCGCACGAAACCCCTCGTAGTCCTGTCGGCGGTTCTCGACGGCGCGGTCGAGGATGGTTTCGGGCGAACGGGGCTGGTAGCGTTTGGGCCGCTCGGGAATCACCTCCACGAACCCGCGATCGGCGAGTGCGTCGAGCACGCCGTAGACGCGCGCCTTCGGAATCCCCGTGCTCTCGGCGAGCGTCGGCGCGGTCGTCCGTCCCAATGTAAAGAGTTCGGTCAGCGCGCGCTCCTCGTACTCGGTGAGACCCAGCCTGTCGAGGGTTCCCGTGGGGTCGCTCATACCGACCCTCCGGCGGGCGGGGTTGTAAACGCGCCGTCGGAGAAAGGTATTTACGACCGCGCCACAATCAGTGACTCGGAGAGCGAGTAACTATGGAATCCGACACTGACGACGAGCATCTTGCGGACGTCCCGGACGGCTGTGGCTGTGCGGAGGTCTGGGAGCACCTGAGCGAACGACGCGACGAGGAGTGAGCGCGGCGAGTGCCAAAGCGTTTTGCGCATGGCCCGCCGAGAGCCGTGAAATGGCCGACCGCGGCGACGTCTGTGTGCTGATTCCGACCTACGAGGAGGCCGCGACCATCGGTGGCGTCATCGACGGATTTACCGAGCGCGGCTTTTCGAACGTCCTCGTCGTCGACGGTCACTCGACCGACGATACCCGGGAAATCGCCCGCGACCACGGCGCGCGCGTCATCGAGCAATCCGGCCGCGGGAAGGGTGCCGGCAAGGGCCAAGCCGTCCGCGAGGGTATCGCCCACTCGACGGCTCCCTATGTTCTGATGCTCGACGGCGACGGGACCTATCGCCCGGCCGACGCCGAGGCGCTACTCGACCCTCTATTGAGTGGGGAGGCCGACCACGTCATCGGCGACCGCTACGCCGACATGGCCGACGGCGCGATGACGCGGTTCAACGGGTTCGGCAACGGACTCATCAACCGCGCCTTCCGCATCGTTCACGGCCGCGACGTCGGCGACGTTCTCAGTGGTTATCGTGCGTTCACCCGTGACTCGTTCGAGCGCTGTCATCCGACGGCCGAGGGATTCGGCATCGAGACAGAACTCGCCGTCGAGTGCGTCAAACACGGAATTCCCACGACAGTGGTGCCCATCACCTACCGCGCCCGGCCAGCCGAATCGGAGACGAACCTCCGGCCCGTGCGCGACGGCGCGCGCATCCTGCTCACGCTCTATCGGCTCGCCAAGACCAACAACCCGCTGTTCTATTTCGGCAGCGCCGGCGCGCTCTCGGGAGTCGTCGGCGCGCTGCTGGCCGCGTACGTCCTCGCCGAGTGGTTACTACGGGGAATCTCTCACGAAGTGGTCGCGGTCGCGGCGGCCTTCGCGGTCATCGTCGGCGTCCAGTTGGTGATGTTCGGCGTGCTCTCGGACATGATTCTCGCCATCAACCGTGAACAGACGCGCCGGTTCGAGAGCCTCGTCGGGAGCGCCGAGCGACCGAACGCCGGTGTGTACGGCCCTCAGAACGACGACGCGCGAAGCGCCGACGCCCGGCCGGACGGTCGAGAGCGCGTCGAGCGGGTGAGCGGTCGGTCCGGCGAGCGCGATTAGAACAGCGACCGAAGCCGTCCCAGCAGTCCAACGGAGGCCGAGCGGCGGTGTTTCTCGAAGACTGGATGGAGCGCGTCGAGCAGTTCCTCCTCGGAGTCGAACCGTTCCTGTCCCGTGCGTTCGAGCGCCGTCGAGAGCGCCAACCCGTTGCCGGCCGGGTCGCAGGGAATCTCGGGGTCGTCGAGTGTACGAACCAGCGTCGCCGAATCGATTGGGTAGGAGACGCCGGCGCGGTCGAGGTGCTCGGCAAGCGCGGCGATGCCGAACGCGAGGCTCTCCGGCTCGTCGGCGTCGTCCTGTGGCGGTCGGACACCCATGCCCGGACGTGGCGACCGAGCGATGAAAACCCTGCGACCGTCGCCGAGGGGGTGTTCACTGCGCTTTTCGAGGCCGCGAGCACAGCGGAGTACGTCCTCCTCGGTGTTCTCGTTGAGTGCACCTCTCGTGAGCGTGCTGGCCCTGTCGAAGGCGACGGCGTCGACCGTCCCATCGTTTCGAGGTGATTGCCACCCTTGATGAGGACGCCGTTTTTCGCGGCGCTCGTGATGCCCGAGACGACCGACACCGGTGTCGAATCGACGAACGCGCACGGACAGGCGAGCAGGGGCATGACCGCTGACGAACCACGCACGCCTCACCCATCGGCAGCGGCGGGACGAGCGCCGTGGGATTGCGAACCCGACGACAATCGGCGGGCGGTCGAACCCCACTGCTTCGGTCGAGTCAGTGATACCGTTCAGAACGGCGGGAAGTACCCGGTGTCGAATCGACTACTGAATAGAAATAATTGTATTTTCATACCTTTCTCCATAGCTGGGATATGCGCCGGGGCGGGTCTGGAGAACCCGCAAACTCCTCTCGTTGTAGCCCCGACTGCGAAAGTAATGAAGGACTGATACTCTCGCGTGTGTACGGATTCCGTCCGCATCGAACCTCGGGCGAGTGGAGAACTCGCGTATGGGACTTACTCGTGGCCCGACTGATTCGAGCAGCGGCCAACCGACGGGGAATCGGGCGATTCCTGCCAGCGTGGTCTCGGAGTCAACGCCTCGCAGCGCGACTAGCTGTTCGGTAACCGTGATAGCCACCGGCCGAACTGAGGTGCGGCGCAGCGAAGCATTCATCCGGGATTGCTCGAATCGCTTGAAACGAGATGTGATGTCGCCGACTCGTTTTGGATACGTCCATCAGCTACTCGATGAACGCCGTCAGCACTGGGAAGCCATTGACGCTCGCCCCTCTAAAGAATAGATGAAATGACAATTCGCATACCGAATCTCCGTGCTGCTTCGGCGACGCTCAACCCATAACTCACTCTTAAATAACTGAGTAGTGGGGTATGAAAAATACAAATATTTATATTGATATCGCTTCGGTTCGGTGGGCCGAGGTGGAGATGCGACGGGGCAGTCGACGAGGGTCAGATCTCGGTCACGCGCTCGTAGTCATCGTCGAGCGCGGCAGCATCCTCTGGCAGCAGTGCGACCGCGAGATAGTCGGCGTATTCGGCGAAGTACTCGACGAGCGTGGCGATGCGTTCGGAGTCGACCGCCTCAAGGGAGTCCAAGAGCATCACCGGCACGGTTTCGTGGAGGTCGTGCACCAGGTAGCCCGCGAGCGCGAACACCAATCCCGTGACCTCGCGTTCGCTTTCGGAGAGGTGGTCGATGGTGTCCTCGTAGGCCGTCCCTGACTGGGTGGTGCGCACGACGTGCAGCTCGAAGACGCTTTTGTCGACCGTCCGGCGACCCTCGCGCACGGTCTCTTCGGTGCGTTCGATCCAGATGCGTTCGATGTTCCCGTAGTCGAGCAGCCCCAGAACGGTCTCCATATGGCCGTTGAACTCCTCGATGGCTTCGGTTTCGATGCGCTCGATGCGCGTGCGGCGGTCTTCGAGGTCGCGTTGAATCTCGCCGCGTCGGTCTTCGAGTTCGTCGCGCTCTTCGAGTCGCTCTTCGATGTCGGCGATTTCCTCGGCGACCTCCTCGCGGTCGCTTTCGAGCCGACCGAGTTCGAATTCGAGCTGGTTGGCTTCCTTGTGCAGGTCGAGCAGTTCGGTGTACTCGTCGCTTTCGCGCTGTTCGACGTCGGCTTCGAGCTCCTCGATTGCGTCGGTCAGCGCGTCGCGCTCGTCGGCGAGGTTCTCGAGGGTGGCTTCGTGGTCGTCGAGTTCGTCCTCGATCCGGTCGAGTCGGCGTTCGAGTTGCTCGCGCTGCTGTTGTTTCTCCTCAAGCGCGTTCCGTTCGGCGACGAGGTCGTCGAGTTCCTCACGGACGGCGTTGACCTCGCTGAGCGTTTCCTGGCGGAGGTCGCGCAGGCGGTCGAGCGTGGCTTCGATCTGGTCGGTGTCGACGTCGCTCCCACACGTCCAGCACGTGACGGTTTCGTCGGCGACCAACTGGTCGGTCACCGAGCCGTCCGACTCGTCTCGGGTCTCGCCGAGACCATCGAGACGGCCGAGTTCCTCGCCGTCGAGCATGTCCTCGTTGAACCCGATGATGCTCTGGAGTTCGGAGAGTTCGCTTTCGAGGTCACTTTCGCGCTCGCGGAGCCGTTCGATGTCGTGATCGAGTTCGTTCCGTTCGCCGGCGGGCGCGTCGGGAAGCTCGTCGTAGTCGGCTTCGAGGTCGGCGCGTTCGTCGCGGAGAGCGGCGACGCTCTCCTCGTGGGTGTCGATACTGTAACGGACGTCGTCGAGGTCCGAGCGCGTCCGACGAAGTTCGTCGAGCGTGTCTTCGAGTTCGGCTTTTTCCTCGCGGGTTTCGTCAACGTCGCGGTCGGCGGCGTCGAGTTCGGCCTCTTTCTCTTCGAGTTCGTCACGTTTGTCGGCAATCTGGGAATCGAGGCGTTTGCGTTCGGCTTCGAGGTCGGGGAGGTCGCCTTCGAGCGCGTCGAGGTCGTCGAGTCGGTCGTCGAGTCGCCGGCGTTCGTCCTCCAGCTCGCCGATTTCGGCGCGGATGGCGTCGGTGTCGATGGGTCGCATGATGAGGTCGCGGAGGTCCTCGCCGCGGGCGACCGCGCGCCGGGCGTCGTTGGATTCGAGGAGAAATGCAAACAGGTCGGCGACGGTGGCGTCGTCGAGATAGGGGTCGCCGCTAGTGGCGATGGTGCCGTTCTCGCGCGTGAGCGTGCGCGTATAGGTGCTGTCGCCGATGGTGAGTTCGACGCGTCCCTCGTCGGCGTCACCTTTGAGCGAGACGCTATCGCTACCGAGTGCGGCCATCACCGCCTGAAGCAGCGACGTGCGATTGGTGGCGTTGCGACCCGCGAGGACGGTGACACCCGGCGAGACTTCGGTCTCTGTTCGGTCGATACCGCCGATGTTCGCGACGTGAATCCGGATGTCCTCCCGAACGAGCTCTTCAGTTCCCATTACACCTCGTTTCAGGCCTGCATACAAAAAAGTGACTGCGAACACTCCCTATACGGCGACGCTCCGTCGTCGGCTCTTCGGAATATACGCCACTGGCATGCCACTACCATCCGTCGGTTGACACGGCAGCGGGGCGATTGTCATAGCGAAGAACGTCGGGACGGCTGCCGCCGGCAGGACGAAGTCGCGCTCGCTATATCGAGCGACGCTCTCAACACGAGGGCAGGGCCATCGGCCGTCCACCGAGGTATTGCTGGCTGCGATGTCCGCGACATCGTGTTGCCTAACGCGATGGCGGATCGTCGATGCGTGAGCCACAGCAAAGATAATCCCGAAAGTGTGAAATCGTTCTCCATCACGGCCAACGGCGGTTCAGCTGTCAGACGGGACGTCCCCATCGACGACCCATCTCCCGCGTTCTTGGTGCGTCTCCGGCTGATGTGGACGCTCCATCCATGAGCCTACGTAGGAGAGACCGAGATTCCGGAGGAACGTACCGAGATAGTTCGGATGGTATTCGACGTCGAACTCCTCTTTGAGGAGCCGTCTGATAGCCTCCGACTGCCAGGGTTGGCCGTCACGAAGCAGCTCGACCAGTTCGTCCCGTTCGTCCTCGTCGAGCTTCGGGGGTCTGCCGCCGCCGAAGCTCGGCATGAGTTCGTCGAAGCCGCCTCTGTTCCAGGCTCTCGCCCAGCGTGTTCCGGTTGCCGGCGAGCGCCCTTCCCGGCCGGCAGCTTCCGAAATCGTGTCTCCCTGATAGAGGTTCTTGACGAAGCCGATCCGTCGAAGACGACGGTCGTTTTCGGTCTCCCGGAGCAGCTCGTCGATCTCCGCTTCCGGGAGATGCCGTTCGATTTCCGTTCTGCGCGAGCGGTCCATCTATCGATGCTCGTACCCCGTCTTTCAAAAGTTTTCGTCCCCGTCGGCGCGATTACGGTCGACGAGACCGCGACTCGGAGCCGGAACGGGACCGTCCGCCACGACCGACGCCGACTCGAAGCCGCTTTTCGGCATATGACGGCGGGCCGGCTATCGGCGAAGTCGCGAACGAGCTTCCCGGGGCATATGACAAGTGTACTGGTGTCATAGCAGATTCAGGGAGATTTCTGTGGACACCGGCAGGCCCCCCGTTCCAGTAACTCGGTCGCTTGGTATTGAGCTCCACAGTCCTCACAGAGGATGCGAACGTCTATCAGCACGTTGAACTCGCCGAGCGCGAGCCGGTCGGTGTTCCGCAGTCGTTCGATTTTGCTTTCGATGATGGTCGTCATCCGTCGCTTGAGTCGCTGGACGTTCGTGGTCTCCGTTTCGACCGGGTCGCCGTCGGACGAGGAGTGGCTCACGTCCCGGTATTTCGTCAGGTAGGTGTGGATGGCTTGCCGCGAGACGAACTCCGCCGTGAGCCGCTCGACGTCGATGCCGTGCTGTTCGAGACGGTTCGTGGCCTGGACGGCGGCACCACTGCTCACGCTGTCGTCGGTCAACAGCCGGTAGATGTTCGCTGGCTCCCCATCGAGCGTGGTCATTGACCCATCCCGCAATGTCTGTGCGAGCAGCTTCCGATTGAAATGGTCCGCGAGCTCCCGGAGACTCATCCGCTCGGTCCCCTCTCCCGTCCAGTGTTCGACGAGTTCATCGCCCAGACCGTCGAGACCGCGTCGACGAATCACTTTCGCGACCTTGCTGTTCGAGCCGGGGTTTGTTCCACCGTCGCTGTCGGATTCGTTCGGTTCGGCCATCGGAAACGTTACAGCGGCTACTGATAAAAACACTCCGTTCGCACGGACCCGTCCGGCAGCCGTATTCGCCTTCGACCACCGAAATCGACGCGGTAGCTCGGAGAGAGCGAATCGTATTTCATATTTCGAAACGATATTCCAGTACACACGAACAGGAACCCACCGCTGGTAGTACGTTTGTGCCGATTCCGAGACACTGGACTCGTGGAACGACGCTTTCCGTGTCCACGCTGGCCGTTCGACCCACTCCCTGGGAAAGAACAATTGTTTTACGTTGCGACGTGCATGTTCTGTAATATGGAATCATCAGGGTTGAAGGACGAAACGGCCGTGAAGACGACGACGAAATCACTCAGAATCGTCGAGTTCCTCCACGAGCACAACGGGGCCGGTATCACGGAGATCGCAAACCAGTTGGAGCTATCGAAGAGTACCGTCTACAAGCACCTCAGGACGCTCGAAGCGGAGCGGTACGTGCTCAAAGGTGACGGCGATGTCTACTACGTCGGACTGCGATTTCTCGGTCTCGGGGTGGGTGCCCGACGACAGCGACGGATCTACGAAACGGCGAAGCCGGAGATCCAGCGGCTGGCCGAGGAGTCCGGCGAGATGGCGAACCTGCTGGTCGAAGAGCACGGTCGTGGCGTCTTCCTGTACAGGGCCGACAGTAGCCGCGCGGTGAACCTCGATACGCACGCCGGTCGGGAGGTCTACCTCCACACGACGGCGATGGGCAAAGCGATCCTCGCCTGTCTTCCGGAACGGCGGGTCTCGGCAATCATCGACCGCCATGGTCTCCCGAAGATGACCGAGCACACGATAACCGACCGAGAAGTCCTGTTCGAGGACCTCGACGCCATCGCCGAACAGGGCTGGGCGGTCGACCGGGAGGAGCGGCTACAGGGACTCTGCTGTGTTGCGACGGCGATCACGGACCCGAACGGCACGCCTCTCGGTGCCATCAGCGTCTCCGGTCCGCGGAGCCGGCTGAAGGACGAAACGCTCGAAGACGAACTGCCGGAACTCCTCCTCGACACGCAAAACGTCATCGAACTCAACGTCGCCTACGAATAGCACGTTCCGGAGCACTCCTCCCGGATATCGACGGCGGTTCGAAACACGAAGCCACTCGCTCGTCGCCCTCATGATGAATCGCACGAATGATGATCAGGTGAACATCGCGTCTTGACTGCACAATCGACGGTTCGCTGCAAAGAACGGTATCCGAGCGACCATCGTGGTCTACGGCGAGTCAGTATCGTCGACCACCAGTACGCGCAGGTCGTTGACGTTCGTGCCCGTCTTTCCGGTCTCGATTACCGCGTTTCTCTCGACGAGGTACGGAGAGACGTCGTTCGTCGCCAGCGCCGTCCGTGCCTGCCGACGGTTGTCGAGGGTCTCCCGGTCGGCGAGTGCGCCCGCGACGTCGCTCGCACCGTCCTTTCCGTCCGTGTCGACGCTGGCGACGACCACGCCCGCCGATTCGACGGTCAGCGCACCGCTGAGGACGAACTCCTGATTGGGACCGCCGGTCCCGTCTCCCCGTAGCGTCACCGTCGTCTCGCCGCCCGACAGAAACACCGCCGGCGGCGAAACGGGGTTGGCGCTCGCACGCGCTTCCTCGGCGATAGCGGCGTGGGTCTTCGCCGCCTCACGCGCTTCACCCTCGATTCGGGAGGAGAGGATGACCGGCGTGTAGCCTCGCTCTTCGGCGACGGTCCGTGCTGCCGCCAGCGCGGTGAACCCGTTGGCGAGCACGTGCAGCCGGGCCTGCTCGAACACCGAATCGCCGGCAGCAGGGGTTTCGGGTCGCTCGCCCGCAACACCCTCTTCGAGATGTGCTTCGACCGCGGTCGAGGGCTGTATGTCGTATCGTTCGAGAACGGCGAGCGCGTCGGCGTACGTCGATTCGTCCGGGACGGTCGGCCCGCTGGCGATGACGCTGGGGTCGTCGCCGACGACGTCGCTGACGAGGAGGCTGTGAACGGTCGCCGGCGCTGCCGCTGCGGCGAGTTGCCCACCCTTGATGGCCGAGAGGTGTTTCCGCACGGCGTTGATCTCGTGAATCGTCGCCCCGCTCGAAAGCAGGTCGTCGGTCAGGGACTGCAGTTCCGCGAGGCTGACCCCATCGACGGGAGCCGGCAACAGCGCACTGCCACCTCCCGAAATCAGACACAGTACGAGCGTCTCCCCGGTCGCCCCGTCGGCGAGCGAGAGCACGCGCCGCGCGCCCTCCTCGCCGGCCTCGTTCGGCGTCGGGTGCGAGCCTTCGACGACCCTGATGCGACTCGTCTCCTGTGGGTCGTTCGTGACGACGACGCCGTCGGTGAGCCACTCGCCCAGCACGTCCTCGATGACGGTCGCCATCTGCGCGGCAGCCTTCCCGCCGCCAACGACAACGACTTCGTCATACCCGTCGAGGTCGACGGTCGCATCGCCGACCGTCAGCTCCCTCCCATCGAGTTCGAGCGCCTCGTTCATCACGCGCGTCGGCTGTGCCGCCTCGATACCCGCCTCGATGCAGTCGAGGGCGGTCTCGTGAGCGCCCGTCTTCGCGAGTCCCTCTCGGTTTCGAATCACGAACACAGTCCCCCAAATACGCGCGCTAGCTGGTCCATTCGCCCTTCATGTCACCAACGATATTGGTTCGCCAGCGCTCGAAGCCCTCATGACACTCCTCGCTTACATCGACGTGTCGGACGAACGCTTCGCCGCCGTTGTCGAGTTCGCATCCACAGAACGGACACCGTTTCGGCCCGCTCCACCGTGGAGACGGAGCGCTTTGGCTGTTGTGCGCCATGTCGTACCGTTCCACCCCCATCTATAAAAATAGTTGGTGGCCGCCGGTTCGTTCCGATGACGGTGAGCGGCGATTCGACCAGCAATTACTACCGACTCGTGAACGACGCCAGCGCTCGAATGACGAACGACCGAATCGGTGAACAGCTCGGCCCGTTCAGAAGATGGACTTGTCGGTCTCTTTGGCGGTGAGGAATTCGAGGAGGACGGGCGTGCCTTCCTCGGTCTTCTGGACACCGCGCTCGATGGCGTCGCCGATCTCGCCGGGCTCCTCGATGCGCTCGCCGTAGCCGCCCATCGATTCGGCGAAGTCGGCGTAGTGGCCCGAGAAGGGCGTGTCGTACGACGCCATCTCGAAGTTGTTGAGCACGACCTCCATGACCGGGATGTCCTCGCGGGCGGCGGTCTCGAAGTCCATGCCGGTCATGCCGATGGCACCGTCGCCCATGATGTGGACACAGGTCTTCTCCGGACGGATGAGCTTCGCGCCCATCATGAGACCGAGCCCGTAACCGAGCTGGGTCGTCTTCCCCCAGCCGACGTAGGAGAGCGGCTCCGTGACCTCGAAGAACGGGGCCATGAAGTCGCGCGCGTTGCCGGCGTCGTGCGTGACGATGGACCCCTCCTTGTCGAGCGCCTTGTCGAATTCGTGGACGACCCGGTAGGGGTTGATGGGCGTCTCGTCGGAGGTGAGTTTCGGCCGCCACTCTTCGAGCCACTCCTCGCGGACCGATTCGATCTCCCGAACGACGTCCTCGCGGCGACCGCGCGGCCCGTCGAGGCGGCTCTCGACGGCGTCGTGAACCGCATCGAGCGTCAGCTTCGCGTCGCCGACGAGCGAGTATTCCGAGGCGACGTCCTTGTCGATGTCGCCCGCGTCGAGCGTCGAGTGGATGACCGTCTTGCCGTCGGGCACGGTGATGCCGTAGGCGGTGTCGGTGAAGCTACACCCGACGCCGAAGATGACGTCACACTCCTGCAGGAAGTGGTGGAGCTGGCCGGGCTCGCTCTTGCTGCCGGCACCGATGGAGAGCGGGTGGTCCTCGGGGAAGGCGCTCTTGCCGTTGAGGCTCGTCGCAACCGGAACTTCGAGCGTCTCCGCGAGCGTCTTGAGCGGCTCCCACGCCTTCGCGTAGTGGACGCCCTGCCCGGCGTAGAGGATCGGATTTTCTGCTTCGAGCAGCACGTCGGCGACCTCCTCGACGCCTGCGGGGTCGGGACCCGAGCGGTTCGCACTCGTCGGCGTGTATTCGAAGTCGGCGACTTCCTCGGAGAAGACGTCCTTCGGGACCTCGACGACGGCCGGCCGCGGTCGCCCGTTCCGTGCCGTGTTGAACGCGCGCCGCATCGTGTCGTCGACGGCGTCGGGGTCGGTCAGTTGTTCGCAGGTCTTGCTCACCGGCTGGTAGGTGAGAAAGGAGTTGAACCGCGGGTCGACGTCGGTATCGGCCTGATCGTAGCCGGCTGGAATCGCAACGAGCGGTGCCGACTCCGTGTACGCCTGCGCGACGCCCCCAACCGAATTCTCCGTGCCGGGACCGTGCTGACAGGCAAAGGCCGCGATGTTCTCGCCCGAGGAGATGCGCCCGATGCCGTCGGCCATGTGCAGCGCGGTGCGCTCCTGCCGTGTGATGATGGTGCGGACGCCCGCCTCCTCCGCCGAGCCGGTGTCGAACAGCGGATTGCTCGGGAATCCGAAAAGATACTCTACGCCTTCCGCTTTCAGCACTTCCGCGATTGATTCATTAACGTTCATGCTAGTCTTCCGTCCGCTCGATGGACATCTACGCAACAACCCGGGGTATTCATAAGTTTATCGCATAGCCGGGTCGTCGCCGTCCTGTCAGCGAACCGTTCCAACAGAGTCAAATGACGCGCTCGCGTTCGCACGGCTGTTCAGCGATGACCGACGACACCGACCTGCAACGGCTCTGCGTTCACGAATCGATCGGCAACAAGATTCCCAAAAAGGGGTTCGTCGAGGCGTTCGACGAGCTCTCGATTCCCGTCGAGCTAGTCGATGACGGCGAGACCTACGACGAGGGTGACGCCGTCGCGTCGTTCAAACCCCGTCCCGAGTTTCTCGATGCCGGTTGGGTACACGTCATCCGCGCGGGCTACGACGCATTCAGTACTGATGAGTACGAGGCGAGCGGCACGCCGCTGACCAACAGCACGGGGATTCACGGAACGACCGTCGGCGAGATCGCCGTCGGCTACATGCTCTCGCTGGCCAGGATGCTTCATATCTACCGCGACCACCAGAACGACACCGACTGGTACGAACCCGACTACCAGCGCCCCTTCACCGTCGAGAACGAGCGCCTCTGTGTCATCGGTCTCGGGACGCTCGGCCAGGGCATCAGCAAGCGCGCGGACGCGCTCGGGATGGACGTCGTCGGCGTCCGTCGCTCCCAGGAATCGGTACCGGGCGTCTCCGAGGTGTACCACCCCGACGACCTCCCCGAAGCCATCGCCGACGCCCGCTTCGTCGCGGTCGCCGTCCCGCACACGCCGGCGACGGAGGACATGATAAGCACCGCCGAACTGGAGGCGATGCGCGAGGATGCATATCTCATCAACGTCGCCCGC
Organism: Halococcus sp. AFM35; assembly: GCF_051195015.1. Taxonomy (NCBI): domain Archaea; kingdom Methanobacteriati; phylum Methanobacteriota; class Halobacteria; order Halobacteriales; family Halococcaceae; genus Halococcus; species Halococcus sp. AFM35. Next base: position 129,401 of record NZ_JBNTJU010000004.1, read on the forward strand.
GGTCCCATCGTGGACGAGGGGGCGCTGGTCGACGCGCTCGACACGGGGGCGATTGCCGGCGCGGGACTGGACGTCTTCGAGACCGAACCCCTTCCTGAAGAATCGCCGCTGTGGGACTTCGAGGAGGTCATCATCTCGCCCCACCGCGGGTCGGCGACGAACCGCTACCACCTCGACATCGCCGAACTGGTCGCCGAGAACGTCCGCCGGTATCAGGCCGGCGAGTCGCTGAAGAACCGCGTCGCCTGAACCGACGGCGCTCCATCGGAACCACGACATCGACCCGTTCGACCGCAACCGAACACCTCGGTTAGCGCGCACGCGATTTTCGTGAAAATCGTCTTTACAGCACTTTTCGAAGGTCTCGACCGTGATACCGAGAGATTCAGTCGTGTCCTACAGCCGGTCGGTGAGGTCCGAGACGACCTCGACCGTCTTCGCGTCGCCGCCGAGGTCGGGCGTGTGCGGTGCCGACTCGTCGGCGAGCTGTTCCTCGACGGCTCCCCGGAGGTCGTCCGCGGCGGCGTCCTCGCCGTCACCGAGGTGTTCGAACATCATCGCGCCGGTCAGTATCGACGCGAGCGGGTTGGCGACGCCCTCGCCGACGATGTCCGGGGCGCTGCCGTGGACCGGCTCGAACATGTCCGGGTAGTCGTTTGCCTCGTTGATGTTACCGGAGGGCGCGAGACCGAGACTGCCGGTGATGATGGCGGCGATGTCGGTCGTGATGTCGCCGAATAGATTGGAAGCGACGACGACGTCGAACTCCTCGGGGCGACGAATCAGGTCCATCGAGGACCGGTCGACGAGCAGGCTGTTGACCTCGACCTCGGGGAAGTCTTCACCCACCTCTTCGACGATGTCGTCCCAGAAGACCATCGAGTGGGCCTGCGCGTTCGATTTGGTTATCGAGGTGAGGTGACCGTCGCGCTCGGTCGCCGCCTCGAAGGCGCTGCGGACGATGCGTTCGGTGCCCTGTCGGGTGAACAGCGCCGACTGGACGGCGGTCTCGTGGTCGAACCCGTGGTGTTCGCGGCCGCCGACGTTGGCGTACTCGCCCTCGGTGTTCTCGCGGTAGACGACGAGGTCGACGTCGCCGCCCTTGTAGCCCCGGAGCGGACTTTCGATGCCCTCGAACAGCTTGTTCGGACGCTTGCAGATGTACTGGTCGAAGCCCTTCCTGATGGGTAACAGCAGGCCATTGAGCGTCACGTGGTCGGGGACCTCGGGATGGCCGACGGCACCGAGGAAGATGGAATCGGCCGATTCGATGCGGTCAAGTCCGTTGTCGGGCATCATCGCACCCGCCTCCAGATACCGCTCGCTGCCCCAGTCGTAGGTCGACCGTTCGAGCGCGAAGCCGTGTTTCTCCGCGACGGTGTCGAGCACTTCCATGGCGGCGCTCGTGACCGCGGTCCCGATACCGTCGCCCGGAATGACGGCGATGTCGTATGCCTCCATGCAGGCCCGTATCGCGCTCAATTGTAAATAATTGCCGATGTGGACGGCCCGTGGCGTCGATAGCGATGGAACTCGATGAAACCCTTGTGTTCACCGATAGGGCACGTCGACGGACACCACGACTGGATGCAGCGACGCCGTGGCACTCACGATACGCTCGGCGATGACTGTCGAACTGTTTTTATCCCCTGTGCCGATAGCGTCCACCGGAGTATGACAACGAGAAACACGAAGATCGTCTGCACGCTCGGTCCGGCGACCGCCGAGCAACGGACTATCGAGCGGCTCATCGAGAACGGGATGTCGGTCGCACGGCTCAACGCGAGCCACGGCACCACCGACGAGCGCGCCGACCTCATCGAGACGGTGCGTGCGGCGGGGTCGGCCGTCGGCCGGTCGGTCGCAACCATGCTCGACCTGCCCGGACCGGAGGTCCGCACCGCGCCGCTCGACGAACCCATCGAACTCGACGCCGGCACCGAGATACGGCTATCGAAGGGCGAGACCGCGACCCCCGAGGCGGTCGGTCTCTCGACCAGTATCGCGGCCGTCAGCCCCGGCGACCGCGTGCTGCTCGACGACGGCCGCATCGAGACGGTCGTCCGCCGGGTCGAGGGCGAGACCGCCGTCGTCGAAGTCGAAAGCGGCGGCACGCTCGGCGGGCAGAAGGGCATCAACGTTCCGGGCGTCGACCTCGATCTGGAGCCGATTACCGAACAAGACAAACAGGAACTGGCGCTGGCGGCCGACCACGACGTCGACTTCGTCGCCGCGAGTTTCGTCCGCGACGCCGATGACGTCTACGCGGTCAACGAGGCCTTGGAGAACCACGGCGCGGACGTGCCCGTCGTCGCCAAAATCGAGCGTGCCGGCGCGGTCGAGCGACTCGACGGCATCATCGAATCGGCCTACGGCGTGATGGTCGCCCGGGGCGACCTCGGGGTGGAATGCCCGATGGAGACGGTACCGCTCGTCCAGAAACGCATCATCCAGAAATGCCGTGCAGCGGGTGTCCCAGTCATCACGGCGACGGAGATGCTCGATTCGATGACCCACGCGCGCCGACCCACGCGCGCCGAAGCCACGGACGTGGCGAACGCGGTGCTCGACGGTACTGATGCAGTGATGCTCTCGGGCGAGACGGCCGTCGGCGACCACCCGGCGAGGGTGGTCGATGCAATGGAGACCATCGTCGGCGAGGTCGAAGCCAGCGACGAGTACGCCGAACGCAACGAGCAGACCGTGCCCAAACCCGGCAGCGCCCGGACGGACGTGCTGGCTCGCTCCGCACGCTATCTCGCCCGCGATATCGATGCGACGGCAATCGTCGCGGCCACCGAATCGGGCTACACAGCGCTCAAAGCCGCGAAATACCGCCCCGACGTGCCGGTGGTCGCCGTCACTCCATCGAGACAGATCTGTCGTCATCTCGCGCTCTCGGCCGGGGTCGTGCCCCGGTTCGCGCCGCTCACCGAGCGCGAGAAGAGCACGGACGTCGTCGTGCAGAACGCCGTCCAGACGGCCGTCGATGCCGGCATCGTCGCCAGCGGCGACAGCGTGGTCGTCCTCGCGGGATTGATGACCGACCTCGAAGCGGCGAACACGACGAACATGCTCAAGATACACGTCGCGGCGGATATCGTCGCCGCCGGGCGCTCGGTCGTCGAGGGCGTCGCCACCGGGCCACTTCACCATGCCACCGACGGCGACCTCACTGCGGTGCCCGACGGCAGCGTGCTGGCGTTGCCGACCGACTTCGACGACGAGTTCACCGGCGACCCCGCGACCCTCGCCGGTATCATCAGCGGCCACAAGGGCGTCACGGGCTATCCGGCCATCGTCGCCCGCGAACTCGGGGTTCCGATGATCGGCGGGGTGGACCTCGCCGACCTCCCGGACGAGGCGACCGTGACGCTCGATGCCGAGCGTGGCGTCGTCTATGAAGGGAATATCACCGACACGCGATAGAGCGCGGTATCGGTCTTTTCGCTACCTTCGGTCTCAGTCCACGCGCGCCTCTTCACCGGCAAGGTCCTCGATGACCTGCATCACACCCGAATTGTCGTCGTCGCCCCGGCCGGTCGTCTCCATCGCCTTGTACAGCTCGTGGGCGATTCCAGTCTGTGGCATGGGCGCGCCGAAGGCCTCGCCGGCGTCGGTGGCGATGCGAAGGTCCTTGTACTGGTAGGAAGCGAAAAAGCCCGGGTCGAAGTTCCCCTCTATCATCGACGGTGCGCGGTTGTCGAGCGTCCAGCAACCGGCGGCCCCGCCGCTGATGGCCTCGACGACCGAATCGAGGTCTGCGCCGGCCTTCTGGGCGAAGACGAGCGCCTCGCTCACGCCGACCATCTGGGCGGCGACGACGATCTGGTTGCAGGCCTTCGTCGTCTGGCCGGCCCCGCTCGGGCCGCAGTGGGTGACGGTTGCGCCCATCGCTGCGAGGAGGTCCTCGTGGGCGTCGAAGACGCTCTCGTCGCCGCCGACCATGATGGAGAGGGTGCCGTCGATAGCCCCTTCCTCGCCGCCGCTGATGGGCGCGTCGAGCATGTCTGCACCCTGTTCGTCGATGTCCGCCGCGAGGTCCTCGGTGACCGTCGGCGAAATCGTCGACATGTCGATGACCGTCATCCCGTCGCTCAGCCCCGCAAGGATGCCGTCGTCGTCACGGACGATGGACTCGACGACTGGCGAGTCCGGGAGACATGTGACGACGACGTCCGTCTGCTCGGCGACCTCCTGCGGGGAGTCGGCTCGCTCGCCGCCGTAGTCGACCAGCTCGTCGACCGGTCCCTGTGACCGGTTGTGTCCGACGACGTCGTAGCCCGCATCGACGAGGTTCTTCGACATCGGGAGACCCATGATACCGAGTCCGACGAAACCGATTGTTTCTGCCATTGCGTTTCACACCCACACCCAGCCAGTAAAATCCATCGGTTCGATGCCCGCCGAACCCAGCCACCACCCACCATCCTCGTCCGCCGATGTATACACTTACACCAACTCGTGGGCGGTCACCGGATGGGACCGCTCGGACTGGTCGTAAGCGTTATCCCCGTCTCGCCGGTGTCTCCGTGTATGCTACAGGAAGGCCAGTCAGCACCGGCGTTCAGTCTGCAAAACCACGACGGCGAGTCGGTCTCGCTTGCGGATTTCGAGGGCCAGCGCGTCGTCCTCTATTTCTATCCGAAAGCGGGAACGGAGGGCTGCACCGTCGAGGCGAACAACTTCGGCGACGCGTTCGACGCATTCTCCCAGCACGACGTGCAGGTGCTCGGCGTCTCGATGGACTCGGTCGCGGACCTCGCGGCGTTCCGTGACGACGAGAACCTCCCATTCGCGCTGTTGAGCGACGAGGACGGGACCGTCGCCGAACGCTACGACTCCGCCGGCGACGGGACCGCGCTCCGGAACACCTTCGTCATCGGCCCGGACGGCGACATCGAAGCCGTCTACGAAAACGTTACGCCCGGCGGGCACGCCGGGCAGGTGCTCGACGACATCGCCGAACGCGAAGAGGCCTGAACGCTCGCCAGTCGTCCAACGGTCGATTTTCGCGGTTCCCGACCGCACGTCACAGTGCATGCGTGGGCGAGTTCCCGACGCCCGATGGCGAGCACGACGATGGGTTTCCTTATAAACGTCCGATTCACGACGAGCGGTCCGGTCAGACGGATGGAGTGCGTGCCAGTCTGGCAATCCCGCCCGCCAGAACGCGCGTCGCGGTCGCACAGCTTCCCCAGTCGGTCCATTCCAGCGGGTTGTGGGAGATGCCGTCGCGCGAGGGAGCGAATATCATCCCCGAGTCGGTGACTTTCGCGACGTGCATCGTGTCGTGGCCTGCCCCGGAATGGAGTTCCATCGTCGAGATGCCGCTCTCTGTGGCTGCCTCCGCAAGCGCGTTCGTACAGCGGTCGTCCATCGCTATCGGCTCGATGTCGTAGGGCCGTTCGAAGGTGGTTGCGACGCCGCGCTCTGCTTCGAGGCGTGCGAGGCTCGCTTCGACCTCGCCGACGATGGTTGCCATCGAGTCGTACTCGACGTCACGGATGTCGATACCCAGCTCGACCCGTCCGGGAACCACGTTGATCGCGTTCGGGCTGACGTCGAGCTTTCCAACCGTGCCGACGACGGTGTCGCCCTTCTCGGTAACGACGTCCTCGGTCGCTGCCTCGACGTCGAGGACCAGTTCGCTCGCCGCCGCGAGGGCGTCCGTGCGCTCGCTCATCGCCGCACAACCCGAGTGGTCCGCCTCACCCATGATGTCGACCGAGCAACGAATCGTCCCGGTGATCGACGTGACGATGCCCACGGGTACGTTCGCGTCTTCGAGCCGGCTGCTCTGTTCGACGTGGATTTCGAGCCACGAGTCCCACGCGCTCGCGTCGAGCCGGCCGGTCCCCTTCGCATCGATATCCGTCAGGGCGTCCGCAAGCGTGATACCCTCGCTGTCTTCGAGTGCGAGCGCCTCCTCGACGGATTGCTGTCCGCTCGCCACCGCCGAGCCGAGCACCCCGTTCGAGAAACGCGTCCCTTCCTCCTCGGTGAAACAGACGACTTCGACCGGTCGTCCGAGGTCGACGCCGGTCTCCTGGAGCGCACGGACGGCTTCGAGGGCACCGTAAACGCCCAGTACGCCGTCGAAGATGCCACCCTCGGGCACCGAGTCGAGATGGCTGCCGGCGGCGACCGCGGGCGCGTCCGGGTCGGCACCGTCGGGCACCCACCGACCGACGACGTTGCCGACCGAATCGACCCGAGTACCGAGTCCGGCGTCTTCGAGCCGCTCGATGAAATATTCGCGCACCTGCCGGTTCGCCTCCGTCCCCGGGAGCACCGTCCGCCCACGCCCCTCCGCGACCGATATCGCCCCGTACTCGCCGTTGGTCTCGATGTCGTCGCGCAGTCGGTCCTCGTCGACACAGCGGGACGGCTCTTCGATTGCGTTCATCGTTCGCGTATCGCTACCACGTGATTCGGCTTGAATGTGTGGGTTGTCGCGACGGTTCCGTCGCGTGTCGAGCCTGCTCGTCGTGAGACGGGGAGCGCCGTCGCCTGAAGACTTTCAGTCGGCCGCCGGCGAGGGCGACTCCGAGAGGTACTCGGTGGTGCGCGCGTCGAGGTCGAGCTTTCGGCAGACGACGTAGGTGACGAAGCCGACGGGGAGACCGATCATCCACGAGAGGTCGAGCATCGCAAGGCTTGCGAGCGACCCGACGAGCACGCTCGCAAGCGCCGTGACCGAGAAGCCCCTGATGAACCAGAACTTCGAGTCGCGGCTCTTGTCGTACAGCGATGGGATGGAGGCTTCCCCGGACCGGAAGACCCAGTAATCGGCAAGCAGCACGCCGAGGACCGGCCCCAGCGGGACGGCGTAGGCGTTGATCATCAGGAAGTAGATACCACCCTCGGCGGAGAACAGCACCCACGGGAAGGTCACGACCGAGAGCACGCTCGTGATGATGAGACCGCGCTCCCATGTGGTACCGATGGCGTCCTGAAGGACGTGGACGGTCGGGATGAGATTCAAGGTCAGGTTCGAGGAGGTCTGGGCCGCGAGGACGAACACCATCACGGCGACGCCGACCGTCGGGTTCGGTGCCACGTCCATGATGGCGAACACCGGGTTCTGGGTGTTCGTCGTGATGGACGTGCCGAAGATGATTCCCACGAGCGCCATGTACAACATTGCTGGGGCGACCCCGAGCAGATGGCCGAGGATGTGGTTCCACGAGCCACGCTCCTTTTCGAGGTGGCGACTGAGGTCGGACGCGTTGAGTGCGCCCGTCATCGCCGTCCCGACGTGGGCCGCGACGATGGTGAGGAAGGGCAGCCCCCACGTCCCGCCGTAGGTGATCGAACCCGACGAGATGCCCTGTCTTGAGACGACGATGAACACCGTGTACGCGAGCAGGACGATGATGACACCGGCGGCAATCGAATCGAACCACTTGATCGAACTGATACCGCCCCACGCGAGGGCGACGTTCAGCACCAAGAACAGCACGAAGTATAGCTGGACGTTACCGAACCCCCACAGCGTCATGGTGATGCTTTGAATCGCCAGTGCGCCGATCCAGTTGCCGATGCCGAGCCAGATGATTGCCGGAAGCGAGCGAACGACGTTCGGGATGACTGCCCCGCGAGTACCGAAGGCGGCCCGCGCCTGGGCGACGAAGGGGATTCCCTCCTCGTAGCCCCAGCGACCGTTGAGGACGAAGAAGACCGCCGACGTCACCGCGCCAATGGTCATCGCGACCGCTGCCTGCACCACGTTCAGCGGTCCCTGCGGATAGACGGCGAAAAACGCCGTCGCGAATCCTTGCACGATGATGAACGACGCCCACCAGACCGGGATATAGTGGGAGAGGCTCATCGACCGCTCGCCGTCCGGAATCGGTTCCAACCCTTCCGCACTCGATTCGGTCATGGTATCTCCTCGTATGGCATCGTATCTCGCACGTCGTGGAGTGACATCATATATCTTTCGTTGGTGTTCGGGACGACGTTCAGCAATCGTTCCCGAAACGCCGCCTCACTCGAAGAGTTTGTGCCAGGTTTGATTCGTCAGTGGCATCGAACGGCCAAACGATTATACGTCGCTGGGTAGAATCGGCAGTCGATGTCCGTTGACACAGTGATTGCAAACGGGATCGTCGTCACGAGCGAGAGCACTTTCGATGGTGCCGTTGCGATAGACGATGGAACCATCGTCGGCGTCGGCGACGAAGACACGCTGCCGGCGGCGTCGACCACCATCGACGCCTCGGACCGTCTCGTGATGCCGGGTGTGGTCGACCCGCACGTCCACATCGACGACCACGTCTCGCTCGATAGTTACGAATCGGCGACCAGCGCGGCCGCGCTCGGCGGCGTGACGTCGGTCATCGACTTCGGCTGGCAGGCGTACGTCAGCGAGGACAGCGCGTGGGACGAGGAGGGCACGCTGCGAGAAGGTGTCGAAACCAAGCACGAAAAGGCCGAGAACCCGGTGGTCGATTTCAGTCTGCACGGCGGCTTTCTTCGGGAGGGCGAGGACGCCTTCGACGAGCTAGAGAGTCTCGTTGAGGACGGCATCACTTCCTTCAAGATGTACAGCACCTACGATTTCGGTCTCTCGAACGGCTTCATGCGTCGGGTGTTCGAGACATTGCAGGACCTCGGTGCCGTCGCGGTCGTCCACACTGAGGACCATAGCGTCTGTGAGTCCCTGACCGAGGAGTTCCGGGAAGCGGGGCGGGACGACCCCCGCTGGCTCGCCGAGGCACGGCCGGACTACGCCGAGGCGATGGCCGCCGACGATGTCGCCAGGCTCGCTCACGAGACCGGGACACAGTATTACGGCTTCCACACCGCCTCCCGGAAGGCGGCGGACGCGCTCGCGCGCTACCAGCGCGATGGGAGCCACATTCGCGGCGAGGCCTGCGTCCATCACACCACGCTGACGAAGGAGCGCTACGACGAGCTGGGCAACCTCCCGAAGCTCACGCCGCCGCTGCGGACCGCCGACGACAACGATGGGCTGTTCGAGCACCTCCGTGAGGGCGCGCTGAGCGTCGTCTCGACCGATCACGTCGCCCAGACGCGCGAACGGAAGGAGACCACCGAGTGGTGGGAGGACCCGTACGGAGCCAACGGACTCCAGGCGAGCCTCGCGGTGTTCCACGACGAGGCGGTGAACGAGCGCGGCTTCTCGTACCCGTTCTTGGTCCGGACGATGTGTGCGAACCCGGCACGAACCTTCGGGTTCGCCGAGAAAGGCACCCTCGACCCCGGCACCGACGCCGATATCGTCCTGTTCGACCCGAACGAGTCCTATACCATTTCCGCCGCGGACAACGCCTCGGTCGCCGACTACTCGATCTACGAGGGTCGTGAGGTCACCGGCCGCGTCGAGACGACGCTGGTTCGCGGCGAGGTCGTCGCCGACGACGGTGAAGTCGTCGAAACCGGCCACGGCGAGTTCGTCCCGCGCGAGCGACCCGACTGGAGCGTCTAAGGCGCACTATCGCGGTCGAATCGCCGTTCGTTTCTGATTGCGAATCATTCGCCGACAAACCTCGGTCGTCAGCTAGCTGCCATCGGACAACCACACGGACCGGCCACTTGGCCCGGTTAGCGATACAGTCCGCTCGAAAACGTCGCTGCCCAGTTAGACTTCGCGGACGACGATCTCTTTCTGTCCGTTCTTCAATGTGTCCTGTTCGATTTCGCGGAGTTCCTCCTGTGTCGCGTCGAGCTTTGCGACATGGTTGCCGGCGAGTTCGCCCGCTGGACTCTTGAAGCACGTCGAGCCACAGGGAACGAGGATTTCTTTTTCATTTCGGTAGCCCGGGTAGAGCAGGATGTCACCGCGGGAGGGGTAGACAGTGTGGTTCTCGCGGGGAATTTCGGGAAGTTCGATTTCGTCGATGTTGACCCACGTCGCGTGCCCGCTCCAGCGGACGTGCATCAGGTGTGATTCGAGCGGCAGGAAGTCCCGAATCGCCTCGACCGAGCGAGGAGCCTCGTCTTCGAGCAGTTCGGCCGTGTAGACATCGCCGTCGATGTCGAATTCCAGTTCTCCCATACCCATCGACGCAACCGCCCATCTCATAAACGTTGTGAAACCACCCGATACTCGCTTCCGATGGAGGCGGCGTGACCTGCCAACGGACAGGTCGGCACACCCGGCACGGTCGATTTGTCCCACAGCGATACCGAAACTTAAAGTAGGTTCTCGAATCACATGATAATGCAGGATGAACGTCACAGAAGGGTCTTCGATGTGCAGCCAGCGAACCGATGACGGATACAGTATCAACCAATGACACAGAGACACGACGAGCGACTCCACGACAGGAAGTTCGTGCGGACGTTTTTCACCTCCCCCACCGCCGTGGAGGGCGAGGAGGATTCGGCGAAGATGATAAAAAGTGCAAGCGGGCTGCGAGGCATGCAGGCACCCGATGTGTGGGTGCCGGACAACGAGGACGCCACCGCCCCCTCGATGCGCGACGAGGGCGCTCGCAATATCATCGACGTCGTTGCCGAGAACGGCGCGGAGTTCCCCGGCGAAATCCACCCGCGGGTGGTCTGGCATCGCGACAGTCCCTCGACTCGATATCAGGGCTTCGAGCGGATGCTGCGGATAGCCGACCCCGCGGAGGGGGCCATCGAGCACTTGGACGGGTTCGTCATCCCGGAGGTGGGCGGCATCGACGACTGGAAGAAGGCCGACGAGTTCGTCACCATCGTCGAAGAGGAGCACGGCCTCGAAGAAGGTTCGATAGCGATGTCGGTGATCATCGAGAGCGGCCAGTCGGAGTTGGCGATGGGGCAGTTGCGAGAGGAGATGGGCAAGCCCACCAACAACCTCGAACGATTGTTCATGCTCGTGGATGGCGAAGTCGACTACACCAAGGACATGCGCGCCATCACGCCGACGGGCAACCTGCCGCCGTGGCCCGAACTCCGCCACAACACCTCCCGTGGCGCGAGCGCCGCCGGGTTGATTGCGGTCGACGGTCCCTACGACGACATCCGTGACGTCGAGGGCTACCGCGAGCGGATGACCGCCAACCAAGCGAAGGGGATGACCGGCATCTGGGCGCTCACGCCCGGGCAGGTCGTCGAGGCCAACAAATCGCCGCTGCCACCGGAATCGGGGCGGTGGCTGCTCGACGACGGGAGCCAGCAGGTCGCCCTCGAAAGCGATGGCGACCGCGAGGTCTACACCGGCGAGCGTGTCTCGCTCGACGAGAGTAGCGATGGGTACACCCTGCGGGTCGGTAGCGACGAGCAGTACCTCGACGACGAGGAGTTGCGCGAGGAACTGCTCGACATGGTCGAATACGTCCCGAGCATGGACGACATCGTCGACTCGATGGAGCAGTTCGAGGAGGCGCGCGATGCCGGCACCGGCGCGATTGCGATGGAGCGGGCCGCCACCATCGAAATCAACGGCATCGACGTCGACGTCAGCAACGACCGGATGTGGGACGAGGCGACCTATCAGGCCGCGATGACGCCCGTGACCCTCTTCCAGGACGTCCACGAACACCGACCGGACCAACACGACGACCTCGAAGAACTCTACGGTACCGATGTCGTCGAGCGCGCCACCAACGTCGGTAACTGACGCAGGCGTTCCGGCTGTCGTCGGTTTCCTGTTGAGGGATGTGATTGCTCGTGGCGAATCGACCGCTGGAACGCAAGCGGTGGCTCAGTGAGTGGTGATGGTCACCGTGCCGTCGAACTTGAGGAGAACCGACTGGGCGAGGTCGCCGAAGATCGCCTTGCCCGTCGGCGAGCGCTTTCGCCCGTTGATGAAGATGTGGTCACAGTCCCGTTCGTAGGCGACGTCGAGTATCTGCTCTTCCTTGTCGCCGAGCGCGCCGATGGCGTCGTACTCGACGTCGAGACCTTCGAACACCTCGGTGCCGATGTCGTCGGCGAACTGGCGTGCCCCTTCACGCGCTCGCTCGGTGCTATAGCCGACGTCGCGCTCCGGGATGTCCGCCATCGAGGTGGCGTACTCGCTGAACGCTTCTCTGGTCGTCACGTGTACCAACAACAGCTCGGCACCGACTCCAGCGGCGAGTTCGCCGGCTTCCCGGATGAGTTCCTTCGTCGATTCGGTTCCTTCGACGACGACGAGTGCCCGCTTCATGCTACGTGCTCCGTGAGAAGGGGTCCTAAAACTATCGGTGACTCGACGCTTCAATGGAACTGAGACGCTCGCCACCGTGGGTGTTCTCCGAACGAACACTATACCCGGCGGATGGGTAGTCGAATCGTCGTCCTCGCTCGGTCAATCGTTGGTCTCCGTTGCGGTAGTCTCGTTCTCCGTGGGGCTGTCGACGGGACTGTCCCGGGGAATCACGATGTTGAGCACGAGTCCGGCGAGTCCGCCCATGACGACGCCCGAACCGAACAGCGTCTGCACCATCTCGGGGAGGTTCTGCACCAGTTCGGGACGGAACGTGACGCCCAGCCCGAGGGCGACGGCCGTCGCGATAATGGTCGTGTTGCGCTGGGTGAGGACGACCTCACGATGGATGATGTTCAGACCGCTGGTGAATATCTGCGCGAAGAGGATGAGCGTGCCGCCACCGAGGACGGGGTCGGGCACGGTCGTGATGACCGCACCGACCTTCGGAATGAACCCGGAGACGAGCAGGATGGCACCCCCGATGCCGACGATGTACCGACTGGCGACGCCGGTGAAGCTAATCAGACCGACGTTCTGGGCGAAGGAGGTGTTCGGGAAGGCGTTGAAGATCGATGCGATACCGCTCATGACGCCATCGCCGAGCAGCCCGCCACGAATCTGGCTGTTCGACGCGTTCCGTCCGGTCTCGGAGACGATTGCCGAGATGTTGCCAATCGTCTCCATCGCGACGATGAGATAGACGGCCGCGACGGCGATGATTGCTCCGGGTTCGAACGCGATGCCGAACTTCAGCGGGACGGGAACGGCGAACCAGCCGGCCTGTGCGACCGGCGCGAACTCGACCATTCCGAGGAACACCGCGACGACGTAGCCGACGAGGATGCCGAAAAAGACGCTCGCGATGCGGAGGATACCCCGGAAGAACTGATTCAACACGAGCGTCACGACGAACACGAGCGAGGCCACGCCGAGGTTCATCAGCGAAGCGTAGCCTTCCGCGCCCGGACCGGACGCTGCGCCGGCGGCGTAGTCGATACCCGTCGGGATGAGCGTTAGCCCGATGAGCATCACGACGATGCCGTTGACCAGCGGCGGAAACAGCGGCTTGAACCGCTCGTAGTTCGCCCCGATGAATATCTGGACGACCGAGCCGACGAGCGCCGCGCCGAATATCGCCGGGAGACCGGCGTCCTGCCCGATGAGCAGCAGTGTCCCGAGGAACGCGAAGCTCGTGCCCATCATTATCGGCAGCCGAGCGCCGACGGGACCGACGGGGTACGCCTGCACGAGGCTCGCGACACCGGCAACGATGAGCGCCATCTGGACGAGGAACGTCGTTTGGCCGGTCGCAAGCCCCAACGAGGAGGCGATTATCAGCGGGACGGCGATGTTGCCGAGCACCATCGCCAGCACGTGCTGAAAGGCGAGCGGTATCGATTCCCCGAGCGGTGGCTTCTCTTCGATGTCGTAGACGACGCTCGACCGGCCGGAATCACCTGACTGTGTCATACATTGCCTGACATCGGGTCTCGCTCGAAGTCACTTAACGATGCTGATTTACGCCCGAAGACAGCCTCTACGTCCCGATACGTGCCGCTACGGCACTCGAAGTCGGTCGGCTCCTCGACCGGTAGACGGACGGCGCTTCGCTTTTTTCGGTCGGTGTCCCCCCCCTCCACCCCCCTGCAAAGCCCGTCCACAACGGCCCTGCTCGAAACACGTGCGAAGGGCCGTCGGATAGCCGCTCAGCTACCCCGATAGGTCGTGTACCCACCGGGCGAGAGCAGCAGCGGGACGTGGTAGTGCTCCTCGGGGTCGTCGATGACGAATCGCACCGGCACCGTCTCCAGGAACGTCGATTCCGACGGCCCTTCCCGGTAGTAGGTTCCGACGTCGAACAGCAGTTGGTAGGTTCCCGATTCCATCTCGTCGACCGTCAGGAGCGGTTCGTCGAGGCGTCCGTCGTCGTTGGTCGTGCCTTCGCTGACCGTTTCGGGGTCGCCGGCGGAATCGATGCGCTGGAGCGTCACTTCGACACCCTCGGCGGGACCCTCCCGGCTCGTGTCGAGCACGTGGGTTGTGAGTTCTGCGCTCATCGGATTATTCCTCCCCGAGGTCGTCTCGATCCATTGAAAATTGCTGATAGCCGGTCGGTCGGTCCGGCTCGCGCAGCACTCTGACGTCCTCGTCGCCGTCGATCTCCTCGCGGACCGCGATCCACGTGCGGTTGTTGGCCTCGAAATTGACCGATTCGAGCTGCGGGAACCGTTCGAGCACGCGCAGGCCGATCTGATAGATGAGGTCTTGAATCGAGTTCGAGTAGACTTCGTCGAACATGACGTGGGCGATGTCGCGCACTTGCTCGGCCGGGACGTAGCGCTGTGGTTCCTCGCCGAGGGCGTCTTCGGGGTTCTCGTAGTTCCAGAAAATGTCCATCGAGACGTACAGCGTGCGGTCCTCGCGCTCGGGCAGGGTCGTGTGCTCGTCCTGTACGTAGTCGGTGAACGAACTGCCCTTCACCTTGACCAGTTGCAGGTCCGTGATGCCGCTGGTCTGCTCTTCGAGCGTCGGGCCGTCGTCGCCACGGGTGAGGTAGACCTCGCCGAAGCCGGATTCGTCCTCGGAGACGCGGAAGACGAGGTCGCTGGGTTCGAACTCACCATCGCCGGTGGGCACATCCAATTCGTCGAAGGGAATCTGGTCGGCCGACATCTGCACGGCATCGATCTGGGAGTACTCATCGAGGAACTGCCGACCCACGAAATCGAGGAACCCCTCGGTCGTCGCGCCGTCGTACTCGCCCAACTGATGGTGGACGAAGTTCTTCATCGTGTCCGTTGCGACCACCATGCTGTTGTCAGCCTCGCTGAACGACGGCAAGAACTCCTCACCTTCCAGCCGGACGCGAACGTCCAGCCCGAACAGCGTGTTGTCTCGGCCGTCGAACGACGATTCCGGAATGGTGCGGACGTCCTCCAGCGGTTCCGCGTACGTTCGATAGACGGCGATCTTCTCCTTGCCGTAGTTCATTAGCCGTTCACCGTCCTCGGGTTCGGGCGACCGGTATTTGTTGGTCGTCATCGACAGTTTTCCGTTTCTCCCACCCACTACAAAAGACTTTATTCACCGTCTATCATGACGTTCCGTCGCCACACCGGTCCGAAAACGGCAACGGGACGTGGAAGGCACCGAAACGCTGTTGCTCACCGTTTCGCCGAACCGCTGTGCAATCGCCGCGTGCGTGCGGATTTACGACAGCATGTCTTCGAGTCGCAGCCGTGCGATCTCGTGTACTTCGTCCAGCGCGGTCCGGAACTCCTCGTCCCGGGAGTGCTCGATGCGTTCTTCCATGGCGCTCCGTATCGCCTCCGGGGATTCGTCGTCCACCGACATGATGAACGGGAAGCCGAACTTCTCCCGATACGTCTCGTTGAGCCGTTGGAACGCCTCGTACTGTTCCGGGGATAGCTGGTCAAGCCCGGCCGAGGCCTGCTCTTCTCGGGACGCGTCGGTCATCTCGGTCCGTTCGCCGAGGTCGGGATGGGCCTGCAGCAGTTCCAGTTTGCGCTCGCGCGAGGCGTTTTCGACGGTCGCTTCGAAGGTCTCCTGGAGGCCCCTCACCGAGGAAAACGGTTGGTGTGACCAACTCCGCTCGGCTACCCACGGCGACGTCTCGTAGACGCTTCCGAACTGGTCGACGAATGCATCCTCGTCGAGCTGATTCGACTCCGCCACTGTGAGTTCACTCATACGTTCGACCGCTCGGCTTGCCGGTCAGTTAATACTGTCGAACGACACACCGTGCACAGTATGAAAGCTCCGCTGTTCGGAACTGGATGGGGATACGATGACGTTCACCCTCGCCTATGTGTCCGTGAGTGATATCGTTGCTTCGAAAGCGAACGTGGTTAGCACGACTCGAAAGTCGTCGATAACAGGTCACTGCCCTCAGGCAGCCACCGGACCGCTCAAGCGGCTGCTCTTTCACCGACAGCGATTTCGCTCTTTGGCCGCAGTACACTCTATAACAAAATAGCTGTTCATATTTACGACTTACCTGTTTCTTTCCGTCTAGTATCCGTTCCTCCTCCAGAAATCACCGAAACGTCGCCTTGTCTGAGTAGAGGGAACGCAACGAAGTAGCAACCATCCGTCCAAGCCGGCCTCGGTCCGTTCGAGCCGGCTAGAATAACGGAACGTGCTCCATCGACGACGTCTCGAAAGCGAGCGTCGATCCCACTCCTGATTTCGAAAAACGAAATAGCCGCGCTACTGCCCGAATCACGAGCCACGTTTCGACATTCGCCACACCGAAAATCCACCGAGGGCCGGCTTTCACGACGCTTGGAGCTCGTCGACCGTACCGATGAACTGCTGTTCGTTCGGATCAACCATGACAACGACACTGTTGTCATGTACTCCGAACCGTTCGGTCACACCGGGTCGTCGCCTCGATTGGATGCGTGGGCCGGTCGTCCCCGAAATCGACGAATGAAGTCCTCCGAAAGATCGAAATCAACCGGATTTCGCGCGCGGGAGATACACACGACGACGGGGCCGGCCGCCATCGGTCCTTCTGATACTGGCCCCATGACTTCCCTCGAAGGATGACTGGTGAGGTTGTGAGGTCGATGGTTCGAGACGAAAACAATCGTCCCCACCAACACACAGCTAATGTTAAGATAACTTCTGGAATCCAGAGAGCGATAGAAATTTGGCCGGTACGGATGGTGTGATGTCGCTGGAACTGATGGTGTTCTCCGATTCGCGTTCTCGTTGAGTGGTGACGCCATTCGCATCGGTAGGTATAGAGCGTTTTCACCCGAGCCAAACAGCAACACCCGGTCGGCAACACGAGACCGACAATCGTCGCCCGCCACTGTGGGTGGCGCATCGAAAGTCGATAACGATTCGCCACCGGTTCGGGTGTTCACTATCGGCCACTCACACGGTCCCTCACCCCATTACGGACGCTCTGTGGTTCGTCTCTTCGGCTTTCTAGCAGAACTTCGAATCCGGTGGTCTCTGTGACCGTGTTTCTCCGAATGGGGTTCTCGACGACCCACCTCTGGATGGCGTGTCGCTCTCACGGCGTCGAAACACCTCGTCGTTTTTCTCATAACTATATGAGTTCATCAATGAGAATGGCATCTGTGTGTTGGTTGCTAATTTCAAAATTTATCTTACCTACTGTCTTCCGCGGTCTCGTGAACGGTGGATTCCGTCGTCGGAACCTTCCGTCGCATCGAAATCTATCTAAACGACAACTGGTATTACTAAGTAGTATTCGTTAGTTATATCACTGGTGGACTCCGATGTCCCCTCGATGCGTTTCAGCGACCACCTCGTCGAGACCGAATCCGAGCTGTGGACCGCACAGAAGGCCCACCCGTTCGTCCGCGAACTGGCCGACGGGACCCTCGACGAAGCGGCGTTCCGGACGTGGGTCGAGCAGGACTACCGCTATCTCCACGATTACGCGCGCACGTTCGCCGTGCTCGGGACGAAAGCGCGCAACGAGGAAACGATGGCCCACTGTTTTGCGGTCGCGGGGACCATCGTCGACGAGGAGATGGACCTCCACCGCGAGTTCGCCGCCGAGTACGGTCTCACCCCCGATGACCTCGCGGCCGTCGAGAAGGTTCCCACGTGTGTCGCCTACACGAACTATCTGCTGCGGACCGCCACCGAGCGCCCGCTCGGCGTGGGCGCGGCCGCGATCTACCCCTGCGGACGGGGCTATCTCGATATCGCCGAGCACATGGCCGAGCGCTCCGACGACGAGCACCGCTACACGCCGTTCATCGAGAAGTACACTAGTGACGAGTTCCGCGAATCGGTGGCGTGGATGAGTGAACTGGTCGACCGCTGTGCCGAGCGCCATCCATCGCTCCGTGACGAGATGGAAGCCGCCTTCCGGCGCTGTGCGCAGCTCGAACACGCCTTCTGGGGGATGGCCTATACCGAGGAATCCTGGCCGCACGCGCGCCGGCAGGAGGTCGTCTGAGTGGTCGCGACCGCGCTCGCGCTCGGGGTTACGGTCGCGGTGCTCGCGGCCATGACCGTCCTCGGGGTCGCCCACTCCCACACGCGCATGCTCTCGGTCGAGGACTACATCAGCGCGCGTAACTCGGCGGATTCGGGGACGACGGCGGCCACGCTGATCGCCTCCGGGATGGGTGCGTGGATACTGTTCAGTCCCGCCGAGGCCGGCGCGGGATTCGGTGGGCTCGCGGCGGTCGGTGGCTACGCCATCGGCAGCGCCGTTCCGCTGTTCCTCTTTATCTCGGTCGGCGTCCGTCTCCGTGAGTATCTCCCACAGGGCCACTCGCTGACCGAGTACGTTTATGGCCGCTACGGTCCGTGGATGTACGGCTACGCCCTCCTGATAGCGGTCTTCTACATGTTCATCTCGCTGGCTGCGGGGATGACCGCCGCCGCTGACGCGCTCGCGTTCGTGGCCGATGTGCCGGCCTGGCTCACCGCGAGCATCATCGGCGGCTTCGTGCTCGTCTATACCGGCTACGGCGGGCTCGTGGCGAGCATCTTCACCGACACGGTCCAGACGCTGGTCATCCTGCCGCTGCTCACCCTCAGCTTCGCGGCGGTCGTCGTCGGACTCGGCGGCACCGGTGCCATCCACCAAGCCATCGTGAGCGCGAACCCACACCTGCTTGACCTCGGGTTCGTGCCCGGTCTCGCCTTCGGCGGCTACGTCGTCATCGCCATCACCGGCGCGAGCGTCTTCAATCAGGGCCGCTGGCAGCGCGTCTTCGCCGCCGCCGACGATACGTCGCTCCGGCGCGGGTTCGCCATCGCGGCGGTCGTCACCGTCCCGATGATCCTGCTGGCGGGGCTGCTCGGCGTCGCGGCCGCCGGACTCGGATTGATGGGCGATGCGGGTCCGAGCGTCGCGCTGTTCGTCGCCGTCGCCGCGGCGCTGCCCGAGTGGGCGACGCTCGGAGTCGTCGTTCTCGTGGTCCTGCTCGTGACGAGCACGGCCGACACGCTGTTCAACGGGATCGCGAGCATCGTCACTGCCGACCTCTCGCGCGTGCTTGAGGACCCCGACGAACGGACGCTCCAGTACGCCGCCCGCGCGCTGACGGTCGTCGTCGCCCTCGCGGCCATCGCCATCGGCGCACGGGGCTACTCGGTCCTCGAACTGTTCTTGCTCGCCGACCTCCTCGGCGCGGCGACGTTCGTCCCGTTCCTGCACGGTCTCTACTCCGGTCGTGCGAACGAGCGGGGTGCCCTGCTCGCCAGCGTCGCCGGACTGCTCGTCGGGCTCGCCTACTTCCCGACGTTCCACGGCACGCTGACCGCACTCCCGACCGTCGGGTCGCTGTTGCCCGGTGGCTCGTTCATCCACTCCTTCGCGGGCGCAGCGGGCGTTTCCGCCCTGATATCGGTGCTCTCGGCGCGACTGACCGATGGCCGGTTCGACCTCGATAGCCTCGCCGCCGAGGTCCACTCGCTCGACGACGCGGCCGGTCCCGTGACCGACGGGGGACGGCCGACGAACGACGGAACGGAGGCTCAGGGGGTCGAGCGATGATCGTCGGCGAATTCGCGTTCGCGGTGCTCGTCTGGGGTAGCCTCGCGGCAGTCGCCGTCGTCTTCGTCTCCCTTCTCGTGATGCTCGTCCGGGGCGCGCGGGCCGAAACGGATTCGTCGCCGGGAGCCGAGGTGGACCCATGACCGAGCGCGACGTCGCGTTGACGGTTGCGGGGTCGGACAGCGGCGGCGGGGCCGGGGTGCAGGCCGACCTGAAGACGATGGAGGCCCACGGCGTTTTCGGGACGAGCGCCCTGACGAGCGTCACCGCCCAGAACACGCGGGGGGTCGAGGCAATCGAGGACGTTTCGACCGACGTGATAGCGGCACAGATTCGCGCCGTCGCGGACGACTTCGCCGTCGGCGCGGCGAAGACTGGAATGCTCAGTTCGACAGTCATTATCGAGACGGTCGCCGATTGTCTCGCTCCCCGCGAGTTCCCGCTCGTCGTCGACCCCGTGATGGTCGCCCAGAGCGGCGACCGCCTGCTCGCCGAGGAGGCCGAGACCGTGCTTCAGGAGAAGCTGCTCCCACAGGCGACGCTCGTGACGCCGAACCTGCCGGAGGCGGCGGTACTCACCGATATGGCGGTCGAAGACGAAGACGACATGCGCGCGGCTGCCGCGGAAATCGCCGCCGACGGTCCCGATGGTGTCCTCGTGACCGGTGGCCACCTCCACGAGGACGAACTCGTCGACGTGCTCTCCGCCGACGGCGAAACGCGCACGTTCCGCAAACCACGCCGGGACACCGCCGACACCCACGGCAGCGGCTGTACGATCTCTGCCTCCATCGCTGCCGAACTCGCTGGCGGAGCGACGGTACCGGCGGCCGTCGAACGCGCCGAGACGTTCATCGACCGCGCCGTTCGTTACGGTCTCGCGGTCGGCAACGGCGCTGGACCGGTCAACCACCTCGCCGGACTGTACAATGACGCCGCCCGCGCTGGCGCGCTGGCTGAGGTGCGCGACCTCGTGGATGCGCTCGAAACCCACGATGTCGCCGCGCTCGTTCCCGAAGTCGGTCTGAACGTCGCCATCGCCACGCCGTACGCGATGGATGCCGACGACGTGGCCGCAATCGATGGACGACTCCACCGGACCACCGACGGCGTGGTGGCTGCCGACTGTCCCCGGCTCGGTGCATCCGATCACGTCGCCCGGCTGCTGCTCGCCGCCCGGGAACACGATTCCGCGCTCCGTGCAGCCGCGAACGTCCGCCTCGACGACGCGGTTGCCGCGGCCGTCACCCAACACTTCGACGCCGTCGAGGTCGACCGGACAGCCGAACCCGACGCCGTGGGCGAGGAGCGTGCGGACGATTCGGCGGCGTGGGCGGTCGAGCGGGCGATGGCCGGCCGCGAGACGGTTCCCACTGCGGTGTTCGACAGGGGAGCGCTCGGCTGGGAGGCGATGTGTCGGCTGTTCGCCCGCTCGCCGGCGACGCTACAGGAGCGACTGCTGGCACTCGCCGGGACGGTGTGATTTCCACCGAGTGCGCCGCGTGCGGTCGCTGTCCACACCCGGTCGTCGGTATGGAAAACTGGAACGGCACACGAGAGTCACGTTTGCTCGCGGTCGAGCGTCCGCAGGAGGTCCTCGCGGGTGATGATGCCGACGATTTCCTCGTCGTCGACGACCGGCACCCGATTGATGTCGCGCTCTTCGTCGGCCAGCACCGCGAGCACCTCGTCCACGCTGGCATCGGGCGCGACGGTGACGACCTCGCTGGTCATCACGCTGCTGATGGGCCTGCCGGCGTGTTTGGCGAGGTCGAGGTTTACGTCGAGGTCGTCCCACGAGAAGTCGAACGCGTAGTCGATTGGCTCGATGAAGGGTGGCAGACCGATGGGAATCCAGAGCGTGCGGTCGCTCGGCTGGAAGAGTTTCACGAGGTCGCCCTGCGTGACGATGCCGACCAGCCGCCCGTCGTCGACGACCGGAAAGCCGTTGAACGCGGCCCGCGAGAGCCGCGTCAGCACCGTACTTATCTCCTCGTCCGGGTCGACGGTCTCGACCTCGCTCGTCATGATGTCGCGGGCGCGAACGCTCATGGCGGACTCACCTCGTGGCGCGTCCGTAGCTCTTCCGGTGTTCGTTGGCCATCGTGCGTTCGTTCGGTGCGAGACAGCAACTCTCGTCGATGGCCTGCGTCGCGTTCAGGAACCCTCCATCGACAGCGAGCGACGGCTGTTGGCGACGACGAGAAGGGTGCCGACGGCGAGCAGCGCGGACGCGACGACGGGGGTGACGACGCCCGCGACCGCCAACGCCAGCCCGACGACCGGGACGGCGAGCGCGAGCGTGAGGTTCTCGACGAGTCGCCGACGCGTCCCGCGGGCGATTGCGAGACAGTCGACGAATGCATCGAGGTCGTCACCCGTCAACAGCGCGTCGGCGGCCGTGGCGGTGAAGTCGCTACCCGACGCCATCGCCACGCCGATGTCGGCCGCCGCGAGCGCCGGCGCGTCGTTGGTGCCGTCGCCGACCATCGCCACCCTCCCCTCCCCTCTGAGTCCCTGCACGATTGCTTCTTTCTCCTCTGGCGGCACATCCGCGAACACCTCCGCGATGGCCGAGTTCTCGAACCGGGCGGCGACCTGCGGGTCGTCGCCCGTGATGCAGACGACCCGCCGCCCGTCGGCCGCGAGCCGTTCGACGACGTCTTCCCACCTCTCCCGTGGTGCGTCCGCGAGCGCGATGACGCCGGTCGCCGCGCCGTCCCAGCCGACGACCGTCGGGAGGTCGCCCGCCGCACGGATTTCCGCGACTCGCGCCCGCACCGTCTCTGGAACGTCCCACCCGAATTCGTCGAACAGCGCCGGGTTACCGACCGCCGTCCGCGACCCCTCCACAGTGGCGCTGACGCCGTAGCGATAGCGTTCGAACTCGCCGATTTCCCCAGTTGGCGTCGCCCGCTCGTCGATGGCCGCCGCGACCGGATGGCCCGAGCGCGACTCGACGGCGGCCGCACGCGCGAGCAGTTCGTCGCGGTCGCCGAGCGCATCGACGCCGGTGACACGCAGTTCGCCGGTCGTGAGCGTCCCGGTCTTATCGAAGGCGACGACATCCACGTCGGTGATGCGTTCGAGCAGCGTCTGGTCGAGCACCGCCACGTCACGGTCGGCCGCCGCCGCGAGACCACGCCCGAGCGCGAGCGGACCGGCCAGCGTCAGCGCCACCGGACAGGCGACGACCAGCACCGACAGCCCCGTCAGCAACGCCGTATCGAGCGTCGCCCCGGCGAGCAGCCAGCCCGCGAACGTCACGACCGCGAGCGCAGTGGCCAGCGGGACGTAGCCCGTGGCGATACGGCTCGTGAGCCGGGCGGCGTTCGTCCGCGTCGCCTGGAGGTCCCAGACGAGCGCACGAAGCCGGTCGAGTAGACTGGTCGCGCCGTTGCCGACCCGGACCTCGAAGGCTCCATCGACCGCGACCGAGCCGCCGACCACGCCGTCGCCGGGGACCTTCCGCTGTGGGCGCGCCTCGCCGGTGACGAGCGCCTCGTCGACCGCCCCGCGGCCGTCGAGCACCCGACCGTCGAGCGGGACGTACTCGCCGGGCTTGACCAGTAGCGTGTCGCCCGCCTCGCAGTCGTCGGTCGAAACCGTCTCGGTGCCGCCGTCTGTGAGTCGCGTCGCACGTGCTTCCGAACGGTCGAGGCGTTCCGTGAGGTCCGCGACGCTGCGTTGTTTGTACTTCGAGCGCACGTAGTTGGCAATCGTCGCCACGACGACGATGGTCATCGCGACGTCGAAGGAGAGATAGCTTTTGTCGAAGAAGGCGAGCGAGAGCACCGAATACGTGTACGCAGCGAGCGCCGACAGCGCGATCAGGGCGTCGAGGGTGAGCCGGCGCTCGCGGAGGCTGATATACGCCGAACGAAAGACGGGGAAGCCGACGCCGAAGACGGCAATCGTCGTGAACAGGACGACCGGACCGTAGAGGCCGACGACGATTGCATGATTGTCGAGATACGCCTCGGGGTAGACCCCGAGGTAGACCGGATAGAAGAAGACCAGATAGAGCATGTAGACCGGCGCGATGACGATGACGGCGAAGGCCGTCCTGAGGTGGTCGAACGCGAGCGCGCTGCGGTCGGCGTCGGTCGCCGTCGGCTCGGGCTCGGATGCCCGATACCCCCACCGCGAGAGACCGTCGGCGATGGCATCGATGTCGACCCGCTCGGGGTCGTGGGTCACGCGAACCGTCTCGGCGCTGTAGCTCGCCGCCGCGTCGTGAACGCCGTCGATGTCGGTCGCGAGGGTTTCGAGAAACGACTCGCAGGCACGAGTGTGCATCCCCCGTAGCGAGAAATACGCCGTCTCCGTCCCGGTGTGCGTCGGGTGCTGGTCGGTTGTTGCCGTTTGCATGCTGTTCCTGTCCGCTCGTCATCCGGGTGTCGTCCGTTGCGGTCGCTTCGCCGTCGCGTTCAATGAGCGCCACGGTTCGGCGGGAGCGCGAACCGATGGAGTTTTGTCGTCGATTCTCGGAACGGCGGCATGGTCGCACAGACGATGGATCGTGTTCCGCGATAGTCGTACCGAACCGTGTTCTTCGAGTGCCGGTGGTGAACGCTCGTGACCGAGCTACAGGATTTTGCGAGCGGGTTCGACGGCGTCGCGCTCAAGCCGACCGAGATCGACGTCGCAGCGGTCGCCCTCGCCGGCGTCGACCGCGCCGTCGTCGACTACGAGGGCCGCGAGCACGTTCCCGATTCCGACGTACTCGCCGAGTGCGCCCGCGAGACACGACTGTCCGTCACGACGCCGGTCCGCGCCGACGGCTTCGACCCGCTCGGCGACGACCACCTCTCGGAGACGCTTCCCGAAAGCGTCGGCCGAGTGCTCGTCGCGGGCAATCCCGCCTACCTCACCGAACGCGAGCGCAACCGCGCCATCGCACCGCGCATCGGTGCGGCCCGCGAACGCGCACCGGCGGCGTGGGTCGGCACCGAGGGCATCGGGCGGGTCGCGCTGGCGGCCGGCGGCACCCAGTTCGAGCTGCTCGCGCCGCCGACCGTCCGCGAGGTGCGCGCGCTCCGGGCGGCGGGCTTCGACGACGAGGTCGCCGTGTATGCCCCGGTCGTCCGCAGCGCCGAGGAGGACACGCTCCTCGACGCGCTCGGAGCCTACGTCGCCCGCCGTGGTTCGGTCGCCGCCGCCCTCGATGACGCGCGCGGCGAGGGCGTCGCGGCCGCCGACGGAATGGGAGCCGACGCGGGGGCGACGGACAAACCCCGGTCGGTGCTGTTAGAGGCCATCGAGCGGTTCGCACTCGTCGGCACGAATGAACAAATCGACGAGCGCATCGACGAACTCCGGTCGGTCGGCGTCGATACCCTCATCGGCTATCCGGCGCGCGGACCCGCGGCGCTCGGTCGCTGACCGACGACGGATCGTTCCGAGCGCTCGGTTCCCTCGAAGCGCACTCGGCCGGCGTGGACATCCCGCCGATGAATTTATAATGAGGTGTCCTGATATCCGATGTGGTGTCATATGGCAAGCGAAACTGACGCGCGAACGGCCCGCGAGGAATGGGGCACGCGGTTCGGATTTCTGATGGCGATGCTCGGGGGGATGGTCGGCTCGGGCAACATCTGGCGGATGCCGTACACCACCGGCCAGAACGGCGGCGGGGCCTTCCTGCTGGCGTACATCGTCCTGCTGTTCGTCATCGCCATCCCGGGACTGATGGCCGAGAGCGCGCTCGGTTCCTACACCAAACAGGGCGTCATCGGTGCGTTCAAGAAGACCTATGGGCGCGGTTGGTCCGAGGGGTTCGGACTCGTCGTCGTGGTGGTCACGATTGCACTCACTTCCTACTACCTCCCGGTCGTCGGGCAGGTCATCTACTACGCCATCCACTCGCTCCTGTTGACCTTCTCCCAGCCGGGCTTCGAGTCTGTGCCCTTCTGGAACGCCTTCACCGCCTCCCCGCTGTTGACGATTGGGACGCACACGCTCGCCATTGCCCTCGTCGCCGTGGTGCTCTCCTTCGGGATTCGCCGCGGCATCGAGCGCGTCGTCAAGTGGATGATTCCGCTGCTCGTTCTCACCCTCATCGTCATCGCCGTCCGTGGGCTGACGCTGCCCGGCGCGACCGAGGGGCTTGCCTTCGCACTCACGCCGGACTGGAACTACCTCGTGCGCGGCCAGACGTGGATCGCCGCGCTCGGACAGGCGCTGTTCTCGACCGGTCTCGGCTGGGGCATCGCGCTCACGCTCGGCAGCTACCTCAGACCGAACGACGACATTCCGCTCGGAGCCGGTATCTTCACCGCCATCGGCAACACGAGCATCGGGCTGTTGGCGGTCTTCACCGTCTTTCCCGTGGTCTTCGCGTTCGGTCTCGAACCGACCGCCGGTGCCGAGTTGACCTTCATCTCGCTGGTCAGCGTCTTCCCGCAGATGGCCGGTGGGCCGGTGTGGGCCATCCTCTTTTTCGTCGGGTTTTTCTTCGCGGCCTTCTCGACCGCGCTCGTCATCACCGAGGTCGCCGTGACGACCGTCGCCGAGGAAACGCGGCTGAATCGCACACAAACCGTGCTCGTCGTCTGCACGGTCATCTGGCTGCTCGGCATCCCGAGCGCCTACTCGTCGAGCTTTCTGGGAATCATGGACTTCATGTTCGGCAACTGGGGGCTGCCGCTGGCGACGCTGCTGATAATCGGCACCGTGGGCTGGAAGGTCGGTCCCGAGCGCCTCCGCGTCATCGAACTCAATCGCAACGCCGACATCCACATCGGCGGGTGGTGGGACCCCGTCATCAAATACGTCATCCCGGGCGTCATGGTGTTCATCATGGCCTACTACCTCGTGACGAACATCGCCGCCTCGACGCTCCAAACTGTCGGCGGCGTCGTTCTCATGACTGTGTTGCTCGTCGGCGCGGTGCTCGTCATGCGCACAGTGCGTCGGCGCGGGAAACCCGTCGAGTCGGGGGGTGACTGAGATGGCACTCAGCGCGGCCGCGTGGGTCGTCATGGTCGGGTCGATTGCCCTCCTCTGGGTTCCGGCGGTCTGGGCGCTGTTCCGCACGCTGCGCGACGAGGACCGCAAGCTCGAACTGCTCGACGAACAGGGAAAGATCGACACCTACTCGCCGCAGGCGCTCGCCGAACTCCGCGAGTGGATTCGGGCACACTCCGACGACGAATACGCCCCCGAGGCACGCGACCGATACGACGACTGCGTCGAGACGCTGCGCGACATCGACGAACCGTTCTACGACTGGTCCGACGGGGAGATCGAGGAGCTACAGAAGGTGTCGAAATGAGCGAATCATACCGAACCGACGGCGAGCAAAACGTTTTGCGACGGCGGGCAGAGGAACACCGATGCACGTCGTAGTGGTCGGCGGCGGCATCGTCGGACTGTCGTGTGCCCATGCCCTCGCCGAGCGCGATATCGAAGTAACGCTCTGCGAACGGGGCAGCATCGGCGGCGAGAGCACCCAGCGGTCGGCCGGCGGCATCCGGACACAGTTTGCGACGCGCGTGAATATTGACCTCTCGCTGGCGAGCCTCCCCATCTGGAACGAGTTCGAGGAGCGCTTCGGCGTCGACATCGCCCACCGGCAGACCGGCTATCTCTTCCTCACGCGCGAGGAGACGACGGCAGCGGAGTTCCGTGAAAACGTTGTGCTCCAGAACGAGCGCGGCGGGCAGAGTGAGTATCTCGACCCGAGCGAGCTGACCGCATACGCACCGGGCATCAATCCTGAAGGATTCGTCGCCGCGACCTACTCGCCGCTCGACGGCTTCGCGGACCCGAACCTCGCGGCGCAGGGCTACGCGCAGGCACTCGGCGATGATGTGACCGTGTTGACGAAAACACCCGTCGAGGACATCGTGGTCGAAAACGGAACCGTCAGCGGCGTCGAGACACCTGACGAGCACATCGCGGCCGAGATGGTGGTCGATGCCGCCGGTGCGTGGGCCGGACAGTTGGGTGCGATGGCGGGCGTGGACCTCCCCATCGAGCCGAAGCGCCGGCAGATACTCATCGCCAATCCCGAAACGCCAGTCCCGGAGGACGCGCCCCTGACCATCGACCTCGATACGGGGCTGTACTTCCGGCCCGAGCGCGAGGGGCAAGCGCTCGTCGGCGGCCACTTCGGCGAGGCGGACCCAACCCAAGACCCCGGCAGCTACGACAAGACGATGGATTTCGACTGGGCGACGGCGGCACTGGAGAACGCGAGCGGGTGGACCGACCACTTCGGTCCCGAGACGACGGTCAAACGCGGCTGGGCGGGGCTGTACGCCGTGACACCCGACCACCACCCCGTCATCGAGGAGGTACTGCCGGGGCTGGTCGTCGCCGCCGGCTTCTCGGGACATGGCTTCCAGCACGCGCCCGCGACCGGACAGCTCGTCGCCGAAATCGTCCACGACGGCGAACCATCGCTCGTCGATATCGGCGTGCTGGGCAGCGACCGTTTCGAAGAGGGTGGATTGCGCGAGGAGACGAACGTCGCCTGACTCACTCGAAGCGATTCAGGCGAAACATCTCGATTGGGTGGTCAGTTCCGCCGGTAGCGAGGTCGGCGAGTACCTCGCCGATGACGCTGGCGAACTTGAAGCCATGTCCCGAGAAGCCGGCTCCGACAGCCACCTGTGGGTGCGCGGGCAGCGTATCGAGGATGAAGTGCTCGTCCGGCGAGTTGGTGAACATGCAGGTGGCGAGACCCATCGTCGGACCGGCACCCTCTGGGAAGTAGTCCTCGGCGAACTCGCGGAGGAGGCGCTCGTCCTCGGCGTCGGGGTCGCGGTTCCAGTCGTCGGGGTCGACCTGCTCGTCGCGGTGGTGATACCGACCGAGTTTCATGCCGGGCACGTCGTAGGCCGGTAGCCCGTAGAACCGACCCTCGGGCACCGATAGGTTCCAGACGGGGAAGCTCTCGGGCTGAAACAGTTCCGGTGTTTCGGGCTGGAGCCACGCGAGCACCTGCCGCTCGGGCACCGCGACCCCCTCCAAGGCGTCGGCGAGTTCCTGATTCCACGCGCCGGCCGCGAGCACCAGCCTGTCGGCTTCGTAGCTCTTTCGGGCGGTCTCGACACGCACGCCACCGTCGGGCGTCTTCGTCCAACCATCGACCCGCGTGCGGGCGTGTATCTCGGCTCCCTCGGCCTGTGCGGCCTGCGTGTGGGCGATGATAGCCTGCTCGGGTACGACGAACCCGCCGTCTTCCTGATAGAGCGCACGGTAGTCCTCGGGCAGGTGGTAGCCGGGAAAGCGCTCGGCGAGTTCCGCGCCCGTGAGCACCTCGTGGGGGATGTCGTGTTCCTCGCACGAGCGCAGCGACCCCTCGAACACCGGGTCGTCGGGCGGGCCGGCGTCGATGGAACCGGTGCGGTGGATGAGTGGTCGCTCCGACAGCGCTGCGAGGTCGTCCCAGAGGTCGTAGGCGCGCTCGACCAGTGGGATGTACGAGGGATGTTCGTAGTATGCCCGCCGGATGATGCGCGTGATGCCGTGTGAGGACCCCATCGTATGCGGGATGTCGTAGCGCTCCAGTCCCAGGACGTCCAGCCCGCGGCGGGCGAGATGATACGTGGCTGCGCTGCCCATCCCGCCGACGCCGACGACGATGGCGTCGTGGCTGCTGTCGGCATTCATATCGACCGTTCATGGGGTCAACTCTTGACTCTTTGGCTGCCGTGACGAACGGAAACGGCATGCACAGCCACCCGTTGGCAGCTGCCGGGAACACGGGGCGCGGTGATGCCAGAGACACGCTCGTGGAGGTGGCCCATGAAGTTTCCACCCTCCGTAACCCGCGTTCCCGTGCGGAGATAGCGATGGGGGCGATAAGTGCATGGACCATGACTGCTCAAGCGTGGATGATACCCGGTACTATCGGCCGGTCATGGTCGACGTGGTTCGTCCGGTCCCTGTTGGCGGTCGAAACACGATTCAATGGGTGTGATTGTGGCGGCCAGCGGCATGCGATGGAGAGGCCGCCCGTTCGCACAATACGTGGACGAAACCGGCGTCGTCATCCCATGAGTCGCTATCGATTGGTGTGTCTCGTATTCGTTCGACAGTAGCGGCCACGAACGCCTGATGAAGCGGTTGGACGCCTCCCATCGGCCACTTACCTAAATAGCTGTCCGGAATAGGAACGATAAACCCACTCGACGAGTGAAACACGACCATGGACGAGAACCGATACCGCGACCGCGACGGATCGATGTGGGATAACGAGTTTGCGGCGACCGAAGGCAGGCCGCTCGACAGCGCATGGCGGCTCTTCTTGTCCGTCCCGGGCATCCAACCGCAAGCGACGAAACGCAACGTCTTGATCGTGTTGGGCCATCTGTTCGTCGTCGGTCTCCTCCTCGCATTGTTGGG
Source organism: Halococcus sp. AFM35 (assembly GCF_051195015.1). NCBI lineage: Archaea > Methanobacteriati > Methanobacteriota > Halobacteria > Halobacteriales > Halococcaceae > Halococcus > Halococcus sp. AFM35. The sequence continues at coordinate 159,427 of NZ_JBNTJU010000004.1, forward strand.
GATGGCCGGTGTCGAACTCCTCCCGCCGGGCGGACCATAGCGGTAGGCTAGAGGGTTATGGACGGAGCTGCCCGAGGACGAACCCCTGCCGGTCGTGGAGTTGAAAGAGCGCCGAGAGTACGAACAGCACCAGAAAACCCCCGGCCCATGCCACGGTCGGCAGCGCCCCGAACGCCGGCACACCGAGCCCAGCAAGTCCCAGTACCACGAGCGAGAGCATCCCGAGCGTCCGGTAGTACGTCGCCCACGTCACGCCGTGGTCGGGCACCACTTCCATGTATAATTCGACCCGTCTGGCCGCCGCACACAGGTGAATCAGTTTCCGGTTGGATTCGTATTCGACGATACCCAACCCGTCGAGTTTCGGGAGATGGGTCTGATGCAGCGAGTTGTACACGCTCTCGCGGACGTTCCGTGGTGGCGGCGACTCGCCGGTCTCGGCGCTCGCAAGCGCCTCCGCCAGCTCCCGCAGCGTCACCGTCCGCCGCTCGCGCCGCAGGTACCGCAGCGTCCGCGTTCGTCGTTCGTTTCGCAGTACGTCGTGGATGTCGTGTTCCGAGAGCTTTCCTCCGGTCTGTTGTCCCAGCATGTTCAGTCGTTCCCGTTCGGTCGGTTTCGTCGTGACCCGACGACAGCTCGGCACTGCGAGCGTCGATCCATGTTCGTGGTTCGAGAGGTCATCGTCGACTACATCTACAGGAGACGCGACGGTAAACGTGGTATCTAACTGTTTAAATCGCACGTTACGTCGTTAAACGGGGGGTTTGAAATCTACTTGGAGACGATGGCAGCACCTGGATGTGCGCACTCGACGGCCGGCCGGTCAGCTGGCGCGGCGCTCGTCGGCGGTCGGCGTATCGGCGGTCGGCGCGGTATCGACCCGCGTGCTGTTCGATGGTGTGTGGCGGTCGGAACGACGCTCGCGGGCGAACAGTTCGACGAACACTTTGAGCGTTCCGAGGACGACCGGCCCGAAGAACACGCCCAAAAAGCCGAAGACGAACAGCCCGCCGGAGATGCCGAGGACGAACAGGCCGGGGTTGAGACCCGCCTCGCGGCCGCCGATAACCGGTCTGAGGTAGTTATCCGAGAGACTCACGACCGTCGCGCCGTAGGCGAACAACAGCACGGCGGCGACGGGGCGACCGAGAACGAGTAGATAGGCCGCCGCCGGCACCCAGACGATTGACGCGCCGATGAGCGGCAGGAGTCCGAGCACCACCGTGACGACCGTCCAGAAGACGGCGCTCGGGAAGTCGAGGGCCACCAACCCGATGCCGGTGAGCACACCCTGGACGAGCGCAACCGCGACGTTCCCGACGATGACGGCCCACACGAGCCGGTCGACCCGCTCGACGAGGTCCGTCCAGACGCCGTTGGACAACGGCGTGACGCCGCGCAGCCAGCCCAGCGCGGCCGCGCCGTCGGTGAGCAGGTAGTAGGTGAGAAAGACGAGGACTGTGAGACCGAGCACGACGTTCGAGAGACCACCGAAGACGTTCATCACGCTCCCGAACAGCGCCGTACCGCCGCTGCGCTCGACCACGCCGAGCAGTTCGTTCGGGTTCACCTCGCCGACCAACTGGCTGACGTCGAACGCGACGCCGAGCTGTTCGCGGAGGAAGCGTTCGACAGTCCCGATTCCGAGGCGGCCAGCACGGATGGCTCGATAGACCTGGAGGGCCTGCTTGGCGGCGACGGCTATCACCGTTCCGACCGGAATCAAGACCACGAGTGCCGTCACGGCGATGAGGCCGCCGGCTGAAACGCGCGGCCCGACCCGCGGGGCGAGGCGCTTTTGAACCGGATGGAGCACGTAGCCGAGCAGCAGCGCGAGCAGCACGTACTGGGCGAGCGGGAGGACGACCAGTAGCGACAGCGCCCCGAAGACGACGACGGCTGCGACGAGTACCCCTCTATCGAGTTCCATAGGAATAGCCCTCGCGGGCGCTACTAAACTGTGGGCGCTCGCGCGTCAATCGTCGCGCAGCTCGGCGAGGGCCGCGCTCGCTGCCGGCGTTACCCGGTAGCCGCGCTCGCCGGCCACCTCGCACGCTTCGAGCAGGCCCGCCGCCCGGAACTCCCCGCAGAGACCGTGGAGGTCGCTCTCACAGTAGTCGTACGAGAGGAGGTCGCGGGCCGCCACCGCTCCGCGTGCGTCGATTTCGTAGAGCAACCCGAGCGCGCTCTCGTCGGGGACGGCACTCACCAGCCGTCGTACCGGTTTCGAGACCGCACGAGCGGCCGTATCGAGCGCCGGCTCGTCCGTGGGTTCGAGCCGCTCGGTGGCGACGGTGTGCTCCTCGCCGGTCGCGGGGTCGCGCACGCGGCTCGATTCCGTAGAACTGTCCACGAGGAGATAGCGCTCGCCGTCCTCGGTGTGAACGGTCTGCATACCACCACTGGGAACGCCGTGCGGTTAGCGGTTCTGATGGCGTCGGTAGCGCCGATAGCCGAGGAGCAGCGCAACGACCCCGAGCGTGATTGCGCCCGCGCCGAGTCGCCACTGGCCACGAAAGACGCCGACCATGAGACCGAGGCTCACCGCGAACAGGCCGATGTTGGCCGCGATGACCACGCTCCAGAAGACCCGTGCGAGTTCGGGCGGCACGTCGGCATCGGTGGTATCGGGTATCGAGACCGACGGCACGTCGGGACCGTACTCGGCCTCTGGGTCGGGCTCGTCGGGTTCGTATTGGTCGGTCGAGCCGTCCGGGAGGTCATCGGCCACAGCAGTATCTCCTGCGTGGCGAACAACCGTGTTTCGGTTCGCCGTGGCCGACCGCCGGTGTTTTTACCGGCGACGGCGAAGGGCGGCCATGACCGGGACGGAGTCCACCCAGCAGGCGACGCTTGACAGCGCCGCCGGCGACGGAACGGATGCGGTAGCGGCGGCGCGGACGGTCGCCGGCGACGGGGGTGGCGAGGCCGAACTCGTCGACCCGAGCGCGCGGCGCTATCCCGACGCCGATGGCGAAGTCGACCTCGCCGTCACACAGGTCGATTACACGATTGCGGGCACAGGGACGGACGAAACACCTATCATCCACGTCTTCGGCCGTACCGCGGAGGGCGAGGTCGAACACGTCCGCGTTCACGGCTTTCGACCCTATTTCTACGCGCCGACCGCAAACTTGAATGATGGGTTCGACCACGACCGTATCACCGGTGCGGAGGAGTCCGACGAGAACGGCGACGCCCACGAGAGCATCCGCGGCGAGCGACTCACCAAGATATTCGGCCAGACCCCGCGGGACGTCGGCCAGATTCGTGACCGCTTCGAACACTACGAGGCGGACATCCTCTTTCCGAACCGCTTCCTCATCGACAAGGACATCGGCAGCGGGGTTCGCGTGCCCGAGCGGCGTGCGAACGACGACGCGCTCGTGGTGCCCCACGAGGAAGTCGAGCCAATCGAGATGGAGACCGACGCCCGCGTCTGCACCTTCGACATCGAGGTCGACGACCGCTCGGGCTTTCCAGAAGACGGCGAGGAGACCATCATCTGTCTGTCGAGTCACGACTCCCGAACCGACGAGTACGCCGTCTGGCTCTACGAGGCCAGCGAGGGAATCGGTCCGGACGAACTCGATGAGTATGACGGTATCGAGGAGGATATCGACGCCACAGTCCACCGGTTCGGCACTGAGGAGGCAATGCTGGCGACGTTCCTCGACTACATCGAGGAAACCGACCCCGACGTGCTGACGGGCTGGAACTTCGCCGATTTCGACGCACCCTACCTCATCGACAGACTGGACGAACTCGGCGGCGCGGACTGCGAGAGCCACGACCTCGACCCCGACCGGCTCTCGCGGGTGAACGAAGTCTGGCGCTCGGATTGGCAGGGCCCCAACGTGAAAGGACGCGTGGTCTTCGACCTGCTCTATGCCTACCAGCGCACGCAGTTCTCCGAACTCGATTCGTATCGACTCGACGCCGTCGGCGAGGTCGAACTCGGGGCCGGCAAGGAGCGCTATGCCGGTTCGATTGGCGACCTCTGGGAGGAAAACCCCGAACGCCTGCTCGAATACAATCTCAGAGATGTCGAACTCTGTGTCGAAATCGACCGCCAGCAGGACGTGATTCCGTTCTGGCAGGAGGTCGCTTCCTTTGTGGGGTGCAAACTCGAAGACGCCACGACGCCGGGCGATGCGGTGGACATGTACGTCCTCCACGAAGCGCATGGTAAATTCGCGCTCCCCTCGAAGGGCCAGCAGGAATCGGAGGACTACGAGGGCGGCGCGGTGTTCGACCCTATTACGGGTGTTCGGGAGATGGTGGCGGTGCTCGACCTCAAGAGTCTGTACCCGATGTGTATGGTCACCACGAACGCGAGCCCGGAGACGAAAGTCGACCCCGAGACCTACGACGGCGACACCTATCGCGCGCCCAACGGCACGCACTTCCGCAAAGAGCCGGATGGAATCATCCGGGAGATGGTCGACGAACTGCTCGAAGAGCGCGACGAGAAGAAAGCCCGGCGAGCCGACCACAGTCCGGGAAGCGGGGCCTACGAGCGCTTCGACCGCCAGCAGGCCGCCGTCAAGGTCATCATGAACTCCCTCTACGGGGTACTCGGCTGGGAGCGCTTCCGGCTCTACGACCGCGAGATGGGTGCCGCAGTAACCGCGACTGGCCGCGAGGTCATCGAACACACCGAAGACGCTGCAAACGAACTGAATTATCAGGTTGCGTATGGCGACACCGACAGCGTCATGCTCGAACTCGGCGGCGAGGTCACCAAGGAGTCGGCCATCGAACAGGCCGGCACCATCGAAGAACACATCAACGACTCCTACGACGCCTTCGCGGGCGAACAGTTGGGAGCCGACGAGCACCGCTTCGAAATCGAGTTCGAGAAGCTCTATCGGCGATTCTTCCAAGCAGGGAAGAAAAAGCGCTACGCCGGCCACATCGTCTGGAAGGAGGGCAAGGACGTCGATGACGTCGATATCACGGGTTTCGAGTACAAGCGCTCCGACATCGCCCCCATCACCAAGCGCGTCCAGCACGAGGTCATCGACCGCATCGTCCACGGCGAGGACCTGAGCGAGGTCAAGGCCTACGTCCGTGGCGTCATCGAACGCTTCGAGGACGGCGAAGTGAACGTCGAACAGGTCGGTGTCCCTGGCGGCATCGGCAAACGCCTCGGCAACTACGACACCGACACCGCACAGGTCCGCGGCGCGAAGTACGCGAACCTGCTTCTGGGGACGAACTTCCAGCGCGGCAGCAAACCTAAACGACTCTATCTCGACCGCGTCGACGACCGTTTCTTCCAGCGCATCGAGTCCGACCAACCGGAGATTGCCGAAAACGACCTCTACCGCGAGTTCAAACGCGACGTGAGCGACGGCGATGGCGTCATCTGCTTCGAGTACGCCGACCAGATTCCAGACGAGTTCGCCGTCGACTGGCCGAAGATGCTCGACAAGACGCTCAAAGGCCCGATTGCGCGCGTGCTCGAAGCGCTCGACATCTCCTGGAACGAGGTCAAATCCGGCCAGACCCAAACCGGGCTCGGCAGCTTCACCTAAAGAACCTTTTTACTGCGGAGGGTCGCGCTCGCTCCCTGTGGTCGCTCGCCCGACCCCGCTTGCAAAAACGTTCATCAAAAACTCCCGCTCGTTCGTCTCCGACTCACTCGCGGCGAACCGCGCTCGCTGCGCTCGCGCGGACACTACCCTTTCGGCAACCGCATAACAGCGCACACAACTTCTGTCTTTAGGGACGATGACTCGGTAAATCGGTGCTGCTGAGGGCTACACGAGCGTGCTGAGTTCGTTCGCCAGCAGGACGACGAAGAGACCGGCGCTGATGACCAACAGCGCGTTGAACACCACCCCATTCCGGTCAGGTGCGGGCACACGGTCGGAATTGAGAAGCAACAGGAGCGTGATGGCCAAAAACGGCATGAAGACAGCACCGAGCACGCCGTAGATGATGATTATAAAGACCGGCTGGCCGAGGAAGTGCAGCAACATCGGCGGGAACGTGAGCCACAGCACGTAGAACGTGTACGAGTTGGTGTCCCGGAGTCGCTCGGCCTCCATCGGGTTCCCGGAGAACTCCTGCACGAAGTCGGCGAACAGATACGAAACGCCGTGCCACGTGCCGAGCAGCGACGTGAACGAGGCCGACCAGAAGCCGATGAGGAACGCATACCGGAGCACGGGATGGAGCTGGTTGCCGAGGTTGTCGGCGAGGGCGACCAGTCCGTCCTCCCCGGAGACGCTCGCACCGGTCCCGTAGAGCAGCGCCGCGCTCATGACGATGAGCGCGATGACGAACAGTCCCGTGATGAGGTACGCCGAGGAGGCATCGCGGCGCATGACCGGGATGTACTCCGGGCTGTCCCACTCCTTTTCGGCGAGCCAGTAGCCGTACGACGCCATCGTAATCGTCCCGCCCGTCCCGCCGATGAGTCCAAGCGCATAGACGGTCGACCCCTGAGGCAGCGCCGGAATGCCGGTTCCGATGAGTGCCCCGAGCTGGGGCAGTACGGCGATTGCGGAGCCGATGACGGTGACGACCATCAACACGATGAAGACGGTGATCACGTTCTCGAACGTCTCGTATCGGTTGGCGAGCACCAACACCGCGCCGAGGATCGGGTGGGCGACCAGATACACCCAGAACGGGACGGCTGGGACGAGGGCGTTCGCCGCCAGCGACGCGGAGGAACTGACCGCAGCGCCGTAGACGAATCCCCACAGAAGGGAGTAACCACCGAAAAAGCCGCTCGCCCACCGTCCCAAGGAGTGAATCCCTTCGAGGATGGTCTCGTTGGTCGCCAGATGGTAGCGCCCGACCCCCTCGTTCAGCGCGAACTTGACGACGATGCCGACGAGAACGGCCCAGACGAAGTTCAGTCCGTATCGGTTGCCCGCGACGAGTCCGGCGGCGAGGTCGCCGGCACCCACGCCGGTCGCGGCGACGAGCAGGCCGGGGCCGACCAGCGACCATTCGGGTTCGTCCGACGAGTCTTCGGTGTGACTGCTCATTGAGACGTGTACAGCAGGTCGTGGCTATCGTATAAAGCTGGCCGTACTCGGTACCCTCACTCCTCTGCCGCCGGCACGCCCGCGACCGTCACACCCGCCGGAACGTCATCGGCGACGAGCGAGTTCGCGGCCACGCGAGCGTCGGCACCGATTTCGACGCCCGGCAGAACGACAGCGCCCGCACCGACCATCGCGCGCTCGCCGACGACGACCGCTCCCGTGCGATACTCGTCTTGGAGGAATTCGTGACAGAGGATGGTTGCGTCGTAGCCCACGATGGCGTCCTCCCGGAGGGTGATGAGTTCCGGCCAGAAGACGTCGGGAGTGGCTTCGAGACCCCACGAGACGCCCCTCTCTACTGTGACGCCGATGCGCCGGAGCGCCCAGTTCTTGACGCGCAGCGAGGGTGCAATGCGTGCGACGAGGACGAACACGTAGGTGTACATGATGCGCCACGGGGTCTTCGCGTCGGGCCAGTGCCACAGCGAGTTCCGCCGCCCCGGCGTCCGATGCACGTCGAGGCGGTCGTGACGGCCCATTAGCCTTCGCGTCCGCGGAGGTCGTCCATGTGGGCGATTCGCGCCTCGACGAGGTCCGGTTTGCCGATGTCATGGCGCACCCGCAACCCCGCCGTGTCCGCCGCAGTGAGTGCTTCGTCGGCGATTTCCTCGGCTTCAGTGATTGTCTCGGCGATCCCGACGACTGCGAACGCCCGCGAGGTCGTCGTGTAGATACCGTCGTCGCGCTCGTCGACGCTCGCGTAGAACAGCAGCGCATCGCCCGCGCTTTCGGGGTCGATATCGACCTTCGCACCGGCATCGGGATTCTCGGGATAGCCCGCCGGCACGGCGTACTTACAGACGGTCGCCCGCTCGGCGAAGGCGAGTGTCGGGAGGTCCCCGTCGCGGGCCGCCGTGAGAACGTCCAGAAAGTCGGTTTCGAGCACCGGGAGGGTGTTCATCGCCTCGGGGTCGCCAAAGCGCGCGTTGAACTCGACGACTTTCGGCCCCTCGGCAGTGAGCATGAACTGGCCATAGAGCACGCCAGTGTACTCGTCGAGCGCCGCAACCGTCTCTTCGATGATGGACACGGCCGCGTCGTAGTCCCTTTCAGTCATGAAGGGAAGTTCACGCGCGGCAGCGCTGTAACTTCCCATCCCACCCGTGTTCGGTCCCTCATCACCCTCGTAGGCACGCTTGTGGTCTTGGACGGCCGGCGTCGTGCGCACCTCGCCGTTCGCCACGAACGCCTGAACAGTGAATTCCTCGCCGACGAGGCGCTCTTCGAGCACCACGCGGCCGTATTCCGATTTGCGGAGGTATTCCTTGGCCTCCTCGGAAGTGAGTTGCTCGCCGATGACGCGCACACCCTTGCCGCCAGTGAGTCCCGCAGGCTTCACCACCAAATCGTGGTCGCTGTCATCGATATGCTCACAGGCCCGCCCCATGTCGTCGAACGTTGCGAACGATGGACAGCCCGAAATGTCGTGCTCGCGCATGAACCGGCGCTGGTAAGCCTTGTCGGTCTCGATGCGCGCCGCGTCGGCTCGCGGCCCGAACGGAAAGACGCCGGCGTCGGCGAGCGCATCGGCGACGCCCGCTTCGAGCGGGGTCTCGGGACCGACGACGGCGAGCGTCGCGCCGACCGCCTCGGCGTAGGCGACGACGGCCTGCGGGGTGGTCGTATCGAGCGTTTCGAATCCTGCCGCGAGGCCGGCGATGCCCGGATTCCGGGTGTCCGCACAGCCGTAGAGGTCAGCATCGCTCCCGGCAAGGGTCCGTGCAATGGCGTGTTCGCGCCCGCCGCCGCCGACGAGCAGGACAGTTTCGGCCATGTGCGTGGCCCGTCGGAGAGCCGCCTAAAGGTTTCCCTCCCACTTTTTTACCTCGTCCCCATTCGCTCACTCCGTTCGCTCAGGGTCCTCGCAAAAACCTGTCTTCGTGAGCCAAAGGTGAACGAAGTCGTTCGAAACGGTTTCGCCGTTTCGTGATGCTGAAAACGCGAAGCGTTTTCAAGCAGCTTGGAAGAGCTTCGCTCTTCCGGTGGACTAAAAACTGCCGCTCGCTCGCCTCCGGCTCGCTCGCGGTTCGAGCGCTTGTCGGTTCCGCATCCACACCGCGCCACACCCTCCCCAACCGATTCGCTCACTCACTTCGCTCGTTTTGCTCATCCACCGTTAGAACGCAGTTCTGACGAGCCTGCACTCGCTTCACTCGCGCAGACCTCGCGTGAGTCGTGCGCGAGGCGCACTCTCGCGCGCCGACAGCCACCGACGGCGGGCGAATCTTCATCGACTTGCAGCGGCGCGCTGCGGCGGCGGTCGTCGCCCTTTCCCGAGTGGGGAACGAACGGCATATCATGCCAGTCGTTGTGCTCGGGTCACTCGCACTCGCGGGGTACGTCACGGTCAAACGCGCACTCGACTCGGCGGTCGATACCGACGACCTCGAACCGGCAATCGACCTCACGGTCATCGAATCGGCGGTCGAGGCGAACGGACTGCGAGCCGTCGCGGACATGGAAACTCTCGACGCCGCCATCAACGACGACGAACTCGACAGGGACGTCGACGTCCAGCGCCTCCAATCTCGCGTCGAGGCAAAACTGACTGCCGTCGAGCAGGCGATGGATTCCGGCGACATCGACACTATCCTCGCCGAGGAGTTCGACGCAGCGACCGACCGCGGGTTGTCGACCATCAGCGAACAGGGGGTCGTCGAGGGCACAATCGATACGGACGAAATCAGCGTCTCGGTCGACATCGACGAACTCCGGTCCGTCCTCGACAGCGGGACGGCAGCTCTCGACCGGACGACGGACGTCATCACCGAGAAGATCGACGCCGAAACGGACGATTCGACGCTCGACATGGGGAACGAACCGGCCGACGAGGGCCAGCGTATCGCCGTGGTCGACGAACGGGGCACTCTCGATTCCGTCGTGGCGGACGAATCCGACGCGGCAGGCGATTCGAAACCATAGCGTATCCACGGCGAGGCGGCCGAGCGGACCATGCGCTCGAACGCCACGACGGCTGCCCGCGCTTGCAAGTACCACGCCTATGTCCCTTCGCACCCACGATGGAACGAGGCAAGAACCGATGTTCTACCACGACGACGAACTCCAGTACGAAGTCGAGGTCGAGGAACCGAACCCGCGCTTCGCGAAGATGCTCCAGCAGGCAATCGGCGGGGCCGAAGGCGAGATGCGGGTCGCGCTCCAGTACATGTTTCAGGCGTTTGCAGTGCCGGCCGAGAAGAGCGAGTACCGCCAGCTACTGATGGAGACCGCGACCGAGGAACTCGGCCACATCGAGATGCTCGCCACCGCGGTGGCGAAGAACCTCCAGGGAGCCTCCGAGGAGCAGCGCGAGGCCGCCCGCGAGGATTCGGTCATCGCCGAGATGATGGACAGCGGCCAGCCCCGACAGGCGCTGTCGGCCGGCCTGCACGCGATGCCCGTCGACTCGAACGGCGCACCCTTCTCCGGCGGCTACGTCGTCGCCAGCGGGAACCTCGCTGCCGACATGTACGCCAACGTGATGGCCGAATCCACAGGCCGATTGCTCGCCACCCGACTCTACGAGATCACCGACGACCCCGGCATGAAGGACATGCTGTCGTATCTCGTCGCCCGGGACACGATGCACCAGAACCAGTGGCACGCCGCGCTCGAAACGATGGACGACCACATTCCTGTGCCGAACAGCTTCCCACAGGAAAAGGAGAACCAGGACCACAACTACGAGTTCATGTCCACGCACGTCGAGGACCGACCGGACCCCGGAAAGCGCTGGACGCAGGGCGAATCCATCGACGGCAACGGTGAGTTCTCCTACGGCGAGCAACCCGGCGGCGGCGAACCCGATTTGGAGGAAGTCATCGACGCGATGCACAACGAAGTCAACTGAGGGATTCCCCGCTATTTATCACTATCCGCCGAAACGGTACGGTATGGCGGACATCACGCTTGACATGGGCGAGCGCTCGCTCGAAGACGCTGCCGACCAGTTGGACGAATCGAGCGCCGACCGCGAAGCGGGCGAGACGCTGACGGTCGATCTCCGGAATCTCGATGCGAGAACCGCGTTCGCGTTCTTCGAGGGCGCGCTCGACGCCGGCTATCGGGTCTCGATCACCGAACTCAGGGCACAGCCGACCGGGAATCGGACGATTGTGCAGCTGCTCGAAGACGACGAGATGGTCCATATCGATGACCTCACGCTCGAACTCGAAGTCTGAGAAAGACAGCGCGTCAGGGACTTTACCCGTGATGGGCGCGTACGGCAGGCCATGAGCGCCACCGAGCGAAACAGGCTCGACGACGAGGAGAGTCCGTACCTCCGCCAGCACGCCGACAACCCCGTGCATTGGCAGCCGTGGGACGACGACGCGCTCGAAGCCGCCCGCGAGCGCGATGTCCCCATCTTCCTCTCGATTGGCTACTCGGCGTGTCACTGGTGTCACGTCATGGCCGACGAGAGCTTCGCGGACGGGGCGGTGGCCGAGCGGCTCAACGAGGACTTCGTTCCCATCAAGGTCGATAGGGAGGAGCGGCCCGACCTCGACCGGCTCTACCAAACCGTGTGCGGAATGGTCACCGGCCGGGGCGGCTGGCCGCTGTCGGTCTGGCTCACGCCCGATGGCCGACCCTTCTACGTGGGAACGTACTTCCCCAGAGAAGCGAAACGTGGCCAGCCGGGCTTTCTCGACCTCATCGACTCCATCGCCGAGTCGTGGGAAGACGACCGCGAGGACATCGAAAAGCGCGCCGACCAGTGGGCCGAGGCGATGGCCGGCGAGTTGGAGGACACGCCCGAGACTCCGGGCGACGTGCCGCAGAGCATCCTCGAAACCGCCGCCCAGCACGCAGTTAGCGACGCCGACCGCGAACATGGTGGGTTTGGCCGTGGGCAGAAATTCCCCCAGACCGGGCGGCTCCACCTCCTCATGCAAGCCCACGAGCGCACAGGGAGGGACGCCTTCCGCGAGGTTGCGGTCGAGGCGCTCGACGCGATGGCCAACGGCGGACTGCGCGACCACGTTGGCGGTGGCTTCCACAGATATGTGACCGACCGTGAGTGGACGGTGCCCCACTTCGAGAAGATGCTGTACGACAACGCCGAACTCGCGCGCACCTACCTTGCGGGCTATCGTCTCACCGGCGAACGCCGCTATGCGGAAATCGTCTGCGAGACGCTCGGCTTCGTCGAGCGCGAGCTGTGCCATCCCGACGGCGGCTTCTTCAGCACGCTCGACGCCCAGAGCGAGGACGAATCGGGTGAACGCGAGGAGGGTGCATTCTACGTCTGGACACCGGATGAGATTCACGACGCCGTGGACGACGAGTTCGCCGCCGACCTCTTCTGTGAGCGCCACGGAATAACTGAAACGGGCAACTTCGAGGACGGAAAGACGGTGTTGACGCTCAGCGCCGCCATCGACGAACTGGCCGACGAGCACGAAACGACGACGGAGGAAATCGAGGCGGAACTCGAACGCGCCCGCGAGGCAGTCTTCGCGGCACGGGCCGAGCGCGACCGGCCGGCCCGCGACGAGAAGACACTGGCTGGGTGGAACGGGTTGATGATTTCGGCCTTCGCCGAGGCGGGGCTTGCGCTCGATGCGACCTACGGCGAGACGGCCGTCGCGGCCCTTGAGTTCGTCCGCAAGCAGCTCTGGGACGAGGAGAAAAACCGACTCGCGCGGCGATACAAGGATGGAGAGGTGAAAATCGAGGGGTATCTCGAAGACTACGCCTTCCTCGCCCGCGGCGCGTACAACTGCTACGAGACCACCGGCGACGTCAGGCATCTCGAATTCGCGCTCGACCTCGGGCGCGCCATCGTGGGGGAGTTCTTCGACGCCGAGGAGGGGACACTATATTTCACCCCACAGAGCGGCGAGTCGCTCGTCGCGCGCCCACAGGAACTCGACGACCAGTCGACGCCCTCCAGCACTGGGGTGGCCGTCGATACCCTGCTTGCGCTCTCGCACTTCGCGCCCGACGAGGAGTTCGCGGATATCGCCGAAACGGTGCTCGAAACCCACGCCGAGACCATCGAATCCAGCCCGCTGCGGCGCGCATCGCTCGCGCTCGCGGCCGACCGCCACGGTTCCGGCTCGCTCGAAACAACTGTGGTCGCCGACGAACTCCCCAGAGAGTGGCGCGAGCGCATCGGACGCACGTATCTTCCCAAACGGCTGCTCGCACACCGGCCACCGAACGACGAGGCACTCGACGAGTGGCTCGACAGGCTCGCACTCGACGAAGTGCCGCCGATATGGGCCGACCGAACGTGGGTCGAGGGCGAGCCGACGGCGTACGTCTGCCGTGCGTTCACCTGTTCGCCACCCCAGACCGACATCGAGAAAGCGCTGTCGTGGGTCGACCGGCTCGCACCCGAATCGCCCGAGTCGGGATAGACGCAAGCGTTCTTGTCACCGGCGAGCGAACACTGGTCATGGACACCGCAACCTTCTGCGAGCGCCTCGACGAGCGCCTCCGCACCGACGCCTACGCCGCCCTCGATGCGAGCGCCAACGGGCTGCAGGTCGCCGGCCCGGACGAAATCGACCGTGCCGCGTTCGCGGTCGATGCCGCCGTCGCGACCGCCGAACGCGCCGCCAATGCGGGTGCGGACGCACTCGTTGTCCACCACGGGCTGTTCTGGGGCGAGTTCGAGCGCGCCACCGGCCGCATCCACGAGCGCCTCGCGCCGTTTTTCGAGCACGACATGGCGCTGTACGTCTCGCACCTCCCGCTCGACGGGCATGGCGACCTCGGCAACGCCGCCGGGATTGCCGACGCGCTCGACCTCGACGGGCGCGAGCCGTTCGGCACGCTCGGGGACGAACACATCGGCCAGTCGGGGCGCGCTGCGAGCATTTCACCGGAGGAACTCCGCGAGCGCCTCGCGGCCGAATGTGGCCCCGAAAACGGCGTGGCGATGCTCGACTTTGGTCCCGAAGAGATCGAAGAGGTCGCCATCGCCACCGGGGCCGCCGCCGACTGGCTCGACGAGGCCGTCGAGCGGGGTGCCGACGCGTTCATTACGGGTGAGGGAAAGCAGAAACTCTACCACGAGGCGCGCGAAGCCGGCGTCAACGTCTTCTTGGCGGGTCACTACGCGACAGAGACCTTCGGGGTGCGCTCGCTTCAGTCACTCGCCGAGGAGTGGGGAATCGAAACGACGTTCATCGACTGTCCGACCGGGCTGTGAATCGCGCTGCGTGACGGTGCGGCTCGGAGAATCGTTCGAGCAGCGAACCGCTATCCCGGGTTCGGCCGGGGGGGGGGGGTTATTCGAGGTCGAAGCGGTCGAGGGTCATCACCTTATGCCACGCGTCCACGAAGTCGTCGACGAACTTCTCCTCGCCGTCGTCGGCCCCGTAGACTTCCGCGATGGACCGAAGCTGGTCGTGTGACCCGAAGACGAGGTCCACGCGCGAACCCCTCCATCTGTGCTCGCCCGTTTCGCGGTCGTGGCCCTCGAAGACCTGCCTGTCCTCGGAAGCCGGCTCCCACTCGGTGTCCATGCCGAGCAGGTTGGCGAAGAAGTCGTTCGTCAGCGTCCCCGGCTGGTCGGTGAGGACACCGAGGTCGGAGCCGTCGTAGTTGGCGTCGAGTGCGCGCATGCCGCCGACCAGTACCGTCATCTCGGGGGCCGTCAGGTTCATCAGCTCTGCTCTGTCGACCAACGATTCCTCGGGCGACATGTCGAAGTCGCGGTCGTCGTTGAAGTAGTTGCGGAACCCGTCGGCTTCGGGCTTGAGCGCCTCGAAGGACTCGACGTCGGTCCACTCCTGGCTGGCGTCGGTCCGGCCCGGTTCGAACGGCACATGGATATCGTAGCCGGCATCGGCCGCCGCCTGCTCGACGGCCGCGTTGCCGCCCAAAACTATGAGGTCCGCAAGCGACACCTGCGTTCCGTCGGAACGCGAGTCGTTGAACTCCGTTTTGACCTCTTCGAGCGTGTCGAGGACGGTCGTCAGTTCTCCGGGGTTGTTGACCTCCCAGTCACGCTGCGGTCGGAGGCGGAGTCGAGCGCCGTTCGCGCCGCCACGCTTGTCGCTGTCGCGGTAGGTCGACGCCGCCGCCCACGCGGTCCGTACGAGTTGTGAGGTCGACAGTTCCGAATCGAGGAGTTCCTGTTTGAGTGCATCGACGTCCTCCTCGCCAATCGGGCTGTAGTCGGCGTCGGGGATGGGGTCCTGCCAAATCATCTCCTCGTCGGGGACCTCCGGGCCGCGGAGCCGCTCCGGCGGGCCCATGTCCCGGTGAATCAGCTTGTACCACGCCTTCGAGAACGCCTCCTGGAATTTCTCGGGGTCCTCCTGGAAGCGTTCGAGCGCCTCCCGGTAGTCCTCATCGTGCTTCAGGGCGACGTCCGTCGTCAGCATCATGGGGTCGACCGTTGCCGAGGAGTCGTGGGCATCGGACACGGTGTCCCGAAGCTCCTCGTCGACCGGCCGCCACTGCCACGCACCGCCGGGACCCTTGTGGGCCTCCCACTCGTAGTCGAGCAGGTTGTCGACGTAGCCCATGTCCCACATGGTCGGCGTGCCGTTCCACGGGCCCTCGATGCCACCGGTGATCGTGTCGGCCCCTTTGCCTGATTCGTAGTCGCTTTCCCAGCCGAGACCCTGTTGTTCGATTGGGGCCGCTTCGGGTTCGGGTCCGAGATAGTCTGGGTCGTCAGCGCCGTGGACCTTCCCAAACGTGTGGCCGCCGGCGATGAGCGCGGCCGTCTCCTCGTCGTTCATCGCCATCCCGCTGAACGTCTCGCGGATGTTCTTCGCCGACCCTTCGAGGTCCGGCTCGCCGTATGGTCCTTCGGGGTTCACGTAGATAAGCCCCATGACGGTGTTGCCAAGCGGGTTCCTGAGGGCACCGTCCTCGTCGAAACGCTCGGGGGAGGTGACGTCCATCTCGTCCTCGGGACCCCAGTCGACGGCCTCGTCGGGTTCGAAGGCGTCCTCGCGCCCGCCGCCGAAGCCGAAGGTCTCGAAGCCCATCGATTCGAGGGCCACGTTCCCCGTGAGGACGATCAGGTCGGCCCACGAGAGGTTTCGGCCGTACTTCTCCTTGACCGGCCAGAGCAGCCGGCGTGCCTTGTCGAGGTTCGCGTTGTCGGGCCAGCTGTTCAGGGGCGCGAAGCGCTGGCCGGCACGGTTCGCACCGCCGCGGCCGTCGCTCACACGATAGGTACCGGCGCTGTGCCACGCCATCCGAATCATGAGCGGGCCGTAGTGACCGTAGTCCGCCGGCCACCAGTCCTGGGAGGTCGTCAGTACCTCCTCGATGTCCGCCTTCACCTCGTCGAGGTCGAGTGACTCGAACGCCTCGCCGTAATCGAACTCCTCGTCCCGCGGGTCGAACCCGTGAACGTTCTGGTTGAGGATATCCAAATCCAATCGGTCGGGCCACCAGTCCTGGTTGGATCTTCTCATCGAAGACGAATTGTGGCTTTCGCCTATTAAGATTGTCTAAACCGGTACGAACTTTCGCTTCAGCACAAGCTGTATGAGGGGTTTCGAACTTCTGTCGATGATGGATTCGCGCCCGCTACGAGACGAACGGTCTTCGGAAGACGACCGCTTTCGGCGACCGATATACTGCCGGTTGGGAGTGCGTCCGTCCTCCAAGCGTCGAATCGAGAGACAGCGAAGCGACTGGTGGACCGCAAACAGTGATTGCCTCCAACAAAACCGACAGTATACCATCACGGAAGCGCTTCAGGCCGACGTGTCCGCTCTGTAACCCCGACTCACCTGCTTCCACTTCTCGCTGCTGAAGCGGTAGTAGTTGAGCACCGCGGGTACGGTCGTCTCGGCGAGGAAGGCCAGCGAGAGACCGGTGAGACCGAGCGAGGTCGTTGCGCCGAGATAGGCGACCGGGATGGCCACCCCAAAGAGACCGAGCAGTTGGCTGTAGAACGTCCAGTTGGTGTCACCGCTCGCATCGAGGGGACCGGCAGCCGCACCCGAGACGCCCCGGAGCACGATGGCGACGCAGGCCGCCGAGACCAGCGAGACCGCGACCGGTACCACCGGCGAGGTGGGGTCGCCGACGAACGCGGCGACGATCTCGTCGACGAAGACGAAGACCAGCCCCGCCGACACCAGATAGACCGCGACCGCAAAGCGGACGATCTCGCGGCCGTAGGCCTCGGCGACCTCCTCGTGGCCGCTCCCGAGTTCCTGACCGACGAGACTGGAGGAGGCGAGACCGAAGCCCCAGCCGGGCGTGTTCATCAAGCCCCAGACCCGCCGCGCGATGACGTAGGCGGCGACGACCTCGCTGCCGAACAGCGCGACGATGACGAGCATCGGGAACTCGGCTACGGTGAAGACGAGCTGGCGGCCGATGACGGGCGTGCCGATGGAGACGACGTTCCGGACGTCGACGCCGAGATAGCTCCCGCGCGGGTCGATGTGGACGGGCAGCGTCCCGAGACCGGGCAGGCGACCGCGGACGAGACCGACCGCGAAGACGCCGGTCACGACCGCACTCGATATGACTGTGCCAAGTGCCGCGCCGACGACGCCGAGACCGAACCCGAATATCAACACGGCGTTGAGAGCGATGTTCGTGAGCGCGCCGGCAGTACGCAAGACCATCGGCGTCCGGGCGTCGTCGACGCCGATGAACACACGGCTGCCGATGAGGTTCAGTGCCGCGAAGGGGATGCCGAGCGCGACCACCTGAAGATAGTTCGCGCCGAAGGCGATGGCCGCGGGGTCGTCGCCGACCAGCGAGACCAGCGGTGTCGGAAAGAACCAGAGCACGGCGACGACCGGCAGCGTGAGCGCGACCACGACGGCGACGCTCGACCGCACGGCCCGGTCGATGTCGCCGAGGCGTTTGGCTCCGTAGCGCTGGGAGACCAGCGCGATGGTGCCGGCGGCGATACCGCCGCCGATGGCGAAGGCGAAGCCCCAGTAGGGACTGGCGAAGCCGACGCCGGCGATGGCCGTCGAGCCGAGCGCGATGCCGATCATGGCGATGTCGACGGCGTTTTTCGACATCCGGGCGATGCCGGTGATGATGCGTGGCCACGCGAGGTCCGTGGTGCGACGTGCTCGCTCGGGTTCGAGCAATCCGGCACGAACGAGCAGACGGCCAATGTACAGTACGACTAATCGAACGGGGTTTGACGCACGAAATTTCAACTTCGAAAACTATACGCTGGGTGGTTATATAGGTTTCTTTCCTCGATTCCTCTCAGATAATTATCTATCATTGAGGACTCCGCTGTGATGGTGCTCGTCACTGGGCGTTCCGCCGGTGGTCGTCTCACTCGCGGTAGTCATCAGGTTGCAGCCGTGAGAGCCGCATCGCGTTGCCCGTCACACCGAGGCTCATCCCCATGTCGCCGACCACGACCGCGACCGCGACGCTGACGTAGCCAAGCGGCACGCCGACGGCCAGCAGCGCCTTCACGCCGAGGCTCGTCCAGACGTTCTGTCGAATCACCCCGTTGGCCGTCCGTGAGAGCCGGTAGAGATAGGGGAGTTTGCCGATGTCGTCGCCCATCAGCGCGATGTCGGCGGTTTCGAGTGCGGTGTCGGTCCCGGCCGCACCCATTGCAATGCCCACGTCGGCGGCCGCGAGCGCCGGCGCGTCGTTGATGCCGTCGCCGACCATGCCGACGCTGCCGTATTCCGCACGGAGTTCCTCGATTGCCGCCACCTTTTCGTCGGGCAGCAGTTCCGCGCGGTAGTCGGCGACACCGACCGCTCCCGCGATGGCCCGCGCGGTGCCGTCGTTGTCGCCGGTCAGCATCACCACGTGCTCGACGCCGCGCTCGTGCAGGCGCTCGACGGTCTCCTGTACACCGGGGCGCACCTCGTCGGCGATGGCGACGATGCCGAGCAGCTCCGTCCCCGTGCCGACGACCACGACGGTCTTCCCGTCGCGTTCGAGTTCGGCGAGTGCGTCGCCAGCGTCGGCTGATGGGTGGTCCGTCATTACGGTCCCGCCGTCGGTGGCATGGTGAGAGAGGTCGAAACCGAGTTCCGCGAACAGTCCCGGTTTGCCGGCATAGTGCGTCTTCCCATCGATGTCGCCGCGGATACCTTTTCCTGTGAGGCTCTCGAAGCCGGTCGGCTCCGGGAGGTCGTCGATACCCGCGTCGTCGGCGTGGGCGAGCACCGCCGCCGCAATCGGGTGTTCGCTCCGCCGTTCGAGACCGCCAGCGTACCGGAGGACGGCGCTTTCGTCGTGGTCGCCGAGTGCGACGACGTCGGTCACGGCGAGTTCGCCCCGCGTGAGCGTGCCGGTCTTGTCGAGCGCCACGACATCGACCGCACCCATCGCTTCGAGGTGGTTGCCGCCCTTGACGAGCACGCCGTTTTTCGCCGCGCTCGTGACTGCCGAGACGACCGAGACGGGTGTCGAGATGACGAACGCGCAGGGACAGGCGATGACCAGCAGTGTCAGCCCGCGGATGAACCACGTCTCCCACGGCCAGCCGAGCGCCAGCGGCGGTACGGCGGCGGTCAGTATCGCCAGCACGACCACCAGCGGCGTGTAGTAGCCCGCAAACCGGTCAACGAAGCGCTCCGTCTCGGTCCGTTGCTCCTGTGCGCCCTGCACCAGTTCGATGATCTGTGAGAGCGTCGACTCCTCGGCCGTCGCGGTGGTCTCGATTTCGAGGTAGCCCTCGGCGGCGATGGTGCCGGCATACACTTCGTCGCCCGGCGATTTGTCGGCGGGTACGCTCTCGCCGGTGATGGGCGACTCGTCGACCGCGCTCTCGCCCTCGGTGACCACCCCGTCGAGGGGTACCTTCTCGCCGGGACGAATCACGACCGTCTCGCCGACCGCCACCTCGGCGGCCGGCACAGTCACTTCCTCGCCGTTCCGGCGGACCGTGGCCTCCTCGGGCGAGAGTTCCATGAGTTCGCGCAGCGAGTTCCGTGCCCGGCTCATCGAATAGTCTTCGAGCAGTTCGGCGATGCTGAACAGGACCGCGAGCGTCGCGGCCTCGACGAAATAGCCGATGGCGGTGGCGGCGACGATTGCCGTGCCCATCAGGAGGTCGATGTCGAGGCTTGCATTCTTCGCCGAGTAGTAGCCCCCGCGGACGACGGGCACGCCGCTGGCGACGGTGGCGAGGACGAACAGTCCGTCCGCGAGCGTGAGCGAATAGCCGAGGAGGGTCACAACCTCGGGATTCTGTCCTGTAAGGAGGAACTCGACGAACAGGCCGACCGCGAGCACGCCCGCCCCGAGCCACGTTTTGATGGCGCGCGAACTCGTCCACAGCTCCGTCGCCGGCGCGATATCCCTGTTTCCTTCATCGGTTCCGTCCACCCTTCCGGGGACCTCGTAACCCGCCCCCTCGATGGCTGCAATCACGTCTGTCTCGGTGGTGCGGTCGGCGTCGTAGCTCACCGCGGCCGTTCCGGTCGTGGGCTGGAGGCTGGTGTCGCCGACTCCCTCGACGCGCTGGAGGCCCTTGTTGACTTTCTGCGCACAGGATGGGCAGTCCATCTCCGGGACGGCGAACCGGACGGTGGTCTCGCCCCGTCCATCGCCGTCAATCGACTCCGCTGCGCCCGGGCTTTCGGTCATTGGCTCCAATAGGGTGGCGTCGGTAAATACGTTCACGGCTCGCCGGTCTCGACTGGACTGTCGGACAGTTTTCCGTCAGCAGAATCAGGTACCGCGCTCAGTCCTCGACTTCGCCGTCCTCCCATCCCTCGGAGAACACGCGGTCGTCGGGGACGCCGAGGCCGTCGAGGCGGTCTTTGGTGTCGACGACCATCTGCGGGACGCCACAGACGTAGAAATCCCTGTCGAGGTCGTCGAGATACCCCTCGATGTGGTCTTGGACGTGGCCGGTCGGCCCGTCCCAGTCTTCCTCCGAGAGCGAATACACCACCGAGAGCGTCTCGTGTTCGGTGGCGAGTTGGTCGAGGGTCTCACGGTACATGATGTCTTCCTGGTTCTTCTCGCCGTAGAAGAACTGGGTCTCGCCAGTCCCGGCTTCGAGGTACTGCTTCAACATCGCCATCATCGGCGTGATGCCGGTTCCGGTGGAGACGAAGACGACGTCCTCGTCGGTGTTTTGGAGCGTGAGATTACCGCCGAGGTCGCCGAGCGTTATCGTGTCGCCGGTCTCGCGCTCGTGCATGTAGACCGAGGCGGTGCCCCCATCGTAGCGCTTGATGGCGAGGGTAATCCTCTCGCCGCCCGGAGTGTTGGTCGCCGTGTACGGCCGGACGACCTGTTCGTCTTCGCCCTCGTCGGGGTCGTCGCGTTCGAATCGCACGGTCGTGTGCTGGCCGGGTTCGAAATCGAACTCGTCGTCGGCTTCGATGACGAACTGTTTGACTCGCGGTGTCATCCGATGAATGGACGTGATGGTCGCCTCGAACGGCATGTCCCGATGGTCGCCCGTGACCGTCCTAAATGGCGGGCTTGCAGCGGGCCACGCGCCGAGATACCGATGCCTTTGTGCGTCGAGACGCAAGCGGTCGCCCACCGATGGTCGACATCGCCGGCTACTGGCTCGTCCGGTTTCTTTTCCGCCGCGCGCTCGCCGTCGTCTACCTCACCGCGTTTCTCGTCGCGGCCGATCAGTACCGAGGGCTACACGGGGAGAGCGGGATTTTCCCCATCGACGAGTTCACCGACCGCATCGATGTCCGCAACGCCCCGAGCCTCTTCTATTTCGTCGCGAGCGATAGCGCCATCGCCGCGTGTGCGTGGGCCGGGGTCGGTCTCTCCGTGCTCGCCGTCACGGGCCTATCGGATGCCTTCGGGACCCTTCCCTCGATACTCGTCTGGGGTGGTCTCTGGGCGCTCTATCTCTCTTTCGTCAACGTCGGGCGAACGTTCTACGGTTTCGGGTGGGAGACCCTCCTATTAGAGACGGGCTTTCTGGCCATCTTCCTCGGCGGGATGGGCACGACCCCGCCCGATATCGTCATCTGGCTGCTGCGGTGGGTGCTCTTTCGCGTGATGTTCGGCGCGGGTCTCATCAAACTCCGCGGTGACGAGTGCTGGCGCGATTTCACCTGCCTGTTCTATCACTACGAGACCCAGCCGATGCCGAACCCGCTGAGCTGGTATTTCGACAAGCTCCCCGCGTGGGTACACAAGGCGAGCATCGGCGTCCATCACGTCATCGAACTCGCGGTGCCGTTTTTCTATTTCGCGCCCCAGCCGATTGCCGCGATTGCCGGCCTGCTGACTATCGTCTATCAGGGTTGGCTGATGGTCAGCGGCAACTTCGCGTGGCTGAACGCGCTCACCATCGTCCTCGCAATCAGCACTTTCAGCGACACGTTGTTGAGCGCGCTGTCCGATATCGCACCGCCGACGACGATGGCAATCGGCATGCCGCTTCAGGTCGCGGTCTATGGCCTGCTGGCCGTCGTCGTCATACTGAGCTACTGGCCAGTGCGGAACCTCGTCTCGTCGGGGCAGGCGATGAATCGGAGTTTCGACCCGTTGCATCTCGTCAACACCTACGGGGCATTCGGGTCGATTACCAAGGAACGATACGAACTCGTCATCGAAGGGACGCACGACGAGGAACCTACCGACGAGACCGAGTGGCGGACCTACGAGTTCAAGGGTAAACCGACCGATACGGGCCGCAAGCCGCCGCAATGGGCACCGTATCATCTTCGGCTGGACTGGCAGCTCTGGTTCGCGGCGATGACGCCGCAGCCGCGCCGCGAGTGGTTCCCGCGGTTCGTCGAGCGACTGCTCGCGGGAAACGAGGACGTTCGCCGATTGCTCGCCGAGGACCCGTTTCCCGACGAACCGCCGACATACATCCGCGTCCGGCGCTATCGCTACGAATACACCACCGTCGAGGAGCGCCGCGAGACGGGCGAGTGGTGGCGACGGAAGTTCGTCAACGACTACTACGGTCCCGTCTCGCGGCGCTCGCTGCGGCGCTCGCGTCGGCTCTGACGGTGCGGACGGGTCTCGGTCGGTATCGACTCACCGAAGCTTCGGCGCGACCTCGCTGCCGAGCCGGTCGATGCATTCGACCATCGCATCGGTGCCGACGCCGGGATGATAAGTCCTGAAAACGATATGAACATCGTCGCCGGCGGCCGCGCGGTAGCGGTCGAGTTCCGCGGCGACCTGCTCGGGCGTGCCGAAGATGGCTTGCTCTTTCAGCTCCCGTTTGCGCTCGGCAGTGAGTTCCTCGACCGACTCGCCGGAGAAAATCTCCGCATAGCGGCGCTGGAGGTAGAAGTAGCCGGGTTTCATCGTCTCCCACGCCTCCTCACGGGAGCCGCCGACCCAACCGTGGACGAGCGCGTACACCGTGAACTCGCCGTCGATGCCCGCCTGCTCGCGCACGGTATGGATGTCCTCGACACGTTTTTCGATACCTGACAGCGAGAGCTTCGAGGGCGCACACCACGCGTCGGCGGTCCGGGCGGCGCGGCGGACGGCCGGTTTTGCCGCCCCGCCGAGCATCACCGGCACGTCCCCGTCCGGTTTCGGCGTCACGCTCACCTTGGGTGTGACGTCGTGGAAGGTCGCATCGTAGTCGAGTGGGCCATCCGACCACGCCGCCCGGAGGAGGTTCACCTGGTCTTCGAGTCGTTCGGCGCGCTCCTCGTGCGGGACGCCGAAGGCCGCGAACTCGTCGGGATTTGACCCGATGGCGAGTCCGAGCGTGGCACGACCATCCGAAAGCAGGTCGACGGTTGCGGCGTCCTCGGCCAGCCGGACGCCATCGTATAGCGGCGCGAGCGCGATGCACGTCCCGATTTCGATTTCCGAGGTCTGGGCCGCGAGCGCACCCAGCGCGGGCATCGTCCCCGAGAGATACCCGTCCTCGGTGAAGTGGTGTTCGGAGACCCATGCGCTGTCCAGCCCGGCGTCGTCGATGGCCCGTCCGAGCGTGAGCACCTCGTCGTAGATATCGCCCATCGAGCGGTCGTCGTCTGGTCGCCGCTGGCCGGTGAACAGTCCGGTGCCGAGCTCCATACCTCGTCTGCGGTACCCGATATGAAAACCCTATCCCACAAGCGCCATCGACGACGCCGGTGTCGATGGATAGCGTGGGAGTTCGCCGCCCGATTCAGTAGTCGATACGAGTGATTTCCTCAACGGGCCACTGTGAGAGGATTTCGACGCCGTTCTCGCGGACGACGACCATCTCCTCGACGCGCACGCCCTGACGGTCGGCCGGCTCCATCGTCTCGACGGCCATCGTCATCCCCTCCTCGATTTCGATGGGGTGGTCGGGTGAGAGACCGCGCCAGATGAGGGGTACCTCGTAGAGCTGGAGACCCAGCCCGTGCGCCCAGTGGTTGGTCGTCAGCTGCCAGTGTTCGTCGGCGTCGTACCAGTCGGCGTGCTCGCCCGCCATGTCCGGGAACCCCTGACAGATGTCGTCGGTGGTCACGCCGGGTTCGATGCGCGAGAGGACGTCGTAGAGGTTGTCACGGGCGGTCTCGTAGGCGTCTTTCTGGGCCTGTGTTGGTTCGCCCATCGAGAAGGTCCGATAGTAACACGACCGATAGCCGAGATAGCCGATGTTGTAGAAGTCGGCATAGACGATGTCGCCCGGTCGAATCATTCTATCTGTGGTGTTGGCCTGATGTTTCGGCCACGTGTTCGGCCCGCTGGTCACGTAGCCTCCCTGTGCGGTCGCGCCGTGTCGCCAGAGTTCGCCCACGGCGTCGCCCCAGACTTCCGATTCACGCTTGCCGGGCCGGGCGGACTCGGTGATTTTCTGAAAGCCCGCCTCGCAGATGGCCGCCACTTGGCGAAGACACTCGATTTCGTCCCTCGTTTTCACCTTTCGCGCGTCGTGCATCAGGTCCACGCACTCCTTCGTTCGGACCTCGACATCGTTCGCCCCGAAGGCCTCGACGAGTCCCGTGTTGCCGACGTCGAGACCCATCGGTTCCGTTGCAACGCCGTACTCGGCCATCGCCTCGCAGACGAGTTCGGCCATCTTCCCGGTGAGAAACTCGCGCGCCGAATCGCGGCCCGATGCGCGGGGGACGTTGCCAAGCCCCGGTGCGGCGTAGCGGATGTCGTCGAGCCACGGGCAGTTGAACCGCTGGTTCGCGGCGTGGTCGGCGGTGTCCCAGTGGACAACGTCGCCGTTCTCAGTCAGTAGAGTATAGTGGTCCGCCCCGCTGCCGCCGGTCATGGCGAGGCCAGTGACGTACCGGATGTTGGGGTCCGAGACCAGCAACATCGACCCGAGGTCCGAATCGCGGAGTCGCTCCAGCGCTCTCTCGTAGCGCTCCTCGCGCAGCCGTGTGACGTCGATGCGCTCCTCCCAATCGACCGCTTGGGTTCCCCGCGTCCCCTCCATGAAATCGCGCTCGTACATGGTTCGCACACTCTCCCACCCGATGGATAAATCCCGCCGTTTTCGGGAGATCGCTCCGGCGATTTCGACGCCCCCGTGATTTTATCCGACAAGCTATCGAACCGAGCAAGTATGTACAAGCACGTCGCGCTGCTCGTCCGCAAAGACGAACTGAGCCACGAGGGGTTCCGCGAATACTGGGAGGAAACCCACTCCCCACTGGCGACGGATATCGAGGGTGTCGTCCGCTACCAGACTGTCTATCCCATCGACCCCGACAACGCCGAGTTCGACGGGGTTGCGGAACTCTATTTCGAGACGCTCGACGATTTGCACGAGGCCCTCGGCAGCGAAGGAAGCCGAGATTACGACCCCACCCGCGAAGTCGCAGCGGAGGCCCGCGAGGACGTCGACAATTTCCTCGATGTCGACCGACGCCCCCGATTCATCGGCGAGGAAAGAGTCTGGAAGGACGAGGTCGGGGGCGATACCGACGGACTCTACAAACATTCGGCATTCCTCGTCCGACAGGACGGGATGAGCCACGAAGAGTTTCGTGAATATTGGGAAACCAATCACTCCCCGCTGGCGACGGATATCGAGGGTGTCGTCCGCTACCAGACTGTCTATCCCATCGACCCCGACAACGCCGAGTTCGATGGCGTCGCCGAACTCTACTTCGAGACGCTCGACGACCTGCACGAAGCGCTCGGTAGCGAAGGAAGTCGGGATTACGACCCCACCCGCGAGGTCGCAGCGGAGGCCCGCGAGGACGTGAACAACTTCCTCGATGTCGACCAGCGGCCACGGTTCATCGGCGAAGAGAAGGTCTGGAAGGACGAGGTCGGCGATGTCGAGGGTTACTGAGATGGCCGACGCGGATTACGAGACACAGGTTCGGGAGGCCTATCCCGAACTCGACCGCATCGACAGCGACGACCTCCGCGAGCGCGTGGTCGAGGCGTGGGCGTTGGGTCTCGACCGCGGCGGCTGGCAGGACATCGCGGACATCCCGTATGCGTGGAACATCCACGACATCACGAACGTCGAGCACGTCCGCGGTGTGACGAAAATCGCCCTCGAATCGGCAAACATTCAGCGCGATTTTCACGACGCCGACCCCGACATCGACGTCGTCGTCGCGGCGTGTCTGCTCCACGACGTCGGCAAATGCTACGAGTACGTCGACCATGTCGACGCCGAACTGCTCGCGGGAACCGACCGCGAGCGCTACGCAACCGAGGAAATCCCCCACTCGTTGTCGGGCTACGCGCTCGCCCACGAGGTCGGCGTTCCCATCACTGTTCAGCGCGCGATTCCGCATTTCCTCGGCGAGGTACCTGAACGCACGCTGGAGGCCGAGCTGGTCAAGAGCGCGAACTCGGCCTCGTCGAACGCCATCACCCAGTCCGCGATGGGCATCTCCCTCAAGGAGTGGGTCGACGAGTACAGTCAGACGAGTTGAGCTTGTGGGGCCTCAGAGCGGGTCGAGACCGTTCTCCTCGCGGAGTACGTCGATATACTTGTGAAATCCCGTTTCGAGGCCGTATTCGACGTCATAGCCCGTGTCTTCCTGAAAGGCAGTCATGTCGAGGCGCTGGGTCCACGGCAGTTCGCCCTCGTCGCTCACCTCGATGTCGGCATCGGGCACGATCTCTCGAACCGTGTCAGCGGCCTCCCGGACAGTTGCGAGTTCGCCCCGGACATTATAAACGCGCTGGGAGAGGTCCGATTCGGGCGTGAACGCCGCCAGCCGAAACGCTTGGGCGATGTCCTCGACGTGCTGCCAGTCGATTTCCTGGTCGCCGTACCCCACCGAGAAAGACTCGCCGAGGGCGGGTTTTTCGATGATGTCCGCGAGAAACGCCGACCCGCCGGTTTCGCGGTAGGGGCCATAGGCAACCGTGGGCCGAATCGCCACGTGGTCGACGCCGTACTCCTCGTGATAGACGCGGGCCTGCTGTTCGTTGTAGCTTTTCGTCGCCCCGTAGAGCGTGTCCGGGTACACGAGGTCGTCCTCGGTGACCCACCAGTCACCGCCGTCGTCGTAGTTGTGTGGTGGAGCGTAGATGGCCGCCGAGGAGGCCCACGCGACGCGCTCGACGTGGTCGAGGGTGCGCGCCGCCTCGAAGACGTTACTCGTGCCCTGCACGTTGACGTCGAGGGCTGCCCGAGGGTTCGATTCGGCCGTGTTCGTCAACAGTGCGGCGAGGTGGACGATGTGAGTCGCGCCGGTCTCGGCGACCGCGTTCACCACATCAGTGGGGTCGCTCACGTCGCCACGGCGAATCGTAACATCGTCGGCGACCTCGAGTTTTCTGAGAATCCGGTCGTCCGTCGACAGGTCGTAGGCGACCACCTCGTGGCCGTCTTCGAGGAACTCCTTCGCAACGTACGAGCCGATGAACCCGGTACCACCGGTGACGAGGACGGTTTCGTTGGCTACCATCGACTCGACACTCACGCGAGTTCACAAAAAACGTTGCGCCGCCGATGATTACTCGTGGAGACCGCCGACCTCTTCGTAGAACGACGACTGGAGCCGTTCGGCCATCCCCTCATCGGGGTCGATGCGCACGTCGACCACCGTGGGAACGTCGGCCGCCGTCGCCGCGGCGAGTTCCTCATCGAGGTTTGCGGGCGAACGGATGCGGGTTCCCTCCGCCCCGAACCCCGCGGCGACCGTGAGGAAATCCGTGTCGTGGAACTCCACGCCCGGAATCGACGCGTCCATCTGGCGGACCATCCCGAGACTCGTGTCGTTGAGCACGACGAACGTCGGCGCGACGCCGTACTCCACTGCGGTCTCGACGCAGGTCATCGTCATCGCGAAGCCACCGTCGCCCGCAACGGCGAGTACGTCCCTGTCGGTGGTGATGGCCGCCGAGACGGCGGCGGGACCGGCCCAGCCCATTCCGCCGACGCCGCCGCTGCCGAAGTAGGTGCGCCGGGCGGGCGTCTGGAGGTAGTTGAGCAACCAAAACCGGTTGTTACCCGAGTCGGCGGTCACGAGCGTGTCTTCGTCCACAATTCCGTCGATTGCGGCGACCGCACGCTGGGGCAGAATGGGTTCGGCATCCGAGTCGCATTCGGGGACGTGGAACGACTCGCGTGCCTCCCGGGCGCGCTCGTGTGCCCAGTCGTTGCCCGGTGTGACCGCCTCGGCGGCTTGGTCGAGCGCGCTCAAACTCTGCTTCGCGTCGCCGATGAGTCCCACATCGGCGGGATAGACCCAGCCCGCGTTGCGGGTGTCGACGTCGGCGTGGAGGATGGTCTGCTCGTCGGGTCGGATGAACGATTCGGCCCCCCAGTTGGTATCCATCGGGTTCAGACG
The DNA here is from genome assembly GCF_051195015.1 of Halococcus sp. AFM35. NCBI lineage: Archaea > Methanobacteriati > Methanobacteriota > Halobacteria > Halobacteriales > Halococcaceae > Halococcus > Halococcus sp. AFM35. Next base: position 188,081 of record NZ_JBNTJU010000004.1, read on the forward strand.
ACAGCCCACGACGAGCAGCGTGTCGGCCTCGCTCACGGCCCGGTTCGCCCCCTCGTGGCCGAACGAGCCGATGACGCCCGCCGCGAGGTCGTGCGTTTCGGCGATGGCCGACTTGCCGAGATAGGAGGTCGTCACCACGGTCTCAAATGTGTCGGCGACGGCTTCGAGTTCGTCGTACGCTCCCGCGGCGTGGACGCCGTTGCCCGCGATAATCACCGGCCGCTCGGCCGCGGCGAGGTGTGCGGCTGCGCGCTCGATGTCGTCGTCAGTCGGGCGCGATTCCCAGTTTTTGACCTGTGTCTCGGGCGACCAGAGCGCGGGCGGACCCTCGTCGGAAACCTCGGCGGTGACGGCATCGCCGTCGAGAATCACCGCCGTGGGTCCGGGGCGGCCGGCAGTGGCGTGTTTGAACGCGAGTTGGGTGGTTCTGAGGGTCTCCTTTGCCGTCCGCGGGAACCACCACTCCTTGGTGATACCATCCAAAATCTTCGGCAGCGCGAATCCCCCGTAGTCACCACGGGCCTGCTGGTAGGGCGCAAGCGTCGAGTATTCGCCGCGTTCGGAGGCCTCGGTGAGCACCACCATCGGCGAGGAACCCAATCTGGCTTCCATCTGGCCGATGGCACCGATGGAGCCGATCCACGGTCCCTGACCGGTGAGCACACCCGGTTTGCGATGGAGTCGGCCGTAGATCTCGGCCATCACGCTCGCCTCGCGCTCGTCGCGCGGGCGAACGACCTCGATGTCCGATGTGGCGAGCGCTTCGAGGAGTTCGATGGCTCGCCCGCCGGGATAGCCGAAGAGGTATTCGACGTCGAGCCGTTCGAGCGTCCGAACGAGTTCTGCGGTGACGTTTGTCATGGGTGTGGTCGATGGAATGACCGCACGCGCCGAGCGACCGTGGTGCTTCGCCGTCGAGCGGATTCGCCCGGTTCGTGTGTCGGTATGGCAGTCCCCGGCCGGTGACTTCGTTCTTCTGATGTCGGCTAGGTAGCTGATCAATGCGCGGATAGGGCGTTCGTACCGGCTATTTTCGTAGTGTCATAAACAGCCGCTGATCAATCTCGGATCAACATCTCGGAACCGGGCAGTCAAGGTATGAAATAAACGCCCGCTGAACAGTGCCGCTGCTCACAAGCCGGCGGTCATTCGGGCATTGAGGATAGAGACATTCTCTTCAACGAGCTCTGCTTCTTAAAAGCATCAACCTGCAACACCTCGTGATCACGGGCAGATCCGACAGTATCGTTCATCGGCACTCATCCACCCCTTGTGGATGCGAGTCGTCTGAGAGGCTGGACAGCTGAGAAATCGCCTCTTGCGGATAATATCGTGCTTTACAGGAAGGACATTCGGCGACAGTAATGTAGCTACGCGGGATGGTCGACACCGGAAGCTCGCACGTGGGGACGATGTGTTCATCAAGCTCTGCTCCACAGTCCGAGCAGGGGAGGTCTGTTTCATTCATCATGGGTATGTAGCGGTCCGTGCCCAGCCCCGTCAGGGATACCCAGCGTCCACCAAAACGGGTCGGCATCCGGCACGGCGCATCTCAGAGCAGTGCCATCGGAGGACGCCCCCGCTCTGGTGGCGAACCGATGGGCAAACGAAGAAAGGACGGACGAAGCCCGAGTACACGGCCTTTTCGGGTGGGATCGATAAATCGATTTCGCTACTCGACATCTAAATTTCCCAATATCCTGTCAAATGGGGGTTGGCAGGAAATGAGTGGTCAATCAATCGAATTGAAATACATCTGGTCATACGGTAAATAATCCATAAATCTAATCCCTAGTATATATAGGATAGAGTATATTTAAACACTGTTATTGACAAATATATAAATAATCTGTAGGAGACGTGAACTCATCGTTTACCAGCGACCTCAAATTCACAACGCTTAAACGAAAAAAGCTGCAAAACTCTTGTGTTCAGCGTTCCCTAATCAGAAGTCTTTCCCCAGTGTTGGACCTGCGATGGGTTGATGGGTAGCCTGATGAGGCCATATGGCTGAGGGCAAGGAGCAGAAACCCATGGCATCGTCGTTGTCTGGCCTGCCATGGATGCTTCTTCTAATGTTTTAATCAGGGGGGGGGGACTGTAGTCGCGGTATCTGTTCGCAATCTAAATTTCTGATTCGGTCGTGCATGAGAAATTCACCTAGCCGACCTCTGCTCCGCCGGTCGGCATCGCTGACGGCCCGGACGGCATCGTTTTGGTCGACGGTCGCCGACACACGGACGATGATGGCGACGACGCACGCGCTAGCCGGCGTGGCACTCGCCGCACTCGTCGCCTCCGAGCAGGCGGGCGTGGCGCTTCCAGCGGGGTTCGTCGGCGGGTTGTTCCCCGACCTCGACCTCTATGTCGGCCACCGGAAGACGCTGCATTTCCCCGTTTACTACTGGCCGCTCGCTCTCGCCGGGGGTGTGCTTGTGGCGATTGGGACCGGACCGGCGACCGTCGGTCTCGCGTGCTTTCTGCTCGCGGCGGCGCTACACTCGACGATGGACGCCTTCGGCGGCGGTCTCGAACTCCGACCGTGGGAGGCGACTTCCGAGCGGGCGGTGTACAACCACTATACGGGCCGCTGGCACCGCCCACGGCGGTAGGTGCGCTATGACGGCGCGCCAGAGGACGCCCTGCTCGGGGCGCTGTTTTCCCTCCCGGCGCTTCTCGTCGCGGGCACCGCGATGCGCTGGCTGGTCGGGGCGGCGCTCTGTCTCTCGGTCGCCTACGCGCTCGTCCGTCGGCGCGTTCCCGAGGTCACCGAGCGTTTGGTCGGGTTCGTGCCCGCCGAGGTGGGGCCGAATACGTCCCCGAGCGGTTCGTCGAGGGCTGACCGCATCCCGCCGACGGCCGACCGCCGCTTTTTATCACTCGCCGTCGAATGGAGGGGGAAGCCATGTACGAGACCATCCTCGTTCCGACCGACGGCAGCGCCGGGGCAAGAGGGGCCGCACGCCACGGACTGGCGCTCGCCGATGCCTTCGGGGGTCGCGTGCGCTTTCTGAGCGTCGTCGACGAAGCGAACAGCAGCGGTCTCGTCGACCTCGACTCGCTGACCGACCGGAAGACGGTACTCGACGAGGAGGCGACCGACGCGCTCGACGCGCTCGCAGCCGAGGCTGACGTACCCTACGAGACGGCAGTCGAGCACGGCACGGTCCACGAGACCATTCTCGACGACGCCGCCGCACACGATGTCGACCTCATCGCGATGGGTACCCACGGCCGCACGGGTCTCCAGCGGGTGCTCATCGGCAGCGTGACCGAACGTGTCGGCCGGACGAGCGACGTTCCCGTCTTTACGACGCGGCGCGAACCGGACGGCGACCCCTCCTACGGCGACGTGCTGATTCCCACCGATGGTAGCGACGCCGCGAACGCCGCCGTCGAACACGGGCTGGCCATCGCCGAGCGCTACGGCGGCACCGTCCACGCGCTGTCGGTCGTCGATCTGAGTTCGCTCGTTGGTTCCTACGACGCCGGTCCCGGCATCTCGACGGTGCTCGATGCGTGGTCCGACGACTGCGAGCGCGCCGTTGGGACTGTGGCCGAGGCGGCCGAGACCCGCGACGTCGAGGTCGTTACCGATGTCGTGCAGGGGACGCCCTACCGCGCCATCACCGACTACGTCGACGAGGCGGGCATCGACCTCGTCACGATGGGTACCCACGGCCGCACGGGCGTCGAGCGCTACCTCGTCGGCAGCGTGACCGAACGCGTCGTCAGAACCGGCGACGCGCCCGTACTCACGGTTCGGCAGGCCCGAGAGTGACCGTCTGAATCCCCATTTCCTCCCCTCCCTCCACCGTTCTCGAAACCCGCTGGAGCCGATGCGGGCCTCACTGCCGCACTACATGTTCTAGCTTAAGCCGAGACGACGAGTGGAAGCATGGTTGTGTTCAAAACCGATCCTCATGAGATAGAGGATAGAACTATCCTTCTCGGGTGAAACCTCATCGCATGCCCGATTCAACCAAACAGGCCGATACGGAGAAGCGTTCACCGGAGAACGCCTTCGCGCTGCTCGGAAACGAAAACCGCATCAGAATCATTCAGGCATTTAACGAGGCCAGCGAGGAATCACTCTCTTTTTCGACACTACGGAGCTACGCCAACGTGGATGATAGCGGCCAGTTCAACTATCACCTCAATCAACTCGTCGGTAGCTTCGTACGTCATACCGAAGACAGCAAGTACGAATTGACCTACGCCGGTCGACGGGTCATTGGGGCTATCTTTTCGGGAACGTTCAACCAACGCGGAGCATCGCTCTCGTTCGAACTTGACTCGATCTGCTCTGTTTGCGGGTCGACACTAGTGGCAGAATACAAGCACGAGCGTGTTACTATCAGCTGCCCCGCCTGCAATCAGGTGATTTCGACGTTTGGTTTCCCACCCGGTGCGTTCGTGAACCGTTCCCGCGATGAACTCGTCCACGCATTCCATAGTCGGATTCGGTCATATTCCGTGTCAGCATTTGGAGGACTCTGTCCAAACTGTGCTGGCCGCATGTGTGGTTCGATAATTGACGATTCCGAGTATTTCTACGAAGGACAGGAGGTTGGTATCGAATATCGTTGTGAGCGGTGTACCGAGAGCTCCGTATCCTCGATTGGCATTTATCTTCTCTCACACCCGGCCGTCTACGCCTTCCACCACAACCACGGTATCGATCTCGGCGAAACGCCGCTCTGGGAGCTTCCGTGGCTGCGTGAGGAGAACCTGATAGTTCTCTCACGGAACCCGTGGCGCATCGAAACGACCCTCGAACTCGATGGGGACTCCCTCGAAATAGTGGTCGATGAAGACCTCTCCGTCTCGCCCGTCTAATCTGTCTTACAGAAATGGGCTTCGGGTAGGCAGCTTACAGAAATGGCGTTCTGCTAACTATTATCTCTCGATGTCTCCTTCTCTCTTCGATGCGAGCACTCTTCGGAAACGTGGCGTTCAGGCGACTCTTCGCTGGACGGATAATTACGAACGCGGGTGACAGTCTCTACTACATCGCCGCGATGTGGCTCGCGTACGACCTCAGTGGTTCGGCGATCTATACTGGACTCGCGGGATTTCTAACTCTCGTTCCACAAGCGTTGCAGTTTCTCACGGGACCATTCGTCGACCGTTGGGATCTTCGACGACTTCTCGTCGCTACGCAGGTGCTTCAGGGCGTGTTCGTACTCATCATTCCGTTCGCCGCATGGAAAGGGTGGCTATCGGTAGAACTCGTACTGATCGTGATGCCGGTCGTTGCAATGCTCAACCAGTTCGTCTATCCAGCACAGAGTGCTGCTCTGCCCAGAATCGTTGACGACGAGGAACTGGTCGATGCGAATTCGGCGTTTTCGTTCGCCTATCAGGGCGTGGATACGGCATTCTCATCGCTTGGTGGAATCCTCGTCGCGCTCGTGGGTGCAGTTTCATTGTATCTGATTGATTCAGTGACGTTCGCTGTGACAGCACTCGTCTTCGCCACGACGAGAATCCCTGCTGTCGAGGACAGCGAGACCGAGGAGAGTACGGATCAGGTTGCGTCGGCACTCTCGAACTATGTGGGGAATCTCCGCGAGGGAATCGAATATACACGCGGGACGATCTTTGTATCGATGCTCGTCCCGCCACTAGTTGTCAATTTCGCCATCGGTGCGACGATGGCCACGCTTCCCGCGTTCGCCTCGCTTCGTGGTGGTGCGAGAACGTACGGAATACTACTCGCTGCGATAACTGCTGGCCTCTTGCTCGGCGCGCTCAGTGCCTCACTACTGAAACGGGTCTCAGTACAGCGTCTGATGGCCATCGGGTTTCTCCTGAGTGGCATCACGTGGCTGGGGGCGATCTATGTTCAGTGGCTCCCCGCGACGGCGCTGCTGTTCTGTCTCGCGTGGACCCCAATCGGGGCAACGAACGTCGTTTTCATGTCGTTGATTCAGACATATGTTCCCGAGAAGCTACTGGGACGTGTGACTTCGGTCATCATCAGCGGCTCTGCGATGGCGGAACCACTTGGCTCGCTGCTCGGCGGGGTAGCAGGGGAGAGGGTCGGGAGTACCGCCGTCATCGCTGTGACTGGTATCGGCTTTCTGTTTGTGACGCTGTATTGGGTCATTCATCCGGTGTTACGCCATCTCCCTGCCATCGAAAAGATCGAGCCTACAGAGTACGGTCTGAAGCGAGTGTAGGCACGGTCGAAAATGGTGTACCGGCCTCCGACTGGAGTAATCGAACGCCGGCTTGTGCAGGCCTTGCCCGGAAACGGTGACAAGAACTACCTCGCACGACCGCACTCGGTAAGCAGTGGCGGAAATTCCACGCAGCCACTCTATGCGGGCACTCACGCTTGGGTTCGCCGTAGGGGAAGATCGCTCAATTGAGGCGCTCCGCCAGAGCTAGCTCCAGTTCGTCAGTGGAGAATTCAGCCGGACATATGCCTTATTTCACTGAGGCGACGGCAGAGAAATTTGCTTGATGATCGCGCTGGAGAACAGCGTGCTCTGCTGTGTGGTGTATATTTGACCGTCGCAGCACCCCGTCGAACTCAGGTTAGGACTCTCCGAGTGTCTACCGTGCCGACTCACCTCTTTGAACTAGAACGTATGCTACCACACGAAACACGATTCAAACAGCTGGTAACAGCGCCGAGAGAGCGTCGAACGGTTCGTACACAGCGGTCCTCGGCGTTCATTCGCCGCTCGTCGCCCCGATACGTGGGTCGAGCGTCCGGCGAAGACCGGGTGTGAGGTGTTGTCTTGAACCAGTCACAAGAACTATCGCAATCATTCACGAACGAATAGACCAACAGCAATATAATAGCCCAACTGCCTAGCTATCGATGAGATGATTGCATTCGATTCGATAGCAGGTGGTGTGGTTCTCCGGCCGTGCTGTAGCGACCGTTCGACCGAGCGGCGGTGTCGATGAGTCAGCGACTGCTCGCGGCCGCGTTCGTCGCGCTCGGCACGCTCTGGGGGAGTTCGTTCGTCGCCATCGACATCGGGCTGCCCTATTTTCCGCCGCTGCAGTTCGCCGGCCTACGATTTCTGTTCGCCGGCGTGGTGGTTCTCGGCTACGCATGGCGGACAACGTCGCGCTGGCGACCACGCGCCCCTCGGGAATGGGCGCTCGCGGGCGTCGCGGGGGCCTTCCTCATCGGCGGCCATCACGCCTTCCTCTATCTGGGCCAACAGCACGTCAGCGGTGCCGTCGCGGCCATCGTCGTCAGCCTCGGTCCCGTCCTGACGGCGCTGTTCGCCGTCGCCATCCTCGATACGCATCTCTCGGCAATGGACGGTCTCGGGTTCGGGTTCGGCCTTCTCGGGGTGATGCTGGTCGCCCAACCCGGCATCGCCGAGGGGAGCACGTTGCCCCTTGGCGACCGGCTCGCGGCCCTCGACCCGGGCGCGTTGCTGGCCGGCGACATGACGGGCATCGTGTTGGTCTTCTTCGCGGCCGCGGCGTTCGCCCTCGGCGGCGTGCTGACGCGTACCATCGAGACCATGCTGCCGATGCGCACGGTACAGGCGTGGGCGATGCTCATCGGGGCGGCGCTGCTCCTCCTCGCCGGGAGCGCACGCGGCGAGTCGCTCGCGGCGATTCGGTGGACGCCGACGGCGAGCCTCTCGCTTGCCTATCTCGGTCTCGTCCCCGGTGCCGGTGCCTTTCTCATCTACTTCACGCTACTCGACCGGCTCGGCCCGGCGCAGGTCAACCTCATCGGCTACCTCGAACCCGCTGCCGCGACGGTGCTGTCGTGGCTCGTCCTCGGCCAGCTCATCGACCCGCTGACGGCGCTCGGGTTCGCCGCCATCGTCGCCGGGTTCGTCTGCATCCAGCGGCGCTCGCTGGCCACCCTCCTCGCGCGGCGGTTGTTGCCCGCATCGGGTTGAGAGACAATCGAAACCGGAGCGTTCAATGGCTCATCCCTGAGTAGGACAACTATGCCTTCGGAGGACCTCGCCGACGCCCTCACCCACGTGAGCCACCGCTTCGACCTCGGCGAGTACGAGACCGATGCGTATCTGGCCGTGCTCGAACACGGCCGGCTGACCGCGGCGAAGGTCGCCGACCGGACCGATATCCCGCAACCGCGCGTCTACGATACCGTTCGGAATCTCGAAGAGCGCGGGCTGGTCGAACTCCGCGAGTCACGCCCCATCGAGGTGCTCGCGGTCGACCCCGAGACGGCCTTCGAGGACGTCCACGCCTCGCTCGACGCGCTCGTCGCCGGTCTCAAGACCCGCTATACCGCGCCGGCGCGCGACACCACGGCGGCCGCGCTGGTCAAATCGCGCACCACCGTCCTCCGCCACCTCGAAACGGTCATCGAGGAGGCCGAGTACGAACTCATCATCTCGCTGACGCCCACACTCGTCGAACGGTTCGAGGATTCCCTCGCCGCCCGCCGCGAGGCCGGCGTCACGACCGAACTCCTCCTCACGCCCGCCGCCGACGCCCCGCCGGCCAACGAGTACGACTATTCGACTGTGGCCACCGCCGTCCGCGCCCGCCGCGGCATCACCACTCCCGTGCTCGCCGTCGCCGACGGCACCCACGCGGTCTACGCGACACAGGACGCCCTCACCGCCGACAGCGAGCGCTACGGCGTCGTCTTCAATCGCTCGGAACTCGGCTTCCTCGTGTCGGGCTTCTTCGAGACGCTGCTCTGGACGACCGCCGACGTGCTCCTCGACGACGGCGATGGGCGAGCGTTTCCACGGCGCTACGCCTCGATGCGGCGGTGTACGGCAGACCTCGCCGAAAGCGAGGGCGAGTTCGCGGCCATCGTCGAGGGCCGGGACGTCGAAACCGGCGAGCACCGGTCGGTGCAGGGGGCGGTCGTCGACGTCAGCACCGACCCGACCAATCGGACGGCGACCATCACCGTCGAGACCGACATGGATGAGGTCGTCGTCGGCGGACAGGTCGCCGCCTTCGAGGACGTCGAGGCCCACGAGCTACGCATCGAGCGCCGCTAATCGGCAGCCTCGACCAGCGCCGCTTCGAGGAGTTCGAGCGGGTGGCGAATATCGTAGCCGGTGCCGTGTTCCATCTGCATCGCGCAGGTCGGACACTCGGTCATCCCCGTCTCGCCGGCGGCCGCTTCCATGTGTTCGAACATCTCCGCGCCGATTGCCATCGAGTAGTCGTATTTCTCTGCCTTCCAGCCGTAGGTCCCCGAGATGCCCGAACAGGAGTCGCCGACGTCCTCAATGGTGACGCCGTCGAGGTCGCCGAACAGCTCGACGGCCTGCGTGTCGAGTCCCTGATTGCGGGCGTGACATGGCGCGTGGTAGGCGAATTCGTCATCGACGGACGCCCCGTCGAGCGCACCCTCCACGTCCTCGTGCAGGCGGAGGTACTCGACGCCCTCGTAGGTGTGGGCGGCCACGTCCTCGATGCCGTCGAGGGCGAACAGTTCGGGGTACTCCTGGCCGAGCGCCATCGAACAGGAGGTACAGGAGGCGACGACGTCGGCCCCGCTTTCGATTGCGTCGGCGAGATTTGCGACGTTGGTCACGGCATGGCGACGTGCATCGCCGAGCATCCCGTTGGCGAACATCGGCGTCCCCGAACACTTCTGCGACGGGACGAGAACCTCGTAGCCGAAGTTCTCGTATACTCTGACCATCGCCTTCCCGACCTCGGGCGTGTTGAAGTTCGAGTAACAGCCGTGGAAGTACGCCACCCGCTTGTCGGGATTTTCGACCCGTGCGCCGCCGCGTGCGGCCCACCACTCCCGAAAGGTCTGGTCGGCGAATGCCGGAAACTCGCGCTCGCCCGTCACACCCATCGTCTGCTCCATTGCCCAACGCGCCGGCCCGAAGTTCATGACGACATTCGCGACCCTCGGCGCGTGGGAGGCGAGCCACGCCGACGTGTGGTAGTTGGCGAGCACACGGTTTCTCAATCGTTCGATGAGTCCCTCGTGACCCTCCCGGACAATCGAGAGCGCCTCGCGCGGGTTGCCGTCGGCGAGTGCCGAGAGCGCCTCCCGGCCGAACCGCTGGCTCTCGACATATTCGCCGCGGGCGGTGTTGTGCATCTGACTCAGCGGCACCGAGGAGGGGCAGGCATCGTCACAGCGCATGCAGTTCGAACACGACGTAATCGAATCGTCGATATCGTGCCCTTCCTTGCGCTTGAGCCGCCACTGTTCGGGTCCCTGAAATTTCGGGCCGGGGAACTCGTCGTCCACTTCGGCGACCGGGCAGGACGTATCACACGTCGAACACTTGTAGCAGTCGTCCGCGCCCGGACGGAGGTCCATTGCGGTCGTCTCGAACACATCCACCGGCTCGAACTCGTCGTGGGTTGGTGCATCACTCATGCTGTATCACTGGTTCGCCGCTTCGCCCGCCGCACGGCCGGCCGCGTGACCGGTCGCGAGCGAGATGCCGCTGCCCGATTTCTCCGCCGCGAAGTCCGCACCGCCGATGACACCCCCGGCAGCACGGAGGTTGTCGTACTCGACGGTCCCATCACCATCGAGCGGCCGCAAGTCGTCGTCCACCATGAGGCCGAAGCGGGCGAAGGAGTGCTCGCCGAAGGCTTCCTCGGCGAACCACGCGTAGCGGTCGCCGGGATGGCGGACGTGACAGTCGAAGACCGGCTCGACGACCCGCTCTCGATTCGAGTCGATGCCTTTGCCGACCAGTCCACCAGTAGCGAGCACGAACTCGTCGGCGTGGAAGGGCACTCGTCGACCGTTGCGGTCGGTCGACGCGCTTCGGATTCGTCCGTCGTCCGCGTCGAACGCCACGACGGGGTTGCCGGTCGTCCGGCGGACACCCGCCTCGTCGAGCGCTCCTCGGAACAGCGCTTCGAGCCGGAGTCCGAGCAGGCTCGGCGGTCCCATCGGCACCTCGAAAACGTCGGTTTCGAGATACGATTCGAGCGCGTTCCGGACCTCCCGTGGCCCATCCTCGCCGAGCACCGCCGGAAACCCGACTCGCTCCGCAGCCCCGAGGTGGGGTTCGACCGCTCGCGTGAGCGCGCGCCGCACCGGTGTCGGACCGGTCGGCGTTTCGACGGTCTCGTCATCGTCGAGCGCGCGGGCGAAGCGCGTCACGCGCGAGTCGGCCCGGAAATCGCCCGGGAACTCGACGGTGACGCCCCGCGTCGCTCCGGGAACGCCGGCGGCGTCGAGGTGGTCGGCCGCGAGCGGCGCGTCGAAGGCGGTCAGCGTCTCGAAACCTACCAACAACGTTTCGCGCGAATCGCTCGCCACTCCCGCAGCCACGCTCGCCGGGTAGCGCGCGGTCGGCTTCACGGTGCCACCGTGGGTCGGCACGAGCGCGTTCGTGTCGGTGTGTGCCCCTCGATAGGCGTCGCCGGTCACGTCGTCGAACAGGGAAAGCCCCGCTCGCACGGCATCGCTGCCGACACGCCGGTAGGGGTGACTGTCGGGGAGCGCCGCGAGCGCGTCGAACGGCTCGGCGAGGAGTTCGCCGTCGGCGTAGCCCAGCACATCGACGAGACCACTCGCGTGCCGGAGCGTGCTCTTTTTGTGGGAAAGTAGCCGCACCCGCGCGCCCTCGCGGGCCGCTCGAAGCGCGGCCGTCATGCCCGCGAGACCGCCGCCAATGACACAGACGTCGTCCTCAATCGCCACGCTCGTCCTCCTCGTTGCCGGTTTCGTCGTGCGCACCAGCACGGCCGCCATCGGCCGTCGCTTCCGGCGTGGGCGGACCCGCATCGAAACGGTCGTACTCGATTTCTTCTCCCGACGCCGCCGGGTCGCGGTCGCGGTTCATCGTGGTCGCATGTAGCGCGTGAGTGAGCATCGCCTGTGAGAGCTGTTCGCCCCAGAGCGCGTGGCGCTGGCCCTTCCAGCGCTCCTCGTACAGTTCGTCGAGGGCGGTTCTCGTCGTCGCCTCGTCGTACTCGGGGTGGAGCAACGCGGCCATCCGATGGGCGCAAAAGCCACCCTGACAGTTACCCATCGAGGCACGGGTGCGGATGCGCGTCGCATTCAGATCGGTGCCCGCATCCGTGATTGCGTGGTCGAGTTCCGCGCGCGTGACCGCCTCGCACGTACAAATGACGGGGTTGGGGCCGTCGGTCTTCAGTACGTCGTCGGCCATGCTTCCCAGCCGTTCGGTGCTCCGGCGGCCGACCGGCGAGCGCAGCCCGAACTCCTCCATGTAGTCCCGAAGCACCGAGAAATCCTCGCTCCCTGGAAGGGGTTGCTCGGCGGTACGACAGCTCCCCTCGATGCCGAGTTTCTCACAGACGTGGTTCGTTATCCCCTCGGCCATCAGCCGATAGGTGGTGAGCTTGCCACCCACGATGGACGTCATCCCCTCCAAACTGTCGCGCTCTGCGTGGTCGAGCAGGAAGAACTGCCGCGTGATGTCCGTCGGGTCGGTGGTCCCGGTGTCGGGCGGTTCGTAGAGCGGGCGCACGCCCCAAAACGAGCGGAGGGTGCGGGCCTCCGTGAGGATGGGAACGAGTTCCGAGAGGGTGTCTATCATCGCGTCGACCTCCCACTGCTCCTCGGGGTAGTCGTCGGGGTCCTCGACCTCCTCGTCGGTCGTGCCAAGGATGCAGGCCGTCTCGTGGGGGACGACGATGTCGGCGTCGCCCTTCGGCCGACAGCGGTTGACGACGGTATCGACCTGTCGGGTGTTCATCACCGTCATCACGCCCTTCGAGGGGCGAACCTCGACCTCGACGCCCGCCATCGCCCCTAACTGTCCGGCCCACGCGCCCGTCGCGTTCACCACGTGCTCGGCGGTGATGCGCTCGGTCGCGCCCGGTTCGTGGTGTGAGCGCTTGCCGGGACCGCTCTCGTGGTGCACCTCGACCCCGGTCACGCGGCCGTCATCGACGAGCACGTCCGTGACCTCGGCGTGGGTCTCGATGCGCGCGCCGTGTGCCTCGGCGTCGGCGGCGTTGGCCACACAGAGGCGGAAGGGGTCGATGGCCCCGTCGGGCACGCGGATGGCGCGCTCGACGTCGCGCGTGAGATACGGCTCCATCTCGCGTGCTTCCTCGCCGGTGAGCACCTCGGCGGGGATTCCACACGCCCGACAGCCCGCGAGTTTCTCCTCGAAGTACTCGTCGGCGTCGCCGGGGAGTTGGACGAACAGTCCGCCGGTCATCTCGACGCAGTGGCTCGCGATCTCCCGGAGAACCCGGTTCTCGGCGATGCACTCGGCGGCGCTTTCCTGGTCGGAGACGGCATACCGCCCGCCGCTGTGGAGCAGCCCGTGCATCCGGCCCGTCGTCCCGTGGGTGAGGTTGCCACGCTCGACCAGCGTGGCGTCGACGCCGCGCAGCGCGAGGTCACGGACGATGCCACAACCCGTCGAGCCGCCACCCACGACCACCACGTCCGTGTCGCTGCCCATGGCGAACGCTATACTGGCTGGCACATCACTCTATCGCCGAGGGCGTGCTCGGAGAGAGGGTTCGGCCGCGGCAACTGCCGCACGCACCGAGGACATATCGAATCGGGTTCGTTTCTCCCCGTCCGGAACAATTATGTTCTCGTTGCAGAATATACAGGAGGAGTGGATGCCCGGCGCGAGTCGCGCGGTATTCACCGTAGAACTACTATGTCAGAAATCGAAACATACGTCGGTGCCATCGACCAGGGCACCACCGGCACGCGGTTTATGGTGTTCGACCACGGCGGCGGGGTCGTCGCCAGCGCCTACGAGAAACACGAACAGTACTACCCCGAACCGGGCTGGGTCGAGCACGACCCGACGGAAATCTGGGAGAACACGAAGTCGGTCATCGCCGATGCGCTCGACAGCGCCGGCATCGACGCGACCCAGCTCGATGCCATCGGCGTCACCAACCAGCGCGAGACGACGCTGTTCTGGGACGCCGACACCCGCCGGCCGCTGATGCGTGCGGTCGTCTGGCAGGACCGCCGGACCACCGACCGCATCGAGGCCCTCGAAGCGAACGGCAAGGCCGAATCGATTCAGGCGAAGACCGGTCTCGAACCCGATGCGTACTTCTCGGCGACGAAGGCCGAGTGGATTCTCGACAACGCCGACCCCATCAAACTCCAGCGCTCGCGTCCACAGGACGTCCGCGAGCGCGCCGCCGACGGCGAGGTCCGTTTCGGTACCATCGACTCGTGGCTCATCGCAAACCTCACGGGTAATCACATCACGGACGTGACGAACGCCTCCCGGACCATGCTCTTCAACATCCACGAGATGGACTGGGACGACGACCTCTTGAAGGAGTTTCAGGTACCGCGTGCGGCACTCCCCGAAGTGCGTCCGTCGAGCGACGAGGAGCTATACGGAACGACCGATGCTGATGGGTTCCTCGGTGCCGAGGTGCCGGTCGCGGGTGCGCTCGGCGACCAGCAGGCCGCGCTCTTCGGGCAGACGTGTTTCGACCCCGGCGACGCGAAGAACACCTACGGAACGGGTTCGTTCTTCCTGCTCAACACCGGCGAGGAGGCTGTCGAGAGCGACCACGGACTGCTCACCACCATTGGCTTCCAGCGCTCGGGGGAACCGGTCCAATACGCCCTCGAAGGGTCGATCTTCGTCACGGGCGCGGCCATCGAGTGGCTCGAAGACGTCGAACTGCTGGAGGACGCGATGGAATCGGAATCCGTCGCTCGAAGCGTCGATTCGACGGATGGCGTCTATCTCGTACCCGCCTTCACGGGACTCGGCGCTCCCCACTGGGACGGGCGCGCACGCGGGACCATCGTCGGGATGACCCGCGGCACCAGACGCGAACACATCGTCCGTGCGGCGCTCGAATCCATCGCCTTCCAGACCCGTGACGTCGCCGAGGCGATGGCAGCCGATGCCGACATCGACATCAGTAGTCTGAAAGTCGACGGCGGTGCGGTGAAGAACAACTTCCTCTGTCAGCTGCAGGCGAACATCGTCGGCACCGACATCGTGCGCCCGGTGGTCGACGAGACCACGGCGCTTGGCTCTGCCTACGCCGCCGGTCTCGCCGTCGGCTACTGGGACGACCCCGACGAACTGCGCGACAACTGGCAGGTCGACCGCGAGTTCACGCCCGACGGGAGTACCGACGTCGACGGCCGCTACGAGCGCTGGAGCGAGGCCGTCGAGCGCTCGCGCGACTGGGCGCGGGAGGCCTGAGATGCACGCACTGCTCCAGATTCCGGTCATCGGACTCGGTATCGAGGAGTTCGCCCTGTTGGCGATTGCCGCCCTCGCGGGCGGCGCGTTCGGGGCGGCCCTCGGCGCGCTGCCGGCCTTCGTCTTCACTGGCTTCGCCGTCTTCCTCGGTGAGGGACTCGCCATCCTTGAGGGCAATCTCACGGGAGCCGGCGGTATCGAAGGCACCATCGCCACCGGCGTGACGGGCACCATCGGTTTCGGGATGGTCTTCGGCCCGCACATCTCCTTTGCGGCCGGCGTGGCCGCCTCGGCGTACGCCGGCAAGAAGTATCCCGACATGGAGCCTGATGGGTGGGACTACCACCCGGGAAAGGTCATCACGGAGGCCTACGGGACGAAACCCGACATCCTCGCGGTCGGGGCGGTCTTCGGTCTCGTGGGAATGCTCATCAACCAACTCGCGAGCGGCATCGGGTTTCCGACCGACGGCATCGCGCTGTCGGTGGTCCTGACGGCGCTGCTCGCCCGGCTCGCCTTCGGCTACCCGCTGGTCGGTTCGCCGGCCGGCTCCTCGCTGTTCGACATGTCGCCGTTCGAGCGCGAGGAACAGCGCGCGGTGGCCGACGGCGGCACCGAGAGCATGCGGCTGGCGACCGAACCGTGGCTCGGCCACCAGTACAAGTGGTCCGGCGTCGCGGCCATCGGCGTCGTCGGTGGAATCCTCGGTGGGTACATCTGGATCGAGACCGGCAGCGTGTTCCTCGGCTACGCCTTCTCGGCGATGAGCCTCCTGTTTTTGAATCTCGGCGTCGCGAAGATTCCCGTCACCCACCACATCACGCTGTTGGGGTCGGTCGGTGCCATCGTTGCCACTGAGATGGTCGGCGGACCGGTCGTCGCCATCCTCGGAGCCGCTCTCTTCGGCGGTCTCACTGGAGTCATCGGCGAGGCGACCCAGCGCGTCTTCTACTCGCATTCGGGCACGCACGTCGACCCACCGGCGATGGCCATCGCGGTCGCGATGTTCGTCGTCGGCGTGCTCTACCTCGCCGGACTCGTCCCGACCTCGGGCTACCTCGGACTATAACACCATGTCACACACACCAGAACAACCCGAACTGTACGTCTGTACTGACTGCCAGAGCGTGTATGCCGGAACCGTCTCGGGCGGTCCGACCGACCACCGGTACGACGCGCCCGACGAATGTACCGCCTGTGGAAGCACCGAGTTCGTCGAGATGGAGGACTATCCCCACTTCGGCTGACGAACGTGCGCTTTAGGGCATACCGTGCCGATACGCACCCTCGGATGCTGGTCGGCGCTGCTCCCAGTGTTAATTCAGCACGTAGTAAATCTTTTAGCCGGGGAGCACCATGTGACTGTATGACCACCGCAGTGACGACACACGACGGGGACCCGTACATCGGTGGTGAGTGGACGGGCGGCGAGGGGACGATTGACGTGACCGACCTCGCCGACGGCGGCGTGTTCGCCCGGGTGAGCGCCGCGAGCGCAGGGCAGGCAGAGAACGCCCTCGACGCGGCGGCGGGCGCACAGAAAGACCTGCGCGCGAGCACGATACCCGAACGCGTCGCGTGGCTCGAAGCCATCGCTGCGGGCCTGCGCGAGCGCAAGGCCGAACTCGCCGACGTCATCGTGCGTGAAGCGGGCAAACCCATATCGAGCGCCCGCAGCGAGGTCGAGTCGGCCGCCGAGCGCTTCGAGCGCGCCGTCGAGGAGGCGCGCGGTCTCACCGGCGAGTACCGACCGGGAACCACGGCGGGCCACGAGGGCTGGCAGTCGGTGACGAAACCCGAACCCGTCGGTACTGTCCTGTGCATCACGCCGTACAACTACCCGCTCTCGACGACGGCGCTACAGGTCGCGCCCGCGCTCGCGGCCGGCAACGCGATAGTGTTGAAACCCGCGAGCAAGACGCCCGTGAGCGCCGCGATTCTCGCCGACATCGTCGCTGACACCGACGTTCCCGACGGCGGATTCAACTTCGTGCCGGGCCGCGCGAGCGAAGTCGGCGACGTGCTCGCCGGCTCCGATACCATCGATGCTATCGCCATGACCGGTTCGTCGAGTGCGGGCGAACACGTCGCCCGCGAGAGCGGCATGGTGAACCTCCTGCTGGAACTCGGCGGCAACGCCCCCGCCGTCGTCTTCGCCGATGCCGACCTCGACGCCGCGGCCGCCGCCTGCACCAAGGGGTCGCTCAAGTACGCCGGCCAGCGTTGCTCGGCCGTCTCGCGCGTGCTCGCCCACGAGGGAGTTCACGACGAACTGGTTGAGCGTCTCGACGACGCGATGGACGAATGGCGGGTCGGCGACCTCTTCGACCCCAACACTGCCCTCGGACCACTTATCTCCGAGGACCAAGCCGAGTGGGTCGAGGAACTCGTCGCGGACGCGCTCGACAGGGGAGCCGAACTCGTTCGCGGCGGCGAGCGCGAGGGGCGGGTCTTCGAGCCAACGCTGCTCGCGAACGTTCCCCGCGACGCGCGCATCGTCCACGAGGAGCAGTTCGGTCCCGTCGTCGCGGTCACGAGGGTCGAAAACGCCGACGACGCCGTGTCGCTGGCGAACGAGAGCGACCTCGCGCTCGATGGCTGTGTCTTCACCGCCGACCACGACCGCGCGATGGGCGTGGCCGAACGTCTCGATGCCGGTGCGGTCCGCATCAACGGCGCGCCATCCCATGGTCTGGGCGACGTTCCCTTCGGCGGGAACGGGAAATCAGGCATCAACCGGGAGGGTATCGGCGTGAGCATCGAGCAGTTCGTCCGCCGGAAGACCATCGTGCTCTGAGCACTCGAACCGCACAACCGATCTACGCAGCCAACGCATCGGTACCGAATCGCCCGACGGCACTTCTGCGTCGCGACGACGATACGAACCGAAGCAGCAGTGGCCACCACGCTGACTCACGGATCACCGTGATGAAAAGATATATTATAACACGGTAGTAACACCGAGTTGCATGACGGACGAACCCTTCGACCAGTTCAGCGACGTCGGCGAAGCGGACGTAACGCGCGCAATCGGCCAGGAGTGGACCGAGGAGTTCATGGACTTCTCGGACTCCGATGTCATCATCGTCGGCGGCGGGCCATCGGGGCTGATGGCCGCCAAAGAACTCGGCGAGCGCGGCGTGAAAACGATGGTCGTCGAGAAGAACAACTATCTGGGAGGTGGCTTTTGGCTCGGTGGCTTCCTGATGAACAAGGTCACCGTCAGGGACCCCGCCCAGTCGGTGCTCGACGAACTCGACGTCGATTACAAGCGCTCGCAGGACAGCGAGGGATTGTACGTCGCCAACGGTCCGGAGGCGTGTTCCGGCCTCATCAAGGCGGCCTGTGACGCGGGCGCGAAAATGCAGAACATGACCGAGTTCACGGACATCGTCATCCGCGAGGACCACCGCGTGGGCGGCATCGTCATGAACTGGACGCCCGTCCACGCGCTGCCCCGCGAGATCACCTGCGTCGACCCCATCGCCATCGAGGGCACACTGGTCATCGACGCGACCGGCCACGACGCGATGGCCGTCTCGAAACTCCAAGAGCGCGGCGTGCTCGACGCGCCCGGCATCGCCGACGCCGCCGAAAGTGCGACCGGGATGGACGGGACCGGTAACGACTCGTATGGTGCGCCCGGCCACGATTCGCCGGGCCACGACTCGATGTGGGTCGGCCAGAGCGAGGACGCGGTCGTCGAACACACTGGCCTCGTCCATCCCGGTCTCATCGTGACGGGAATGGCGACCGCCACGACGTACGGTCTGCCGCGGATGGGACCGACCTTCGGTGCAATGTTGCTGTCGGGCAAGCGCGCCGCACAGGCCGCCATCGACGAGCTCGGCGTCGAGACCGACCCCGTCGAGATGACCGCGCACACACCGGCCGACGACTGAGGGCCGCAACAGGAACGGAGCAATGGAAAGCATCGGTATCGTCAGCCGTTAGGCGTGTCGACCGCCGCGACTGCTGCTCCGGCCATCGCCAATTGCGCGTAGCTACGGACTATCGCCGACTCGACGGATGTGCTATCGAGAAACGAGGGTGTAGAACCCTTAGTCGAGGCATACGATGGTTTCACCGACACACATTTCACGCGAGCCGCCCTCCCCAGCATACCACTCATGAATATCTCCGGTACGTACCTCGTGACGCAGGCGAGTCACTCGCGCGGCCGTTCGACGGGGGAAATTGCGGCGAGTGCCATCGACGCCGGGGTGGGGACCGTCCAACTGCGCGAAAAGCACACGAGCGTCCGCGAGCGCTACGACCTCGCAACGGACCTCCGCGAGCGGACGCGGGCGGCCGGCGTCACCTTCATCGTCAACGACCGGGTCGACCTCGCGGTCGCCGTCGACGCCGACGGGGTTCATCTGGGCGACGACGACCTCCCTATCGCCGCTGCCCGCGAACTGCTCGGCCCGGAGGGGTGTATCGGCCGCTCGGTCTCCACAGTTTCGGGGGCACGGGCCGCCGAGCGCGCCGGAGCGGACTATCTGGGCGTCGGTGCGGTCTTCGCCACCACCTCGAAGGACGTCTCGCCGGACGAATCCGCAATCGGCGTCGAAACGGTCGCCGAGGTCGCCGACGCCGTCGACATTCCCATCGTCGGCATCGGCGGCATCACACCCGACAACGCCGGCGAGGTCGTCGCCGCCGGGGCGGACGGCGTCGCGGTCATCTCCGCCATCACCGCCGCCGACGACGCGGGGGCGGCGACGCGACGGCTTACCGCGAGCATCGAGGAGGGTGCCCAATGAGCGCGCTCGACGGACTCGACCTCGCCGACGGCTTGGCTGCGGTCGCCGACACCCAACCTCTCGTGAACGCGCTCACCAACGACGTGACGGTCAACGACGTGGCGAACGTCGCCCTCCACTGGGGCGGGCTGCCCGTGATGTCCGACGACGAGCGCGAGGTCGGCGAGATGGTCGCGGCCGCGGACGCCTGCCTGCTCAACATGGGGACGGTGAGCGAGCGCGGCGAGAGCGCGATGGTGGCCGCCGGCGAGGCCGCAAACGAGGCGGGAACGCCCGTCGTGGTCGACCCGGTGGGCGTCGGCTCGACATCGACACGGAATCGCGTTGCCGAGCGCCTGACCACCGACATCGACGTGAGCATCGTCAGCGGGAACTACGGCGAAGTCTCGGCGCTGGCGGGAGCGGACGCGACCGTTCGCGGCGTCGAATCGGTCGGCGAGTACGGAGACATCGCCGAGACTGCCATCACCTGTGCACGCGCAACCGACAGCGTCGTCGTCGCCTCCGGCGCTGTCGATATCGTTGCGACCGACGACACGGCGTTCGAGGTGCATGGCGGCGACGAGTTACTCGGCGAGGTCGTCGGGACTGGCTGCATGCTCGGGATGACGCTCGCGGTGTTCACGGCCGTATTCGACGACGAGCGAGCGGCGCTCGCCGGCACGCTCGCGTTCGGACTGGCCGGCGAGGCAGCTGCCGCCGGCGACTTCGGCGAATACGCCGGTCCCGCGAGCTACCGGACGTGTTTCCACGATGCCGTCGCCGGTCTCGATGACGTCTCGCTCGCCACGCCGGCCGACCGCATCGAACCGGTCGTGCAGGGCGACCGATAGGGACGACTCCGACGAACGAGCGGATACTTCCGTCTCGATGCCTGTTGACAATGCCATCGGGAGGCCATCGGCGATATCGACGGAAACGTACGTTCGCTGCGATAAGAACTATCAAACACCCCGACGGAGTATCGCTCGTGGCTGAGTTCATCACTCCGCCGGCCGTCGAACCCGGCGATCAGGTCGCCGTGCTCGCGCCGGCATCGAACGCTCCCGCATCCGCTCGGTTCGTCTACGAACTCGGTCTCGAACGGATGCGCGAGACCTTCGACCTCGAACCGGTCGAGTATCCGACCGCGACCGCCGACCCGGAGTGGCTCGCTGACAACCCCGAAGCGCGTGCCGAGGACGTCATGGACGCTTTCCGCGACCCCGACATTGCGGCCGTAATCGCCAACATCGGCGGCCACGACCAGATCACGGTGCTCCCGCACCTCGACGGCGATGTCCTCCGCGAGCACCCGACGCGGTTCTACGGCTACTCGGACAACACACATCTGGCCCTGTTCCTCTGGAATCTGGGCATCGTCTCGTACTACGGCGGGTCGACGCTGCTCGAATACGCGATGGACGGCGCGCTGTTCGACTACACCGAGGAGTACCTCGGTCGCGCGCTCTTCGATGACTCCATCGGCGAGTGGGAAGAGGCCGAGGTGTTCACCGACGAGTCCGGGGACTGGGAAAATCCCGATTCGGTCGACACCACACGTGACATCGAACCCGCCGATGGTCGTCTCTGGCGTGGCGGCGACGGGACCGTTTCGGGGCGAATCTGGGGCGGCTGCTATGAAGTCCTTGTCGAGCAGTTCCTCGCCGACCGCTACCTGCCCGGCCTCGACGCGCTCGACGGCGCTGTCCTCGCCGTCGAGACGAGCGAGCTGATTCCCGACCCGGCCGTCGTCGGCGCGAACCTCCGGGCGCTCGGCGAGCGCGGTCTCCTCGAACGGTTCGACGGCGTTCTCGTCGGGCGCGCCGCCGCACGCTCACACGCCGAGGACAACCCGCCCGAATGGCGAACGAACTATCGAGAGCGCCAGCGCGACGCCATCACCGACGTCTTCGAGACGTACAACCCGGACGCACCCCTCGTCTTCGATTGCGAGTTCGGCCACACGTATCCGACGTGTCCGCTCCCCATCGGCGGCGAGGTCGAGATGGACCCCACAAGCGAATCGCTGCGGATTCGCTAAATCACAGTCATCGGCGGCAGCCGGTGTGGACGCCGTCGGGGCTACTGTCCGATAGTCAAGTCGCCGTCGAACGGAACGAGGGTGAAGAGACGGGCGATATCAGTCGGCGGTCTCGCCCGCCGTGTCGAGTTTCGCTTCGATCTTCTCGGCGGTTATCGGCAGATCGCTGACACGAACGCCGACGGCGTTGCGGATGGCGTTGCTCAGCGCCGGCGGCACGCCGTTGACCGGGATTTCGGCGACGGACTTCGCGCCGAACGGTCCCGTCGGCTCGTGGGTCTCGACGATTATCGACTCCAGGGGCGGCTGGTCGTCGGCCGTCGGCATCCCGTAGTCCCGGAAGCCGAGGGTCTCTGGCGTGCCGTCCTCGTCGAAGGAGAGGCCAGAGGAGACGGCGAGTTCGTAGCTCATGTGCAGCGCGCCCTCGATCTGTCCCTCGACGAGGGCCGGATTGATGGCCACGCCGCAGTCGACGGCGTAGACGAGGTCGTGTATCTCGAACTCGCCGGTGCGCTCGTCGACGGTCACGTCGACGAACTGTGCGCCAAAGGGCGGCGGCGATTCGTCGGTGCTGTGGCTCGCCTCGCCCATCACCTGCGCGCGCTCGTCGTCGCCGTAGATCGAGCCGTAGCCGACTTCCTCCAGCGTGACCGACTCGCCGGTGCGCTCGGCGTGGACCGCTCCGTCGCGCGTTTCGAGCGTCTCTGCTGGCTCGTCGAGCATCTTCGCGGCGAACTCCACCAACTGTGTGCGTGCCTTCTCGGCGGCTTTCTTCACCGCCTGACCGGTGACGTACGTCGTCGAGGAGGCGTAGGCACCGTAATCGAACGGCGAGACGTCCGTGTCCGAGGGCTGGACGAGCACGTCCTCGGGCGGAGCCCCGAGCACCTCGGCGGCTATTTGCGCCATCGCGGTGTCAGCACCCGGACCGATGTCGACGGCACCGGTCTGAAGGATAAAGGAACCGTCCTCGTTCATCTTGATGTGTGCCCCGCCGAGCTCGTCGCCGGCGACGCCGCTTTTCTGGGCGGTGAGCGCGACGCCACAGGCCCGGTGGAGATGCTCCTCGTCTGGCTGTTCGGTTTCGTCCCAGCCGATGGCCGCCTTCCCGCGGGCGATACACTCGTCGAGCCCACACGAGCGAATCCGGCGGGTGTGCTCGCCGCCCGAGAGCACTCCCGAGGCCGTGTCGATGTCGCCCTCCTCGATGCGGTTGCGCGAGCGGAGTTCGAGCGGACGCATCCCGAGTTCGTGGGCGACCTCGTCCATGTGGCCTTCGAGCGCGAAGTGGCCCTGTGGCGCGCCGTAGCCGCGAATCGCACCCGCAACGGGGAGGTTCGTGTGGACCGCCGTCGCCGAAAAGCGGATGTTCGGCGCGTGCGTGTACAGCGGCAGCGGCTTCGACCCGACCGAACTGCCGACCGTCATCCCGTGTGGTCCGTACGCCCCGGAGTTCGTCACCGCCGACATGTCGAGCGCCTCGATGTCGCCCTCGTCGGTGACGACGCTGCGCATACGGACGCGAGCGGGCCGGCGCGAGCGCAGCGCGTAGAACTGCTCGCGGCGGGTCGTTTCGAGTTTGACCGGACGGCCGGTGGTCTCCATCAACGCGACCGTGATCGGCTCGATGAGCATCGACTGCTTGGCACCGAAGCCGGCACCGATGCGGGGCTTGCTCACCCGGATGTCCCGAACCGGCACGTCGAACAGATGTGCGAGCTGCCGGCGCGTGTGGTAGGGCACCTGTGTGCTCGTGATGAGGTGATAGCGGTCGTCCTCGTCGCGGTGGGCGATGGTCGCGTGCGGTTCGGGCACGCAGTGAGACTGGTAGGGCAGTTCCCACTCGGTCTCGGTCACGACCCGGTCGTCGCTGTCGGCCGCCGCCTCGAACGCCACGTCGACGTCGCCGATCTCGCCCTCGATGTGCGATTCGATGTTGCGCTCGTAGTCCGCACCGGGCTGATGGTTCTCGATGTCGTCGGGGTCGTGAATCTGCGGTGCGTCGGGGTCGGTCGCCGTCGCGGTGTCGAAGACCGCCTCCTCTTCTTCGTAGCTGACGTCGATGGCCCGCGTCGCGCGGTCGGCGGTGTCGGCGTCGACGGCGGCGACGGCGGCTATCGGGTCGCCGACGTAGTGTACCTTCTCCCGGAGCACGTGCAGGTCCCACGGACTCGGCTCGGGATAGGACTGGCCAGCGGAGGTGTACGGTCCCTCGGGGACCTCCTCGGAGTCGGGCGTGATGACGGCATACACACCCTCGATCTCCTCGGCGTCGCTCGTGTCGATGTCGGTCACGCGGCCGTGGGCGATGTCCGAGCGCAGGACCGATGCCTCGGCGAGGTCCGGGAACTGGCGCGCGTAGTCGGCGGTGTATTTCGATTCCCCGGTGACGATCTTGCGCGCGTCGTCCTTCTCTGCGCGCTCGGAAATCGTCTGGCGTTCGCTCGCCGGCTTGCGGTTGTTCGGCGCTTCCTCGACCTCCATCGGGTGTTCGTGCTCGGCCGCGGCGACGCCGCGCTCGCCGCTGTCGGGTTCGTCGGGTTTGCTCATCGCTCACCCCCGCAACCACAGTCCGAACACGAGCCATCGACTGGCCGGCCGCCGTCGGCGGCGACCGCACCGCCGTCCATCCGCTCGGCCGCGTCCTCGACGGCGTCGAGTATCTTCTCGTAACCGGTACAGCGACAGAGGTTGTCGCCGAGTGCCGTGCGAATCTCCTCCCTGTCGGGGTCGGGGTTGTCCGCGAGGAAATCCCGCGAGCGCATGATCATACCGGGGATGCAGAAGCCACACTGGAGGGCGGCGTTGTCGACGAACGCCGACTGCACCGGGTGGAGGTCCCCTTGGGTACCGAGGCTCTCGATGGTCTCGACGGTCGCGCCGTCGATGGTTCCCACAGGTTTGATACAGGACATCGCCGACTCGCCGTCGACCGTGACGGTACAGAACCCACAGTTGCCCGTATCACAGCCGCGCTTCGCGCCGGTATAGCCGTTCTTTCTGAGGACGTCGAGCAGCGAATCCGAGCGCTCGGTCTCGAAGGTCCGTTCCTCGCCGTTGAGCGTGAGGTCGATTTCTACTGTCATGGTCGTTTATGTCGTTTGTGCCGCCGTTTCGGCGGCGTCCCCATCGTGAGGACGTCTGACTGTGGTGTGGTTTCGATACACATAATCGTTGTGCCCAAACGTTTATGAACCAATCGCAACCTCGAATATCGTTCATTATAATGATTGTATGTTGGGTATGGGTGGCATACTCGATGGACTGCGGTGGTGTGCAGAACCAGTCAGACATGTGATAATATTGCTCATGGACGACCCAAACAATTAAGCGGGGCGGTGGTATGGGAAAACAGTATGGCAGACGATGACAGGCGGTCGGCGAGCGACGGCGGGGGGAGCGGGACAGGTACGTCGGCGCTCGCGAGCTACTTCGGCTTCGCCGAGCGCGGCACCGACCTCCAGACCGAGGTCGTCGCGGGGGTCACGACCTTCCTCGCGATGTCGTACATCATCGTGGTCAATCCAGCGATATTGACGGGCGTGCCGAGCGAGAACAAGCCCGGCATCGTGCTACAGGGCTACACCCCGACGGAGGTCCAGCAGATGTTGACGGTCGTCACCATCGTCTCGTCGGTGATAGCGTTGCTGGTGATGGCGTTTTATGCCAACCGGCCGTTCGGTCTGGCACCCGGACTCGGGCTGAACGCCTTCTTCGCGCTGACGGTCATCGGGGCGCTCGGCGTCCCGTGGCAGACCGCGCTGGCGGCGGTGTTCACCGAGGGCGTGATTTTCATTCTGCTGACGGCCGTCGGCGCGCGCACGTACATCATCAGGCTGTTCCCGCCGCCGGTGAAGTACGCCATCGGGACCGGCATCGGTCTCTTTCTCGCCATCATCGGGCTACAGGCGATGCAGGTCGTCGTCGATGACCCGGCGACGCTCGTGGCGCTCGGGCCGGTCGCGTCGGACCCCGTTGCGCTGCTGGCGGTGTTGGGGCTGTTCGTGACGCTCGCGCTGTACGCGCGTGGCGTTCGTGGCTCTATCGTCATCGGCATCGTCCTCACGACGGTGCTCGGCTACCTCGCCACCGTCGCCGGTCTCGTCGACCCCGGTGTCCTGTTCCCGGCGACGCTGCCGAGCGCCCAGTACGACATCACGCCGCTGATCGGGGCCTTCCTGGCCGGGTTCACCAACGTCGACAGTTTCGCCTTCGCGCTTATCGTGTTCACCTTTTTCTTCGTCGATTTCTTCGATACCGCGGGCACGCTCGTCGGCGTCGGGCAGGCCGGGGGGTTCCTCGACGAGGACGGCAACTTCCCGGACATCGACAAGCCGCTGATGGCCGACGCGGTCGGCACCACGGCCGGCGGAATACTCGGCACCTCGACGATCACTACCTTCGTCGAGTCGGCCACCGGCGTCGAGGAGGGCGGGCGGACAGGGATGACGGCGCTGGTCATCGCCGCGCTGTTCCTCGTCGCTCTGGTCATCGTCCCCTTTGCGGCCGTCATCCCACAGTACGCCTCGCACATCGCGCTGGTCGTCGTCGCGCTGTTGATGCTCAGAAACGTCGTCGACATCGAGTGGGGCAACATCGCCCACGCGATTCCGGCCGGGTTGACGATCCTCATCATGCCACTGACCTACTCGATTGCCTACGGCATCGCCGCCGGCCTGATTTCCTACCCGATTGCGAAGACCGCCGTCGGCGAGTTCGAGGACATCGGCGTGGGCCAGTGGCTGATCGCCGCCGCGTTCGTCGTCTACTTCTTCGTCCGCACCAGCGGCATGCTCCAGGGCGCGATGTAGCCGGCCGAGCCGAGTCAGCCGCGGACGGTGTCGACGTATTCCATCGCCGTGACGTCGACGAGCCCGTTGTTGGTGAGTCGAAGCTCGGGAATCACTTCGAGCGAGAGAAAGGACAGCTCCATGAGCCCGCCGTCGTGGTCGAGACCGACCGCCCGGGCCGCGTCCTCGACCGCAGCGAACCCCTCGGCGACGGTCTCAAGGGGCTCGTCGGACATCAGCCCCGCCACCGGGAGCGCGAGCGCCGTCAGGCCCTCGGTTTCCGTGGCTGCCGGGTCGTAGACGGCGACGCCGCCACCGATATCGCGGAGATGGTTCGCAACTCTCGCCATCGCCCCGTGGGACACGCCTGCGACGACGACGTTGTGCGCATCGTGGGCGACGGTACTCCCGACCGCACCGCGGTCGAGACCGAGCCCGTGAACGAACCCGCGACCGATACCGCCGTTTCCGCCGTGGCGCTCGATGACCGCGAGCGAGAGGACGTCGTCGTCGGTGTCGGATTGGAGCATGCCCGCTGACCGGGGAACGCTGGTCTCCAGCCGTGCGGTCTGGAGCCCGCCAACGGCGTCGATGGCCCACACTGCCACCGGCCCATCACCGTCCGGCGCTTCGATGGCGAGGTCGTCCCCATCGACCGACTCGAACGAGACGGTATCGGTCGGCACAGTCGAAGACGGCGGCTCCGGGCGGTCGGTGGTCGGGTCGAGCACGCCGTCGATCATCACGTCTGTGGGGGTCCACGGGTCGAGTTCGTCGAGGAGGACGAGGTCGGCGGGCGAGCCGGGGCTGAGCCGGCCGAACGGAAGGTCGTAGCTCTCGGCGACGTTGATCGTCGCCAGCTGGATCGCGGTAACGGGATCGATGCCTTCGTCGATTGCCGTGGCGACGGCGAAATCGACCCCTCCATGGTCGACGAGGTCGGTCACGTCACGGTCGTCGGTGCAGAGACCGAGCCACCGGCCGTCGACCGCTTCGACGAGGTCGAGCAGGTCGAGCAGGTTCTTGCTCGCCGACCCCTCGCGGAGGTAGACCCGCAGACCGACGTCGGCCTTCGCGCGCGCTTCGTCGAGCGTGATGCTCTCGTGGTCGCTGTCGAGATGGCGCGCCGCCTCGTGGAGGTCCTCGCCCCGAACCTGTGGCATGTGGCCGTCGACCGGCAGTCCGCGCTCGCGGGCGGCGTCGATCTTGGCGTGCACAGTCCCATCGCCGGCGACGACGCCGGGGACGTTCATGACCTCACCGAGCGCCACGGTTCGGGGTGCGTCGAGTAAGTCCGCCACGGCGTCGGCGTCGAGGCTCGCGCCGGTGTCTTGCAGATGTGACGCGGGAACGCTCGACGGTACGGTGATGCGGGCTTTGAGCGGCGTCTGCTCGGCGTCATCGATTGCGGCGCGAACACCCGCCGCGCCGCAGACGTTCGCGATCTCGTGTGGGTCCCAGACGATGCCCGTCACGCCGCGTGGCACGACCGCCGCGCCGTAGTGGGGGAGCGTGACCATCGACGACTCGACGTGCATGTGGGCGTCGATCAGTCCGGGCGCGACGTACCCGGTCTCGATCTCCCGGTCGGCCGGGCGCTCTGCGAGCGCGACGATCTCGCCGTCGTCGATTGCGACCGCACCGGCTTCGAGCCTCCCTGTATGAACGTTCACCAGCGTGCCGCGAACCACGGTGTCGACTGCGGTGGTCACGGTGCTTCGGCGGCGAGCGCGTCGATATCGAGGTCCACGTTCCGCGCCTCCCGGCGGATGGCCGCCGCGTCGACGTGGGTGAACTCGCCGTCCTCGTAGAGCACGGTGCCGTCGACCATCGTGAACGCCACGTCGTCGCCGTGAGCCGCAAAGACGAGATGGGAGAGCACGTCGTGCAGCGGCGTCGCGCGCGTCAGGTCCGTCGAGAGTCCGATGATGTCGGCCTTCCAGCCTTCTTTCAACTCCCCCACCCGCTCGAAGCCGGCGGCGTCAGCTCCATTGACCGTCGCCATCTCGAAGACCGTCTCGGCGGGCGTACTCGTCGGGTCGAGCGCATCGACCTTCTGGAGCAGACTCGCCTGGCGCATCTCGGTGAACGGGTCGAGCGTGTTGTTGCACGGCGGGCCGTCGTTGCCGAGCGCGACGTTGATGCCGCGGTCGAGGTAGTCCGGAATCGGCGCGATGCCAGAGGCGAGTTTCATGTTCGATGACGGACAGTACGTGACGTGCGTGCCGGTTTCTTCGAGCACCTCGCGCTCGGTCTCGTCGGTGTGGACGCAGTGGGCGAGCACGACGTCTTCGCCTGTCAGCCCGACCTCGTCGAGCCAGTGGATGTTGCGGTGGCCGGTCTCGCGCTCGACGGTCGCCACCTCGTCGCGGTTCTCGCTCGCGTGCGTGTGGATGGTCACCCCGTCGTATCGGTCGGCGAGCTCGCGCGCGCCGCGGAGACACTCTTCGGTGCAGCTTACCGCGAACCGCGGCGTCACCGCGTAGCGAATCCGGTCATCGAATGCGCCGTGGTACTCCCGAATGAGCCGCTCGCTCTCGGCGAGGCCCGCGTCGGTTTCTTCGAGGAGACCGTCGGGTGACTCCTGGTCCATGAGGACCTTCCCGAGTCGCCCCCGAATACCCATCTCGCCGGCGGCCTCGAAGGCACGGTCGGCGTGAGCCACCGAGAGGTGGTCGATACAGGTGGTCGTACCGCTCTCGATGCATTCGAGATAGCCGAGTTTCGCGGCCGCCTCCATCCCGTCGGCGTCGAGGTTCGCCTCCATCGGGAGGATGTACTCGAACAGCCAGTCCAGCAGCGCCGTGTCGTCGGCGATTCCCCGTCCGAGACTCTGGACCGAATGGATGTGACCGCCGACCAGTCCCGGCGCGAGCACGTCGTAGTCGGCGCTCGCGTGGCCGGGATACCGTTCTTCGAGCGACGACGCGTCGCCGACGGCTTCGATTCGGTCGTCCTCGACGACGACTGCCCCCTCACGGATGACGGTATGTGCATCGGCAACGACAGTGCCACGTAACAACATAACGGAGTAGTCGTCTCGGTCGACGAACAAAAAGGTTGTTGGGCGTCGCTAATCCTCGTCCACAACGGGACCGTCCCCGGATAGCTGGGTATCGGTCTCGGCATTCATCTCGGTTTCGGGTGTCCGACTGGAGCCCTCGGGAATCACGATGTTGAGCACGAGTGCGCTGATGCCGCCCATGATGAGACCGGAGCCGATGACCGTCTGCACGATCTGGGGGAAGTTCGCGATGGCATCGGGACGAACCTCGACCGCCAGCCCGAGCGCGACCGAGACCGCGAGGATGGTCGTGTTGCGGTGGTTGAGGTCGACCTCGCGGTCGATGATGCCGACGCCACTCGAAAAGATCATCGCGAACAGGATGAGCGCGCCGCCGCCGAGGACGGCGTCGGGCATCGCAGTGACGAGCGCGGCGACCTTCGGGACGAATCCCGCGACTATCAACAGCCCGCCGCCGATGGCGACGACGTACCGACTGAGAACGCCGGTGAAGTTGACGACGCCGACGTTCTGGGAAAAGGAGGTGTTCGGGAAGGCGCTGAAGACGGCTGCAATGGCACTCATGATGCCGTCGGCGAGCAGCCCGCCGCGGAGTTCGTCACGCGTCGGTTCCCGGTTCGCCGCGGCCACGACACCGGTCATGTCGCCGATGGTCTCGACCGCGGTGACGGCATAGAGGAAGGCGATGGTGATGATGGCACTCGGCTCGAAGGCGATGCCGAACCTCAGGGGAGTGGGAACCGCTATCCAGCCGGCCTGTGCGACCGCCGAGAAGTCGGCGACGCCGAGGGCGATGGCGGCGATGTAACCGACCAGAATGCCGATGAACACGCTCGTGATGCGCAGCACTCCCGTGAAGAACTGGTTCAGCCCGAGCGTGACGAAGAAGACGAGCGAGGCGAGACCGATGTTCATCAGCGAGCCGTAATCGGCCGCGCCGGCCCCGCCGGCGGCGTAGTCCATCCCGACCGGGATGAGCGTCAGCCCGATGAGCATCACCACGATACCGCTCACCAACGGCGGGAAGAACCGGTCGATGTGGTCGTACGAGAAGCCGATGCCGACCTCGACGAACGCGCCGACGAGACAGGCCCCGAAGGCCGCCGCCAAACCGAACTGGCTGCTGATGGCGACGAGCGGACCGACGAACGCGAAGCTCGTCCCCATCATAATCGGGAGGTTCGAGCCGACGGGACCGACGGTGAACACCTGCACGAGCGTCGCCGCGCCAGCCACGAGCAGCGCCATCTGGACGAGGAACGTGGTCTCGCCGGTCGCGAGTCCGACCGCACCCGCGATGATCAGCGGCGGCGCGACGTTGCCGAGGAACATCGCGAAGACGTGCTGGAGACCGAGCGGTATCGCCTCGCGCAGCGGTGGCTTGTCGTCTAGTTCGTACTCGATGTGGTCTGCAGATTGTTGTGACATGATATCACAATGCACAGGTGAGTGTGTGCCTACATATATTTTCGTCTGGGCACTACAGTCTTCAGTACTGTATATTTATATATTGCAATCATTCATGTGGATTCATCGCGGGACGTCGTATCGAAAGGACTACCGAATCGGGAGAGGCCCGTTGCGGGGCTATTTGTCGGAACGACTGGTCCACTCGCGCTCGGTCATCGAATCCAGTCCGGCACGGGAGAGCACCTCGTCGGCACGTTTTTGCGACTCCGCAAGCAGGTCTGGGTAGCGCTCGTCGATGTCTGGCACCACACCGTTGTCCATGACGACCTCTCCCTCGCAGATGACGGTATCTATCTCGTGGCCGTGCGTCTGGAACGCCAGCGTCGATGCGATGTTCTGAGACGGCGTCAGATGCGGATAGTCGAGACCGACGAGCGTCAGGTCGGCGCGCTTGCCCGCTTCGATTGAGCCGAGTTCGTCCGCCCGTCCGATGGTACGAGCGCCGTCGATGGTGGCCATCTCCAGGGCTTTCTCGGCGGTGACGGCCCCTGCATCCCGACGGTCCGCTCGATGGATGAGGGCGGCGTACTGCATATCCGACAGCGGGTTGATGGTATCGTTCCCGCTCGGGTTGTCGGTGCCGAGACCGACCGTGACCTCGTAGTTGGTCATCGTCGGAACCGGTGCGACGCCGGAGCCGAGCATCAGGTTCGTGAGCGGATTGTGGACGACCTTCGTGTCGGTCGCTGCGCACAGACGAATATCCCGTTCGTCGACGTGAACGCAGTGGGCCAGCACCGCGCGCTTGCCGAGATAATCGACGGCGTCGAGATACTCCACGTGGCTCAGTTCGCCGTGTTCCTCGTGGACCGTCTCCGAGGCGTGGGTGGTCGTCATCGTCTCCCGTCGTTCGGCGAACTCGGAGGCCGCCGACAGCCCGTCGTCCGTCGCCGTCACCACGTTTTCCGGGGCGATCCAGACCTGCTGTCGACTGTCCGGCGACGGGTCGTGGTATCGGTCGTAGACGTCACCGATCCGTTCGAGGGCGGCGTCGGTCCCGCTTAACGAGGCATCCATCGGAACGTGCTCGACGGCCGGCTCCTTTCGTGTGACGTGACCGACGAAATCGCTCAGGTTCGATGGAACGTCGTCGTTGTCGCGAAACGCCTGTGCGTAGATGTTTCGGAGGCCAGCGGAGTCGTATTCGTTCAATTTCGCTTCGAGAATGGCCTCGGACTCGTCATCCCACATGAGAAACACCTCCGGGAATTCGACGAAGGTCGTGATTCCCGCACGGAGGGCTTCGGCGGCGAACAGTGCTGACGCGACGGCGTGATCATCGGGCGTCATGGCGTAGATCGTCGGCTTCTTGACGTTGAACAGCCAGTCGTACAGCGCCCGCTCGTTGCTCACGCCGCCGCGGGCGAGGATGTCCGCGACGTGGGTATGTGGGTCGATCATCCGTGTTCGGTTAAGGCCTCACCTCCGCGTTGAAGGCGTAAGCCACTCGTTTGTTCAGGGTAAGGCGTGATCTC